>JAVYAJ010000214.1:0-8166 GCA_032229885.1 Candidatus Anammoximicrobium sp. | reverse complement strand
GTCGATCCTCGCGTCGTTGGTCCGGCCGCGGCGGCCGACACGGGCGCGGTCGGCGGCGCGGCTTGGCGATCGGCCGCTCGCGATGCGGGCCGCGGTTCGGAATCGTCGCTGCGCGACCAGGCGGCAAAACCCACGAGGATCAGGCAAAAGGTCAGCGTGTGTCTCATCGTCCCGTATCCATCCGTCAGAAGCCTTGCGGCGCGAGCCTGCTGCGCCGTGCGCGCCGCGCGCGTCGCCGGCGGCGCATCGTTTCGTTTCCGCCGTCGCTGGCGTCACGCGGCGCCGCGATCCGGGCCACACGGGCCGCGTCCAGCGCGTGCGCCCTGGTGGGGCCGCGACCGACCGTCGCGTCGGTCCGCGCACCCCCGTCGCGATTGCACAAGGCCGCACGCGGCGCCCGGCAATCCGATTATAGTCGTCCGACGTCGGCAGGCGGCAGCCATCGGTTGGAAAAACGCCCCGCGAAGCGAAGGGCCGCCGCTACGCCCGCCCCGGCCGCGACGCGCTCGTCATCGTGCGACGCATCGGTCGGCGTGGGAGCATCTGTCAGCGTGGGCGCGTGTCGAGAGGACGTCGCGATCTCGGCCCTCAGTGATAGGCGCTCGCGCCCTCGACGACACGGTGGCGAAACACCCAGTAGACGACCGACGTGTAGGCGATCACAAATGGCATGCCCAGCCCGGCGATGATCAACATGATCCCAAGCGTCCGCTGACTCGAAGCCGCGTTATAGATGGTCAAACTGTTCTCCGGCGCCGGACGCGCGGTGACCAGATTCGGAAACATGGCCAGCCCCAGCAGCAACACCAACGCGCAGACTGTCAGGCAGGACGCGACAAATGCCCGGCCGGACCAGCCGCGGCGCAGCGTATACGGGATGCTCGCCACGGCGAACCCGTTCAGCAGGACGACCGCCCAGGCGATGGGATGGGTTCGCAGGAACGCCGTCGCGTGAGGGACCGTCCACACGGTCACAACGCTGGTCAACAAGTAGACGACCAGGAACCCCCCATACGCGGGCAACAGCCAGCGGCCAACCCGCACATGCAATGGACCGCTGGTCTTCAGGTGCAGATAGATCGCGCCATGCATCACGAACAGCGTCAGGGCGAGCAAGCCGACCAGCAGCGAATACGGGTTGAGCAGCGTGACAAAGCCGCCGACGTAGACCCCCCGTTCGTTCAATGGCACGCCGATCATCGCGTTGCCGACGCCGACGCCGAACAGCAGGGTCGCCAGCGTGCTGGCCGCGCTGAACACCACGTCCCAGGTTTGGCGCCAGGCCGCCGATTCGACCTTGCTGCGGAACTCGAGGGCCACTCCGCGGGCGATCAACGCCAGCAGGACGAGCATGAAGACGAAATAAAACCCAGAAAAGATCGTCGCGTACGCCTCGGGAAAGGCCGCGAACAACGCTCCGCCGAAGGTCACCAGCCAGACCTCGTTGCCATCCCAGATCGGCCCGATGGTCTCGATGAACGCCCGCCGCTGGAGATCCCCGCGGGCCAGTAGGTGCAACATGCCCACGCCAAAGTCAAAGCCGTCTAGCACGGCATAGCCCGCCAGCAGCACGCCCAGCAACACGAACCACGTCACGTTCAAGTCCATCTCAGGCACACTCCACCCGGCTCGCAACCCGCTTTTTGGCTCCGGCGCATCATCAGTCCGGCGCGCCCACACGCAGGCGCGCCTGCGCCGCCGCCACGGCCGCCAACGGGCCCTCGACGGGCCGCGGCGATCCCCCATCCGGATCGGGACCGCGCTGGATTTTGCGATTCAACAGGAATATCCACAGCACGAACAGCAGCACGTAGATCAACCCGAACATCACGATCGACCCGAGAACCTCGCTGGCGGTAACGACCTCGGACACGCCCGCGCTGGTCCGCAGGCCGCCGATCACGGTCCCGTCCGCGGCCAGCGTGGGATAGACGGCCCACGGTTGACGCCCCACCTCGGCCGCGACCCAGCCGACCTCGTTGGCGACGAACGCCAAGCCGACTCCGAACACGAAGTACCACAGCAGCCACCGCTGTTGAAACAGCGTCCCTCGCCACCAGGACCAGCAGGCCCACAGCGTGCTGGCCAGGAACAACATGCCCAGCGCGACCATGAGGTGATAGGACTGGAACGACAACCAAACCGGCGGACGGCCGTAGACCGGCTCGAGTTGGTCCAGCCCGGGAACCGGCCGACTGGGATCGCCGTACACCAGCAGGCTCAACATGCCCGGCAGCGGCAAACCCGCGTTGACGCGGCCCGCGCGCTCGTCGGGCCAACCGAACACGTACAGCGGCGTGCCCGTCCGGCCGGTCTCGAAGATCCCCTCGAACGCCGCCAGCTTGGCCGGCTGGTGGCGGGCCACCATCTCGGCGTTCAAGTGTCCGGAAATCAATTGGCCCACCGCGGAAAACGTCGCCAGCAGCAGGCCGCCGGTGAACGAACGCTTGGCAAACTCCGAGTGCCGTCCGCGCAACAAATACCAGGCGGAAATGCTCATGACGAACATCGCGCCCAACGTGAACGCGCCGAACCAGACGTGGACCAGGCGATGGATGGACGAGGGGTTGAAGACCATCGCCCAGAAATCGACGATCTCGGCGCGGAGGAACGGTTGGCCGTTCACCACATGCTCGACCAGATGGTGCCCCGCCGGCGTCTGTTGCCACGAATTGGCGATCACGATCCACACCGAAGAAAAGATCGCGCCCAGCGAGACCATCAGCGTCGCGAAGAAATGAAATCCGCGCGACACGCGATTCCAGCCGTACAACACGACCGCCAGAAACCCGGACTCCAGGAAAAACGCAAAGATCCCCTCGGCGGCCAGCGCCGAGCCGAACACGTCGCCCACGTACCGCGAATAGACAGCCCAGTTCGTGCCGAACTGAAACTCCATGACGATCCCGGTCGCGACGCCCAGAGCAAAATTGATCCCGAAGATCTTGGCCCAGAATCGCGCAGCCGTGTGATAGACCGGATCGTCGGTCCGCAGCCAACGGTATTCCAGAAACACCAGCACCACGCCCAGCCCAATCGTCAAGGGCGGGAACAGGTAATGGAACATGATCGTCAGCGCAAACTGCCAACGCGAAAGCAAGACGACATCCATCGGAAGGCGCCTATTGAGGGTGAGGCTCGCATATTGAGGGTGAGGCTCGCATTGAGTTCGTGTCGTCCGCCATAGGGTACGGCAAGCGAGCAAGCCTTGCAAGGCCCTGGGCACGCGGCGCGACGCACCGTGATGCGCTGCCCGGCCGCGGGAGCGGGCGTTCGGCGCCGCTGGCCGCGACGTGGCCGCGACGCGGCAACTTGTGAGCAGACAGGATTCGGATTACAATCCGCCGTCGGAAACAGACACTGGACGCGTCGCGGTCACGGCGAGACAGGCTGGAACGAGCGTGCTGGCGCCTAGAACCCGCCCGCCCGCACACGCGACATGAGATCGCCCGGAGGGAGAGAAGACATGAAGATTGCAGTCATCGGAGGAGACGGAACGGGCCCAGAGGTCACCGCGGAAGCGGTCAAAGTGCTCAAGGCCGTCGCCAAGCTCGAAGGTTTCGACTACAGCCTGACGGACTACGATTTCGGCGGCGACCGTTATCTGAAGACCGGCGAAGTCCTGCCCGCGGGCGCTGTCGAGGAACTGCGTCAGTACGACGCGATCCTGCTGGGCGCGATCGGCCATCCCGACGTGGCGCCGGGGATCCTGGAACGCGGCCTGCTGTTGAACCTGCGGTTCGCCTTCGATCAATACATCAACCTGCGGCCCGTCAAGCTGTTCCCGGGCGTCGAAACGCCGTTGGCGGGCAAAGGTCCGGCGGACATCGATTTTGTCGTCGTCCGAGAAAACACCGAGGACCTGTATGCCGGCATCGGCGGATTCTTGAAGAAGGGCACGCCGGACGAAGTGGCGACCCAGACCGCCATCTACACGCGCAAAGGCTGCGAGCGGTGCATCCGCTGGGCGTTCGAGTACGCGCGCAAACGGAACAATCCCAAGGGCAAGCGGCTGACGCTGGTCGCGAAAACGAACGTGCTGTCTTATGGGCACGACCTGTGGATGCGGACGTTCGACGAGGTGGCCAAAGAGTATCCGGACGTCCAGCAGGACTATAACCACGTGGACGCCTGCTGCATGTGGATGGTCAAGAACCCCGAGTACTACGACGTGATCGTCACCACGAACATGTTCGGCGACATCATCACCGACCTGGCGGGCATCCTGCAGGGCGGGATGGGCGTGGCCGCGGGCGGAAATATCAACCCCGAGCCGGGCGGCGTCAGCATGTACGAACCCATGGGCGGCAGCGCGCCGAAGTACACGGGCCAGAACGTGATCAACCCGATCGCGGCGATCAGCGCCCTGTCGATGCTGTTGGAGCACAGCGGCCAGAGCGCCGCGGGCGCCCGCGTGCTGAAAGCCATCCAGGTCGTCACCGGGACCAAGATGAAAAGCCAGGCCGCGGGACGGATGGGGTACGGCACGCGCGAAGTCGGAGATCTGGTGGTCGAGGCGCTGTAGATCCGGCGATAGCGGCCAGCCCGCCACCAGACGCTAGGCGTGCGGTCAGAAATTCCTCCGTCCGCGGGCGGCGAGGATCAACCGGCAGTGGCTGTTCCACCCACTGTCACGCTGGCGCGCGGTTCGGCTGCTCTGAGCGAGCGGGCGTGCCACGGGCCGCCGACCCGAGCGTCGTCCAATCGTAATGCTCGAATTTTCACGCTCGCCGGATCGCGGAATCCGCGCGGTGTGACAATCCAGGCTGCCTGGAGCGCGTTGTTTCGCCCCCCACCCGCTGCCGCCCCGTCCAGGATTGGCCGCGTTTCAAACGGATCGCGGCCTCCCAACGCCCCCCGACCGATGGCTTGCCCTAGGATCCGCCAAGTCTCGGGTCGATCTTTTTCCACCTCTGTTGAACTGCGCAGAACCTGACGTGCGCCCGAGGTGGACTATGAGCCAGGATTTAGATTGACAGTGACCCGTGGCGCCGCTTTGGGACGCGGCGACGCGCGGCTCGCGGCGTCCACGCGATCAGCGGGATGGTCTGCCGCCGCTGATGAACTCGTCGCGATCGACGAAGCCATCTCGATTGACGTCGAAACGCAGAAACCGCTCCGGCGCCGCGTCGGGATCGGGCTGGCCGCGCAGGAATTCGTCGCGCGTCAGGCGACCGTCGCCGTTCGCGTCGCGTTTGGCAAACAGGGCCGCCCGGTCGAGCTTGGGCCGGGCGGATCCCGCGGCGGACGCTCGCGTCTTTTGGCCTTTGCCCGCTGTGTCTCGAACCTGCGGCTTCGCTTCGTCTTGCGTGGCCAGGATCGCTCGTAGCTGGGCCACAATCTCCGGCTTGTCCGACGCCCGATTCTTCGTTTCCGCCGGATCGGTCTCCAAGTCGTACAACTCCAGCTCGGCCGACTCGGGCGACGCGCCGATCGGTTTCCATTCGACCAACCGATAGCGGGCGGTTCGCACGGCCCGGCCCAACAGGCGGCCGCGTGGGAAAACATGGAATGCGGCCTGCTTGGTCTGCGCGGTCGGCGATCGCAGCACGGGGACGAAACTGGCGCCGTCCAAGCCTGGCGGGGCGCCGAGTCCGGCCAGTTCGCACAACGTTGGGTAGATATCGACCGTCTCGATCAGCGAGCGGGTTTTGGCGCCCGCTTGGGCGACGCCGGGCGCGACGACGATCAACGGGATGCGCGCAGCGTGCTCATAGTTGGTGTGCTTGCACCACATCCCGTGATCGCCCAGGTGCCAGCCGTGATCGCCCCAGAAGACGATGATTGTCTTGTCGGCCAGGCCGGTTTGGTCCAACGCGTCGAGAACGCGTCCGAGCTGGGCGTCCATATAGCTGACCGCCGCGTGGTAGCCGTGGATCAAACGCCGCTGTTGGTCGTCCGACAGGGGGCCGGTCTCGGGCATATCGCTGTACTGCCGCAGTTCGCCCCAGGTGGTTGGGGCATACTCCGGCGCGCCGTCCGGAGGGCGTTGGTCGGGGGGCGGGTGGAACTCGCTGCGCTGATACAGATCCCAGTATTTCTGCGGCGCGACAAACGGCAGGTGCGGCTTGAGAAAACCGACCGCCAGGAAAAACGGGGCGTCGGGCTTGGCCCGTGCCGCCTGTAATCGCCGCACGGCCTCGTCGGCAATCAGGCCGTCGGCATACGCGTCGTCCGCGACGTCCGCGCACTCGGTCGCGGGGCCGCGCATGTCGCCGGTCTTCGCGGACCGCATGTTGGCGGTGCTGGCCGCGAGCTGGTAGCTCGGCGCCCGAGGCCGCCAATGCGGCACGCTCCACGAGGCGTCGTCCTCGAAATTGCCGTGGCCGACGTGAAAGATCTTGCCGACCGCCTCGGTCCGGTAGCCCCGCTGGCGAAAATCCTGCGCGACGGTGACCGCCTCCGGAACGGCGCGGCGAAAGTTGGTCGACAGATCGTAGATCCCGATGGTCTGGGGCCGCAGGCCCGTCATCAGCGAGTTGCGCGACGGCGAGCATACGGCCTGGTTGCAGTACGCGCTCTCGAACAGCGTCCCGCGGGCCGCGAGGCGATCGATGTTCGGCGACTGGACCAGCGGCGTCGCGTAGCAGCCCAGCAGGGGCTTCAGGTCGTCGACGCAGATCAGCAGGACGTTGACCGGATCCGCCGCGGCCCCCGCGACGGGCAACAGCGCCACGAACAGAATCACCAGGCGAACGGTTCGGTTCATCTTCAGAATAGCCTCGTCGAAAACAGGTTGTGGACAGCGAGCGGACCGCCGGGCGGCGCCGACGACTTTGTCATGGTCGCGACGCGGTGCGCGAGCTCGTTCGGCGTCCGGGCGCGGGCCGTGCGAGCCGTGCCGACGTTCGGCCATTGCCCACGGGTCGCGGACCGCCGTGGGCGCACGCCGCATACCGCAAGCGACGCGTCCTTTGTTTGGCGGACGGCGTGCGGCGCCCCTGTCGCGGGGAGCGTCGGCGGCCGCATCGGCGGCCGCATCAGCGGCGCTGGACCTGCGCAAAAAGCGTCTCTGCGTGCTGCGGATCCCGTTGGCATTCCAGCAGCGCGCCGAGCAGCAGCGGGACGACGATCGTGGCGTCCGACTCGATGACGAACATCGGCGTGTCTTTGGTCAGCTTGTCCCAGGTGATCTTTTCGTTCGGCGTAGCGCCCGAGTACGAGCCGTAGGACGTGGTCGAGTCGGACACCTGGCAAAAGTAGGACCACGCCGGCGCCTCCTGCTGCAGGTCGTAGCGGATCGACGGCACGACGCAGATCGGAAAATCGCCCGCGATGCCGCCGCCGATCTGAAAGAAGCCGACGCCCGTGCCGGAGGCCAGCGCCCGGTATTGGTCGTACAGCTCGACCATGTACTCGATGCCGGATTTGGCGATCGCCGCCGAAAGCTCGCCCGTCTTTACGTACGAGGCGAAGATGTTGCCGAACGTCGAGTCTTCATATCCCGGAACGACCATCGGCAAGTTCATCTCGGCCGCGGCCAGCAGCCAACAATCCGCCGGATCGCTTTGGTGTTGGGCGGGATCCAGAAGCCGAACGAGTCGATAGAAATACTCGTGCCAGAAGTGGCGTCGGCCCTCGTCGGCGGCGGACTTCCACAGCGGCACGATAATTTTTTCGACGACGCGAAACGCTTCGTCTTCGGGGATGCTGGTGTCCGTTACCCGACGCAGTCCGGCGTTCAACAATTGCGTGTCGTCGTCCTTGGAAAAGTAACGGTACTCGGGAAAGTCCCGATAGTGGTCGTGGGCGACCAGCCGGAACAGGGACTCTTCCAGATTGGCGCCCGTGGTCGAGACGCCGTGGATCAAGCCGGCTCGGATCGCGGGGGCCAGCGAAATCCCGAGCTGGGCGGACGACATCGCGCCGGCCAGCGTCCAAAACATCTTTCCGCCCTGCGCCAGATGCCGCCAATAGGACACGAGCGCATCGCGCAGCGTACGGGCGTTGAAGTTGTGATAGTTTCGCAAGATGAACCGACAGATGGGTAGATCGCCGGCCGCTCCGGACACGGCGTCGGTCGGAGTTGTCGAAGCCTTCGAGCGTTCAGCCATGGTTGCTCATCCCCTCTGTACCACTAACCTCAAACATCGTGAAATTTTTGACAATGTTTTCAGGCAGCCACAGCGTTCAGTTGTTGAAGGGTTAGATGTTGTGGTGTTCAGT
>JAVYAJ010000213.1:0-18237 GCA_032229885.1 Candidatus Anammoximicrobium sp. | reverse complement strand
TACGTTGGTGATGGCCTTCGGCCAACACGCTTCCTGTCGTCTGTGCTGCACAACAGTTATCCAATGCCAATTTCACTTAATGTGGGTTAGCGCCAGTAACCCGGACGTGTGATGTACAGGCTAATGTACAAGATGCGCGCACGGTGCGCGCATGATACCGACTAAGACTCTAGCGCGGCCCGCAGCCGCAACCAAACAACGGCCAAGAAATATTGAAGAGGACCACGAATCACACGAACAAAGACATCGCGTCTAACCGTTTTTCTTCATCCCTGATATCCGTGTCCATCCGCCGTGATTCGCCTGTCACGTCTCTCCCGTCTACGACGGGGCGCCGAAATCTCAGCGTCCTCAGTGTCTCTGCGTTTCCAAAACGTATTTTCATGTAGCCGGGCCAGTCGCCCGCGCAAGGACGTCGATGAAACGCAGAGAGGCAGAGGACACAGAGCTACTGTAAGCACAACATGCAACCCTTCAACAACTGAACCCTGTCGCTGCCTGAAAACATTGTCAAAAAAGTTCACGCTGTCTGAGGTTAGTAGTATAGCGCATTCCCCGCTCGTAGCCCAGAACCACGCCGTCGACGAGTCGCGATGCCCATGTCTGCCATCGACCGAGCACGAACTACGATCAGGGCTCAATGCGGGCGAAGCCAGTGGTCCGCGAACGTTACGCTAGACGAACATGGCCGTCGTCAGCACCGTCCGCCGAAGATTCCATTACAGGGTATAATGGCTTAGATAACGGTCTGCCATACGTGACCCGAACACTCCGGAAACAACGATGCCTTCGAGCCAGCCAAGTACAAAGCCTGTTCGACCTGTGGTTGCGCCGGGTGATAGCGGCGGCTACGATCGCTTTATCGACGCGCAGGTCCAGAAAACGGGCCTGCAGGTCAAGCTGGTCGATCTCGGCAGCGCGTTGATCGTCTTGATGGCCGGTGGGCTGGGGTACCTGCTGGTCGTGATCGCCATCGACCATTGGATCATCCCCTTGGGAACCGGCGGTCGCTGGCTGGCGTGGGGCTTATTGGCGTGCGGGGCTGGCGGGTATGCCGTGCGCGTGATGCTGCCGATGCTGGCGGGCCGTCTGAATCCGCTGTTTGCCGCCAACGTGATCGAACATAGCGATCCAGGGCTGAAGAACAGCTTGATCAATTTCCTGCTCTTTCGCGCCGACCGCGCCGGACTGCGGGCGAGCGTCTATCAGGCTCTCGAACACCAAGCCGCGGCCGGTTTGCGTCACGTCGCCATCGAGACTGCCGTCGATCGCTCGCGCCTGTTCAAACTGGGCTACGTTCTGGCCGCCATCCTCGCGCTGTGCGCGGCCTATACGATCCTGGCGCCGAAAAGTCCGTTTCAGAGCGCGGCCCGTGTCCTTGCGCCGTGGGCGAACATCAAACGTCCTAGCCGGGTGCGTATCGAGGAAATCGCTCCCGGCGACTGCGAAGTGTTTCAGGGCGAGCGGCTGGTCGTGTCTGCGCACGTCTACGACCTGCGCAGCGACGAATCGGTCACGCTTCACATTGCCGACTTGGACGATCGTCAAGGCCCGCGATCTGTTATCATGCGCGCCGGGGCCGGCAATTTGCGTTACGAAGCGACTTTGCCGCCTGGCGACGAAGAATTGGAACGGGATGCGCATTATTGGATCGAGGCCGGCGACGCTCGCACGGCGTTGTACCAGGCGCGCGTGATTTCTACGCCGGTGATGCTGGTCGAGTCGGTCGAGTACGAATATCCGCGCTATACGAAACTGGCGAAGCGGCAGGTCGAACGCCAGGGCGATGTGCGCGCGGTCGAGGGCACGCGGGTCACGGTGCGGGCGCGGGCCAACCAGCCGATTGCGGCGGCGGTGCTCGAGTTCGACCCGCCTACCGACGACGTCCCGTCGAAGGTCGGACATAAGCGTCCGACGGGCGGCCTGCCGAACGGCGCGGCCGAGCGGATCGAGATGGAATTTCTCGAGACGGAAGCTCGCGGTTCGTTCGTCTGTCAACTGGACCAAGCCCGTCTCGGCCCGCTGCATCACGGTTATCAACTGCGTTTCATCACCAACGGCGGACATTACAATCCGCAGCCCGTGTTGCATCGGATCGAGGTTGTCGCCGACTTGCCTCCCGAGGTCGAAATCCTGACGCCAACAGCGGATCGCGTCGAAGTCTCGGAAGATGGCTGGCAGAAGTTCGAGATCCGCGCCGTCGACCCGGACTATGGGCTGACGGCCGTCCGGCTGCGGGCCGAGTCGGCCGGACGGCAGGTTCTCGACCGAACCCTGCTTCACGATCCGGCCGGACGCGGCGGCCAGGAGGTCGTGAGCTTCGATTTTGCGCCGGCGGCGATCGGCCTGCGAGCGGGCGCGCGGGTCGAGTGCATCGCCCAGGCCGCGGACAACCGGACTTCATCGGACGACGACAAACCAGCGCCGAACATCGCTAGATCTCGGGCGGTTACCGTGGTGATCACACCCGCCGCCAAGACACGGACCTCTGCCCAGGCGCCGCCCGAAGCGGCTGCACAGCCGCCGGCTTCGACCGCCAGCTCGCCACCCAAAACGCCGCCAGAGCGGTCTCCGGCCGCTGCTGCGCGGCCGGATGCGGCCATGCCGCCCGATGATGCCACACAGGATCGCGATCAAGGTCACGAGAAAGACCCAACCGATGGCCAGTCCTCACGGACCGACGAGTCGGGCCGGACCGACGGCAACGCCGGTTCAGGACGCGATCAGACGGATGGTCAGTCTGACAAGCCGAACTCGACGGACGACGCCGCCATGGACGGCAACGCGCAAAACGCAGGACAAGGCGGCAGCGCGTCCGCGGCCAGCCCACAAGATGGCGGTCCGTCGGGTAGGCAAATGGGCACTCAAGATGGCGCGCACAGCGGCGCTCAAAGCGGCGATCAAAGCGGCGATCAAAGCGGTGCTCAAAGCGGCGCTCAAAGCGAAACCGCGTCTGGCGGCCAGAGTGACAACCCGGCCGGCGCGCGGACCGCCAGCGGGCAAAACGCCGAAGACAGCGCAGGTTCGCTCACCGGCCAACCCGACAGCGGCCAATCGGTGCAAGGCGCCGGACGCGCGGGAAGCGACCTGCCCACCGACGTTACGGCCGCGGACGATGGATCGAATAGTTCTGTCAGCGAGGCCAATGGCGGCGCCCAGAGAGCGGAACCGCTGCACGATGGCGAAGCGTTCGAGCGCGCGCTGAGCCACATGCAGCAGGCCGACGCCAGACAGCAACCCCGGAATGCGCAACAGGGCGCTGGCGGGACACAACCCGCCCAGCAGCCCGCCCGGTCGCCAGCGGGTTCCCAACGTGCGGCAGACTCGCCAGACACGAAAGCCGCCGACGAGATACCAGGGGCCGGGGGGGCCGCCCAGGGGCAGACTCCTGCGGGGCAAAGCCAGGCACCGGATGATCTTGGCGGCAAATCGCGCAGCCCTGGCGGCGGCCAGAACGGCGGCCCTGCGGCTGAAGACGATGGCCAACCCGCTCCGCCGGGTCAGCCGGCCGGTTCAGAAGCTCAGTCGCGGCCCGACCAGGAGCCGAGCGGCAATCCAGCCGAAGGAATGCGCCGCGCATCGAACGCCGGCTCAGACTCGGCTGAGGACCGAGGGGCGGGCCAGCAGGGCGGCGATCAGGCCCAGCAGGCAACCGATGAAGCAACTCGGCCGCCAGCCGAGCCAGCGAGCGGATCATCGCCGGAGACATCGTCCCAGCAGACCGCCGACGCCGAACGGGCTCGAGATGCCGCTGCGGACACGGCCGGCGGCGCCGCGCCGAACGAAGGGAACCAATCCGGCGCTGGGCAGCCTCAGACTCAGCCCAACAGTTCCGCCGGCAGCCAGAGCCCCGAGGATGTCAGTCACAAGCCGCCAGCGGCGGGCGGCGCTGCGTCGCAGTCGGGCGACGAACCGCAGACGCCGAGCATGAGCCATCACGCTTCGAGCGCGCAGAGCGACGCCGGCGGCAACCAGAGTGGCGGCGGCCAGCAGGGGGGCGGTCAGGGCGGGAGTCAACCGGGTCACGACAGTCCGGGCGGCACGACGCCGAGCGACGACGGCGCCGGCGCGGCCCAGCAGTCTGGCGCCGGCGAACCCGGATCGCGCCCCGGCGAGCGACAGCCGGCGGCGACGCCCACCGGCGCAGCCGGTCGTGAGCCGGACGCGAGCAGTCAATCACGATCGGCCGCGGACGGGCCCGGCGACGTCGGGGGCGGCGCGACACCGGGCGGTACGGCAAAGCCTACGTCCGGTACGCACCGCGGTCAGGACGGGACAACGGCAGGCCAGGGCGGTTCCGGGCAACCGGGCGGCGGCCTGCCGGGTTCGGGCGATGTTGCCAGCGGCAACGCCGACGGCGACGTGCCGCTGGCCGATGCGCCGAACGTCGAATATGCGCGCCGGGTGACGGACATGGTCCTGGACTATTTGAAAGACCAGGAAAGCCATCCGGACGAGGAGCTGCTGAAAAAACTCGGGTGGACGCCGGACGATCTGCGAGATTTCGTCCGCCGCTGGTCCGAGCTGAAACGCAATGCCCGCGAGGACGCGGCCGCGAAACAGGGATTCGACGACGCCCTCCGCAGCCTCGGGCTGCGCCCGACCACGGCCTCCGAGCAACGAACCAAGATTCGACCCGACAGCCGACAGACCGAGCGCAACGTGGGCGGGCGCAGCAACCCGCCGCCGACGTATCGCGAGCTGTTCGACGCGTATCGCAAAGGCGCCGGCCGCGTCGCCGATCCGCGGCCTTAACGCAGCCCTTCCTCCGGCGAGAGATCATCCGTCGTTTTCCCGCGAGCACGACATGTCAGGACGGGCGATCCGTCGATTTGCGCTTGCTGACACGACGGGTTGCCGTGGCCTGCGCGACCTCGCGGCTCCGGGGGAAATCCGCGGCGCCGACCGGATATGCCCGGTTGGTGGCAATGGCCCGACTGGTGGTGGATGAGCAGAGCCAGGCGGTGCTCGCAGTGGGCACGAATGCCGCCCCGCCGAATAAGCGTAGCGGCGCACGAGGATCGCGGCACAACACCGGCGCGGTGTGCGTGCTGGCCGCGACTGGCGCCGAGTTGCGGCACAAGTCGCGGCCACATTCGCCCGTCGATGCGGCATCGCATACGGCGGGCGGCATCGCGCGGCGCGGGGTTTTGTCTCGGCGTGTCGCCTACGATTTCAGGGCGGCCTGCGCAGCGGCCAGGCGTGCGACGGGGACGCGGTATGGCGAACAACTAACGTAGTTCAGCCCGGATTCGCAGCAGAAGCTGACCGAAGCGGGGTCGCCGCCCTGTTCGCCGCAGATCCCGATCTTCAGCGTCGGACGCGCGGCGCGGCCCTTGGATACGGCAGTCTGGATCAGTTGGCCGACGCCGTCCTGATCGATCGTCTGGAACGGATCGGCTTCGAGAATCCCCTTGTCGAGATAATCCGCCAAAAAGCCGCCGATGTCATCGCGGCTAAAGCCGAATGTCATCTGTGTCAGGTCGTTGGTGCCGAACGAGAAGAACTCGGCCGTCTTGGCCATCCGATCGGCCAGCAGGCAGGCTCGCGGGATCTCGATCATCGTGCCGAACAGGCAGGGCACGTCGACGCCGGTCGCGTTGGTCACCTCGGCGCGAACGCGGTCGAAGATCACCTTGGCGTCGTCCAGCTCGGCCACGTCGCAGGTCACCGGGATCATGATCTCCGGTTCGGCCTTCTTCCCGTCCTTGATCAGCTCGGCGGCCGATTCGAGAATCGCGCGGATCTGCATCTCGCTGACCTCTGGATAAGTGACGCCGAGCCGCACTCCCCGATGCCCCATCATGGGATTCGTCTCGTGCAACGCGTCGCCTCGCTTTTTGATTTCTTCGACGCTGATGCCCAAGGTTTTGGCCAACTCGGCCAGCGCCTCGGCGTGCTGAGGCACGAACTCGTGCAGCGGCGGATCGAGCAGACGGATCGTAACCGGCAGACCGTCCATCGCTTCGAGCGTGGCCTTGATGTCCTTCTTGACGAACGGATACAGTTCGGCCAGCGAGGTCCGGCGTTCGCCCTCCGAATTGCTCAAGATCATCTTGCGCAACAGGAACAGCGCCTGGTCGGATCCGGCGCCGTAGAACATGTGCTCGGTACGGAACAGGCCGATCCCTTCGGCGCCGAACTGACGCGCGACGCGGGCGTCTTCTGGCGTGTCGGCGTTGGTTCGCACCCCGATCTTGCGGAACTTGTCCGCGAGCTGCATGAACTGCTGGAGACGCGGATTTTCGCTGGCGTCGATCATGGCCAGCGAGCCTTGGTAGACGTGGCCGCGCGTCCCGTTCAACGTGATCGCGTCGCCCGCTTTCAGACACACGTCGCCGACCGTCAACGTGCGATCTTTCATGTTGATCTTGATCGCGCCCGCGCCGACGATACAGCACTTGCCCCAACCGCGGGCCACCAACGCCGCGTGGCTGGTCATGCCGCCGCGCGCCGTCAAAATGCCGCGGGCTGCCCGCATCCCCTCGACATCCTCCGGGTTGGTCTCTTCGCGGACCAGGATCACTTCCTTGCCAGCCCGGGCTTCATTCACCGCGTCCGCCGACGTGAACACGATCGTCCCATGTGCCCCGCCCGGCCCGGCGGGCAGGCCGCTGGCGATCAGCTTCGCGGCGCTCTCTGCCTTGGGGTCGACGATCGGATGCAACAATTCGTCGAGCTGGGCCGGCTGGACGCGTTTGACGGCGGTGGGCTCGTCGATCAGCCCTTCGTCCAACATGTCCATCGCAATGTTCAGCGCGGCCGTTCCGGTTCGCTTGCCGCTGCGACACTGCAACATGTACAGTTTGCCGTCCTGGATCGTGAACTCGATATCCTGCATGTCCTTGTAGTGCCGTTCGAGCGTGTTGCGGATCTCGATCAGCTCGCGGTACGAGTCGGGCATTTCGGCTTGCAGCGACGGAAGGTGCTTGTTCTGCTCGTTCTTGGTCTCGTCGTTCACGGGGTTCGGCGTACGGATTCCCGCCACGACGTCCTCGCCCTGGGCGTTCACCAGCCATTCGCCGTAGAACTTGTTCTCGCCCGTGGCCGGATTGCGGCTGAAAGCCACGCCGGTGGCCGAGCTGTCGCCCATGTTGCCGAAGACCATGCTCTGCACGTTGCAGGCCGTGCCCCAGGCGTCCGGAATGCTCTCGATCCGCCGGTACGCGACCGCCCGTTTGCCGTTCCAACTCTTGAACACCGCGCCGATTGCCCCCCACAACTGGTCCATCGGATCGTCCGGGAACGGCTTGCCCAGCACCTCGTGCACCTTCGCCTTGAACTGCTCGCACAAGGTCTTCAAATCGTCCGCCGTCAACGCCGTGTCCTCGGCGACGCCGCGGGCGTGCTTCATGTCCGCCATCAGATGTTCGAGCTGCAGACGAATGCCTTTGCCCTCGGCGGGCTCGACTCCCTCGGCCTTTTCCATCACCACGTCCGAGTACATCATGATCAGCCGTCGATAGGCGTCGTACACGAACCGCTCGTTGCCGCTCTTGGCGATCAAACCCGGAATCGTCGCTGAACAGAGTCCGACGTTCAGAACGGTCTCCATCATCCCGGGCATCGACCGACGGGCGCCGGACCGCGACGACAACAGCAGCGGTTCGGTCGGATCGCCATATTTCAAGCCCATTGCCGCTTCGGTCTTTTTCAGGGCTTCGAGAACTTCGGCCTTCAGCGATTCGGGAAAACGGTTGCCCTCTGCCAGGTATACCGAGCAGAACTCGGTGACGATGGTGAACCCCGATGGAACAGGCAGTCCCAATTTCGCCATTTCCGCCAGATTCGCACCTTTGCCGCCCAACGTGTTGACCATGCTGGCGTCGCCCTCGGTTCCCGTGGGGCCAAAAAAATACACAAACTTCTGAGCCATGACCTTCATCCTTCAAAGTGGCAAAAAGAGTGAACCGTAGTGGCTGGAAATCCGCTTGGCAACGGAAGTTGCCGCTCCAACAGACACGCGTCGGCGGGTCCAAGCGCGAACGAGTCGGACGCTAATGTACCAATGGATCTGGAGACGGTCCAGGGGACATGTGGCGGGAGTGGTCGTTTGTCTGGACAGGAGGGACGGCGTGGCAGGAGCAAGCTCTTGCGCACGTCTTCCCTCAAGTCGCCCGCGACGTGGGCGCTGCCGCCAATGGGGTTGGGCACGGGTAGTCACGGACAACGCAATCGGCCGGGCCGGTTTCGAAGCCTCGGGCAGAACCCTCGCGACGTCGATCGCCTCGGCGGCGCGTCCTTCGACGAGCCAACAAGGCGTGTGACGCGCCGTTTGGAGAACCGGCGGCGGAAATCTACACTTCTTCGGCCTCGACGCGGCGGATTCGCCGCAAAAACCCGTCCATGCTCTGAATGCGCCGTTCCCGGTCGGCGATCAGACAGTCGCTGATCGCCTCGGCCAACGTCGGGTCGAGCCGCGGTCGCAATTCCAGCAGGGGAACCGGGGCGTCGGTGTCGTGGCTGAGCGCGCCGAGCCCCGTTGGATCGGCGTGTGGCCAGGGCAGCTCGAAGGTCAGCAATTCATAGGCCGAGACGCCGAACGCGAATACATCGACGCGGCGGTCCGTCGTTCGCCGGCGGACGATTTCCGGCGCCATATACATGGGCGTGCCCGTGCGGTTGCCCGGTTGGCGGAACGCCGGCAGATCGGGCAGCGTCAGGCCGAAGTCGATCAGCTTCACGGACTCGAAATCCTCGGCGACGATGAAGTTCCGCGGACAGACGTCGCGATGGATGTAGCCGGCCTCGTGCACCGCTTGGATGGCTTCGGCCATCTGGCGAATCAACGTGACGCGTTTGCCGAACAGGCGTTCATCGCGCTGGCGGATCAAGGCGTGCATCCCGTATCCGGCGACGAACTCCATCACGATATACGTCAGGCCCTTGGCCGTCGTGCCGTATTCGTAGGTTTCCACGATCCGCGGGTGGTTCAAGGACTTGGCGATCTCGCCCTCAGATGGTTTTTTCAGTTCTTTGAATCGCGCCTCGAACAGGGCGGTCTTCTCGGTGTCACACAGCTTCAGCCCGACGGTCTGTCCGGTCTTGCGATCGCGCGCCCGATGGAACTTGGACATCGTGCCCGCCAGTCCCTCGGACAGCAGGTCGAAGCGCAGGCCGATGTCGATTTTGTCGCTGGCGAACAACGACTGCAGTTTGTCCAACAAGCCCATCGCGCCGCTCACTTGCCGCAGTAGTCGATCGTCCGGGCGATTTCACTTTTCAGTTTGTCGCGGGGGACGATGCGGTCGACATAGCCGTGTTCGACCAGGAACTCGCTGGTCTGGAATCCCTCTGGCAGCTCGATTCGGATCGTCGCCTTGATCGTGCGCGGTCCGGCAAAGCCGATCAGCGCCTTGGGTTCCGCGAAGATCACGTCGCCCAAGGCCGCAAAGCTGGCTGCCACGCCGCCCATCGTCGGGTTGGTCAGCACCGAGATGAACAGGCCGCCCGCCTGATCGTAGCGGGCCAGCGCCGCCGAGACCTTGGCCATCTGCATCAACGACAGAATGCCTTCGTGCATGCGCGCCCCGCCGCCCGAGCCGCTGATGATGATCAGAGGCAGCCGCTGTACGGTGGCGCGTTCCACCAGCCGCGTCAGCCGTTCGCCGACGACCGAGCCCATGCTGCCCATGATGAACGCCGAATCCGTGATGCCCACGGCCACGCGACGGGCGCGAATCATGCCGCCGCCGGTCAACGCGGCGTCGCTCAGTCCCGTGCGCGCCTGCTCCGACTTCAATCGATCCGCGTATCGTTTGCTGTCGGCAAATCCTAGCGGATCGGTCGGGTGAACCTCGGCGTCCCACTCCTCGAACGTGCCTTCGTCCAAGACCTGCTGGATCCGCTCGCGGCCCGGGACGTAAAAGTGATAGGAACACTCGGGGCAGACGCCCTGTTGTTGGTGGACCGTCTTGCGAAACAACGTCGTCTGGCAGCCCGGACAGCGCAGCCACAGACCTTCGGGGACTCCGCGTTTTTTCCTGGTCGTCATGGCCTATTGCATGGCCTCCTTCCCTGCCAAGTCTGTCGAATTGTCGATGTCGATGCTCTCCCAGGCGCCGAAATCACATTCGGACTTCCACAAGTCTCCTAGGGTGGCGCGGCTCACGCAACAGCGGAGAATGCTGGCCAGCGGCTCCGAGACGACGATCGCGATGACGCCGCGTTGATGCTTGCGCAGCAAGCGTCGGAGCGCTTTCTGCACCCGGACTCGCGCCGCCGCCAACGTCTCGCCCTCCGGCGGGCACACCGTCTCGGGCTGTTCTTGCCACATCCGGTAGACCTTCGGCTGCCGCTGCTTGACCTCTTCGATCAACTTGCCGTGCCAGAGCCCGTGGTCCAGGTTGTGCAGCGAGTCGATTCGTTTGACCTTGACGTCCAACCGGGTGGCGATCGCTTGAGCCGTCTCGAGCGCGGATTGGCAGGGCGCCGAGTAGACGACTTCGATCGCCGAGTCCGCCAACGCATCGACAGCCTTGGCCACCTGCTCTCGTCCGACGAGGCTCAGCGGGATATTCAGCGTGCCTTTGATTCGTCCCTCCCGATCGAAATCAGTCGAACCGGGACGGACCAGTAAAATGCGCAACATGCTCGAAAAATTATCCTTTTGCAGCGTCGGCGGATGTCATCTTTGCTGGTTCACCCTTCGCTTGGTCCGCGACCAACCGCCGCTCGCCGTGGTTCGGACGAGTCGAAGGCATTGGCCGGACAGCCCGAAGGCACGACATCGACAACGCGCCTGGTTTAACGATGAGTCAAGGTAGAGAGGTCTTTCAACGTAGGGCCGTACTCGGGCTGCTTGAAAATGGCCGACCCGACCACGAACAAATCCGCGCCCGCTGCCGCACAGCGCTGGATCGTATCGTGATTCACGCCCCCGTCCACCTCGAGCATCACACGATTTCCTACCTGTTGCCTAAGCTGCCGCAGTTTTTCCAAAGCGACGGGATCGAACGGCTGCTTTCCAAACCCGGCTGGGACGCTCATCACCAGGATCAGATCGCAGATGTCCAGACAGTTTTCGATCCGTGACAGGGGCGTAGCCGGATCCAAGGCGATGCCTGCGCCGAGGCCCAGCTCTCGAATATGCTCCAACGCGCGCCGCGCATCTCCCGGGATCTCGACGTGGATCGTCAGCGAGTCGGCGCCCGCGTCGCGAAACGCGGAGGCATACTTTTCCGGATCCATGATCATCAGGTGCGCGTCCAAGGGCAGATCCGTCAGCCGTCGTACGGCCGCCACAATCGGCATGCCATACGTGATGTTCGGGACAAAACACCCGTCCATCACGTCCAGGTGCAACGCTTTGGCGCCGGCCTCTTCGAGCCGCCGGACTTCGCGCTCGAGATTACCGAAGTCACACAGCAACAGCGACGGCAAAACCACCGGCGCCGCGCGCCGCAGTCGTTCGACGTTAGGGTGTGAAGACATGCTGTGTATGCTGGACCCGAAAGTGCTTTTGGCTGCGGCTGTCGCTTCGTGCCGAGCACGAATGTCGTCCGCCCAGACTGCGACACTGGCCTGATATTGTATCAGCCCCGTTTTCCCGCGTCTGCGCTTGTGTCGTCAAAAGGCGTGTACAAAGGCGTTTAAGATCTAGTTGTTGGCGGATGGTCGCAAGCAAGACAACTTCGGATTATTTCGGGGTGATCCATTCCAGAGCCATCGCAGCGATGGCGCCCAACGCTCGCCCGGATACATCGAGAGGTTTTGCGACCGGGCAACTGCGAACCAATCGCAACCCGAAGCGCCAGCGAGGGATGAGGTCGGCACGGCTTGCATCGCCAGCGTTCGTGGCGACCGGATATCCGGACATTGGAACCGCAGAGGCGCAGAGAACGCAGAGTTTCACGCCGTGTACTACCTCAGCGACCTCAGCGCCTCCGCGGTTCAAACCTCGTCTTCTTGACGCAGGTCAGTGCCCGCAACCCAAGAATCCGTTTGGCCGCAGGCCTCCGCTCACCGTAGCCTGGGGCAACGCCCCAGGTCTGACGCCGCGCGCGTGCCTCTTTTGGCCGAAGGCCCTATTCATCCGGACCGCGGTGACATGTTGATGTTGGCCTTCGGCCAACACGGTTGCTCTCGTCTCTGGCTCCTGGGGCGTTGCCCCAGGCTACGTTGGTGATGGCCTTCAGCCAACACGCTTCCTGTCCGCTGTGCCGCGCAAGACTCAGGCAATAGCAATTGCACCTAACGCGGGCTAGCGCCCATAACCCAAAAGTGTACTGTATAGACCGGTGTACAAGATGCGCGCACGGCGCGCGCCTGATACGAACTAAGACTTTAACGCGGGCCAGCGCCCGGCAGCCGCTCAGTGCGCACAAGCATCTCCGTACGCTTGGCGATCACCTATCCCGGCTCACCAGTTCGACCGGCAGCACCAGTTCGTCCGCCCGCCGCGCCAAATACGGCGGCACGGTCAACAACCGGACGGCGCCCCCCGCGCACTCGATTTTCCACACGGCGTTGTCCGTTCCCGCGGGAACGTCGGCACGGTAATAACCGGGCTGCTTCCGATCCAATACCAAGACCGGTTGGCCGTGGGGATCCAAGATTCGGCCGCGGCCGTCGGCGAACAGGCCGATCGTCTTCGTTCCCGGCGGCACATAGAAATACAGATCCCAACGACCGCTCAAAC
The DNA here is from genome assembly GCA_032229885.1 of Candidatus Anammoximicrobium sp. Lineage (GTDB taxonomy): Bacteria > Planctomycetota > Planctomycetia > Pirellulales > Pirellulaceae > Anammoximicrobium. Next base: position 5,597 of record JAVYAJ010000213.1, on the reverse strand, counting down.
GCAACGGATCCTCCAGACTCGAACGCCACGCGATCGGTGTTCCCGGATCCCAAGTCACCCGCGTCATGTCGCCGCCATCGGAGACGCTCAGTCGGTGAAGGCCCGTTCGGCGCGCCCAAAGCTGCACGGTGCGGGCGACTCCGTCAGGCGGAACGCTGGCGTCGTGGGCGACCTCGGTCTGCGACGCGGTCGCCTCTGCCGTGTTATCGATTTGCCAGAGGCCGATCCGCACGTTGCCTCGATCGCGATAGTGCGCGATCAATCCGCCGGTGACTTGCACGGTCAGCGGTGTCTGGGGATCGTCGATCCAGGCGTAAAACGTCTGCTGGCCGCGGCCGGCGCCGGCTTCGCCCATGCCGGTGGCCGCCAGACGCAGCGACCGTGCCGGAACCAGGCGCTCGCTGTACGATACCGGTTCAAAATCCAGGTGAACCAACGGTCGCGATTCGATGCCTTCGGCGATGAACTGCTCCAGCTCCGCGGGGCTGAACGGGGCGCTTGATTTCCACGGATTGCGTCCCTCCGGCACGTTCCACCGCGCGTCCTCGGGAATCGAGACCTGTTTGTCTCGCGTCACCAGGTCCCGGTACAGGGCCTTGGCGTGAATCATCATCGTGGTGCGCATCCGATAAGCATGCCGGATCAATTCCTCGAACGCCGCCTGGCGGGCTGGACCCTCGGCCTGCGCGTAGCGGTCGTACAGATCGGCGTATCGCGTGTACAGTGTCAAATCATCCAACCGCGCTCGAATTTCCGGCCGGTCGGCTCGGCGTCGCGCATCGGCCAGCGCGGCATACATCCTTCCGAGCTGGTCATCGACCACCAAATGCGGTTCCGCGCCGTCCAATTGCCGATAGAACTCGGCCATCGGTTCGCGTGCCGGACCGAACGCGCGCAACAGAAAGTCGTCCACGAGCTGCGGGACCCGATCCGCTTCGCGGACGTCCCACAAGATGCGTGACGCGACGTAATAGCCCAAGCCGTTGGGGCCCCAATTGTCGCTGGATTCCGCCGACAAGAAGCGGGCGCCGCGGGCATGGAACTCGGGGATGGTCCGGGCCAGATAAGCCAGGTTTCCGCCGCGCGCCCGGCCCGGCAGATCGCGGTCCCATGTGTTGACGCTGTAGTATTCGCGAATTCCCAGCGGGGCGTGCCGCGCGGACCAGCCTGTCAGGATTTCATCGAGCGTCAAGCCGCCGCGAAGGAACGACGTCGCCACGCTGATGATCACGTTGGGTTGAACGTCGATCGAAGGCGGCGGCGAATGCTGGTTGTAGGCGTACATGCCGACCCACTTGCCGCGCGCGGCCACCGCCGCCGCGACCTCGTTGGCCAACGTGACCGCGCGATCGCTGACGCTGCCCAGCGCCGCGCACGCCTCGCACTGGCACCAGCCGCCGCCGTCGCTGGGATCGACCGACACGCTGTCCGCTTCCGGATGCCGGTCGAAGAACTCGCGGGCGTACTCGACCACCAGCTTGCGCAGATCGGGATTGCTCAGGCACAGCTTGGCGTCGGGATTGTCGGTTTGCCGGCGACCGTCGACCAGGGCCACATACTCGGGGTGTTCCGCGAACTGGGCTCGCTTTTCGCGGATGATGCCTCCGTAGGCATGGCCCGTGTTCAGCGAGAAGGCAGACACGCTGCGGTTGCGACTGCACCAATCCTGGTAGGGCTGCACCGCGTAATCCCACGCCCCAAACCCGTACCAGATTCGGCGGTTGTGGTAATCGGGCGACTCGTCGGCATCGACGTCTACGCTCAAATCGCGGACGGTCGGGATAACCTCCCACGTCGGCCCGGGAAAAAACTGGCGGTGCCCGAGACGGTACAGCAGATCCCATACCGCGTGTTCGACGGCCAACTCGGTAGCGCCGACGACATACACCCCGCGGGTGTGCGAACGCAGCAAATAGCGTTCGCGCTCGAGCGGGCCGGGATGAAGCCACTCGCCCGTCAGCGACAAGTCGGGAAAATGCGCCGGCAATCCGACCGCGACTCCCGCTGCGCCATCGCCGACCGCGACCTGAAACGGCGCTCCGGAAATGCGCCGCAGATATTCGGCCAGCGTTGCTGCCGTGCGACGAATCCGCTCCGAGGCGTCCTCGGCGACGATGACCGTCTGCAGGGCCGAACCATCGCGAGCTAAATGTGTCGGTTCGGCCATCGCGAATCGGGCGGCAAACGTGGCAGCCAGCAGCGTCAGTGCGTGGCTGCTTTTTCGTGCAAACATCGGATTTGCCTTGTCCCTGGAGGTGTTAGCGTCTTCAGGTTTGCATTCGATGCGCCATGCGCGAATCTTGTACGCTCGTTGTTCCCCATTCGGTCGCAGGCCCCGCCCACGTTCGGCGTCGGCTCGAAAGGACTTCGCGGCACGTAACGCATTGCGTAGTGTAGCATTGCCAAGGCGCCACCGACGCAAAGCACCGGAATTCCTGGTCGTGGCCCCTGTGCGCGGTCGCAGTGCGCGGTCGCGCGAGGCCGTTTTCAAGATGCGGGAAAAATCGTCTCGAACCCAACCGCGCAGGTGTTGTCCGCCCCACATACGTAGGGCGTAGGCGACCGGTCGCTAGCCCTTCGCTGCCGCATCCGGCCAGCGGCTCGTGTCGGCCCGCTGGCCCGCCGCAATCCGACCGGACGGCCCGCACGCGACACGGTGCGGCGCCGTGCGACGTTGCATCGCGCCGGTAGACCGCGCAGCAGACAGGCCTACCCTCGGGTCATGCGCGAGGCGCGTACCGCAGGAGACGCTGCCGGTACGGGAACGTAGGCCTGCGACGCCTCGCTCGCGACAGCGGGACAAATGTCCGCTCGATTTCCCTCGCAATTCTCCGTTCGACCGTCTCCGCGATCCTCGGTTCGGCTATCGGCGCCGTCATCCGCATGGTTGGCGATACGATCGCCCTTACCGCATGTTTGGTTCGTCGCCGCGGGGCGAATCAACTGGCCCCAACGTCGCATCCGATAGGCACAGATCAGGCGCAGAGAGACGTAATATGCGATATATCCCAGAACGGTCGCCACCAGCAGGCAGCCAACCCACAGCGGCGCCGCGATATCCGTGAATCGCTGCCAATAAAACACGACCCCATCCCACCATCCGTCCGGCGGGTGCGCCAATTCGTACCACCATCGGGCGCGCACGGGGGGATGGCCCAAAATGACTCGGCCAAGCACATAGCACGGATAGTAGATCGGAACCAACGTCGCGGGGTTCGTGATCCACACGATCGGAGCGCCGATGACCTTGTTCGCGCGCAGAATCCAGGCCAGAAACACGTTCAAGGCCATCTGGATGCCGATCGTCGGCGTAAACGTGACGAACACGCCGATGGCGACCCCCAGCGCCAACCGATGCGGAGGATCTTCGGTCCGCAGCACGTTGTGTATCAGAAAGCTTTGCGCCCGTCGCCGAAGCAAACGGAAACGCAGCTTAAATTGTCGCACCATAATAGCCTGAATGATACCGGAGAAGCGCCTAACGTGTAAATCCGTAATGCGTTCGGGTGGCAGGTTACCTGGGTGCAGGACATGGTTCGCGAAAGAAAAATGACAGCGACGGAGGCCCGTAGGCGGGTGACGTTGGGTTCCGCTGAGTCGGACGGCTTGGCTGGCCGATGTGGCGTTGTCGCTTTGGGCCCTGCGCCGGGCGTCGACTCGAGGCACGCCCGCGAGCGACATGTGTCCCGCGGCCGTAGCTTGCAGTCCGCCGATCAAGAATGGCCGAGGACGCATCTCTGCGCTGGCTTACGCGCGTTGGGGTAGGCAACGTCGGCTCGGAGTCTGTTCGAGTATCCGAAGATACCACAACAGGTCGTGTTGCTTGCGATCGCGATTACACAATGTGTTGTGGGTCGAGCCCAATTCTTGGACAGGCGTCTAGGCCGTCCGTTTGATCAACGTAGCGGATCGCTTACCCCAGGTACTCGCGAGCAGGCAAACCCGATACGCCCGGCGACACGGCGAACAGGCCGCCGGCGTGAGGCTGGTCGCGCAGGTGGTCGTCGGTCAGGCCGTGCCTGGCGGTGGTGATGTACAGGCAGTCCAAGTTGGAACCGCCAAACGTGCACGAGGTCACGTGCGCAGCCGGCAGCGGGATCTCCAGCAGCATCTGCCCATCGTCCGGGTTCCAACGGCTGACGCGGCCGCCATCCCAATGCGCAATCCACAGCCGCCCTTCGGCGTCGATCGTCATGCCATCGGGCCGGCCGATCCCGGGTGGAAACGTAATGATCACCCGGCGGTTGCCGAGCTCGCCGGAATCGGCCTGATAATCGAACGCGACCACTTGCAGCGTCGGTGTGTCGATATAGTACATCGTGCGCTGATCCGGGCTCCAGTCCAGCCCATTCGAGGTGGTCACGTCGCCAAAGACGCGGCGAATCGTGCGGTCCGTGTCCAGACAATACAGGCTGGCCGCGCCCCGGTGACGAACCATGCTCATCGTGCCGGCCCAAAACCGGCCTTGCGGGTCACACTTGCCGTCGTTAAAGCGGTTGTCGGGCAAGTCTCGCTCAGGAGCAACGAACAGGTCGAACTGCTGCCGTTCCGGATCGAACGCGCCCAGGCCGGCTTGCGTCGCCAGGATCAGCCCGCCCGAACGCCGCACGGCAACGGCGCTGACCATCTGGCCGACCGGATACGCGACGTCCGTCTGAGTTCGCGGGTCGTACCGATGGACGAGGCCCGCCGTAATGTCCACCCAGTACAGGCGCTGCCCGGCGACGTGCCAGACCGGGCCTTCGCCCAAAGCAGCTTGCGCATCCAGGACGAGCTCGGGCAACAACAAAGCCATTTGGACATCGCCTTTCCCAATAAAACCCCGCGCGGTTCACGCGGCCGCGCACAGGGGCTGTGCAGCCGTCGCACCGAGCGACCTCCCCACCGCGTCCGTCGATCGGGGCGAACAGGATTCCGGACAGCAGCCGCACGCTCGCGCGGCAGTCGGACGCGAGGGATCGCGACCAACGAGCTATAGTGTGCCGGACGCGCCGCCCAGACGCAACCGGCCCGTCACGAGCAGAGGTTCGCGTCGGGACGGTCGCAAGCCGGAGGGCGCGTAGGAGTGCCGCGCGCAACAAGCGGACTCGTCGTCGCCGGCTTTGCCGCCGGCCGACCGGGAATCGAGTGGACGAGTACCGCAAGTCCGCCTCCATCGCTCGCTACCGACATGCGTTGCCCAGTGCATTGTCGAATCATAATTATTGGGTCGTCGCACTCGCACGAGCGGTACTCTCGCTGCCTGACAATCTCGGTCACCACCAACATCCATACCATGCGAGGGTGACTGTGGCCGGTCGCATGCTGCGCGACGTGCGGCAAACGAAGGCCGAAGCCCACTGGACAAAGTGCCGTTCTTAGAGTCTTCGTCCGTATCATGCGCGCACCGTGCGCGCATCTTGTACATCACTCTGTACAGCATACTTTTGGGTTGATGGAACTGGACCGCGTTAAGTGAAATTGGCATTGGATGACTGTTGCGCAGCACAGGCGACGGGAGGCGTGTTGGCCGAAGGCCATCACCAACGTAGCCTGGGGCAACGCCCCAGGAGCCAGAGACGACAGCAACCGTGTTGGCCGAAGGCCAACATCAACGT
>JAVYAJ010000212.1:0-6448 GCA_032229885.1 Candidatus Anammoximicrobium sp. | reverse complement strand
GCGCCGCGGCGGGTGACCAGGATCTGGTTCAGGTTCGGCGTCAGGCCGAAGCGATAACGGTTGCGGTCCCAGTTCAGGTAGTAGCAGGTCCCGACCAGCCCCTCCAGAACATGGTCAACGTCCGCCAGGTTCATGTCCGGGTTGCCGACACCAAGCCGGATTTCCGGCAGCGCCGCCTCGGCCTTGGCCTGGCTCATCCCGCCATTCGACTCAAAGAAGATCGCCGATGCGACCTTGCGGTGCAGGTTGGCCTTCTTGAGGGCGTCGGGGGCTTCCCGATCAAGACGCACCGCATGGGCGTCCTTTTTGCCGGCGATGTCCGTAGTAACCGGGATTTCCAGCTCGGTCGACCCCAACTGCTCGAACAGGGCGGCGCGGAAAATCGGGTCTTCCAGCGGGGCGGAGCCGAGCGTGATCAGCGGCTCGCGCGACGCCTTGCGGTGCTCGTCCTGGAAGGCGTGGGCGATCCACAGCGCCAACAGCCGCAGGATGCCGCGCGTCCGCTGGAACCGCGGCAGGCTCTGCCATTTCCGCTCGAACACTGACAACACGGACGGGTGGAATGGGTAGCAGGACTGGAACTTTTCGTAGGCCGTGTCGGCGTCGATGCCGGTCAATTCCTGGGCGTGGTCGATGGCCCATTCGGCATAGGCGTTGGCGACTTTTCGGCCGTCGTCCGGCAGCCCCCACCACTCGAATAGTCGCCGGCGGATGATCTCGGAGATTTCGGTGCCGGCCGACATCATTATCGGCCTGCCGACGCGGTCGAGCAGTTTCTTCAAGGCGTCGTGGTCCCGCATGTCGTCGGGGTTCATCTCCAGTTCCGACGCGGGAATCGAGACGCACAGGACCAGGTTCTTCCGTGCCCGAGCCTCCTCAGACAGGTTCTGCACGAAGTCGAAGAACTGGTCGCGCAGGCCCATTTTCCGGCCACGGCTGACGTAGTTCATCACCTCGTCCATCAGGATCAACGTCGGCCCGGACGGCAGCATGGCCCGCAGGGTGTCGCCTGCCGGGGCAACACCTTTGGCCTCGTGCTGCACCACGGCGGCAAGGGCCTGTTCACCCCCAAGCTGCCAGGCGATCTCGCCCCACGGTGTCTTGCGCACCGGCTCCCCGGTTCCGCCGCGTCCGTGAATGACATCGAACTCGGTCCCCACGAACACTGCGACGTCAGCCTTGGGCACCTTCGGCACGCCGGCCTTGGCGAGAATCCGATCCACGCCCTTCCAGGACTTGGCCGCCTCCCCGTGCCGGGCCAAGTGGTAGGTGGTGGTCTGCGAGTGCGACTTGCCCCCGCCGAACTGCGTGGCCAGGTTGAACACGGCCGAGGTTTCGGCCTGGATGCCGGACAGCCGGCGAACGACCTGCGAGCACAGTTCCAGCGGGTGCATTCCCGTTGTGCGCACTAAGTGCCGGCAGTGCTAGCACTTAGGGAATCCAGATCGCGTCGTTGGGCTCTGGTGGGAGCCGGTATTTGGCTATGCTGATCTCCTGGGACGTATGCCCGATAGCGTTGAGGAGAGGAAGAGCATGGGAGAGGCTCAGGTGGGTGGGCCGGACGGGCCGCGTGTGATGGGCTCCGAAGAAATGACCGGACGGTTTTACGCGGAACTGACTGCGGCTATACCGGCTTGGATGCAGCGTTTGGCCGGGGATCCGAAGCAATTTGGCCCGCTGGAGCACGATGTCCAGGCTGCCTTTGCACGAGGCGCTGATTTGGTGCTGACCGGCCTGTTGGCCCTCGTGATGAAGCAACCGGCGTTCGATGCGGCGTGCGAACAGACTCGACGCCATTCCCGCTACCCGCTTCGCCGGGGCCGGAGGCGAACATTGCGAGTTCGGCTGCCGGGTGGGCTGGTCGAATGGATCACGTCTTTGTATTGCGCTCCGGCCAAGCGTCGGTCTGCTGAGGCCGACGTGACGGCGCCGGGGTTGCATCTGGAGTTGGCCCAGTTCGGGTTTGGCAAGGGTGGCTCTCCCGCCCTGGAGAGCAAGGTCGGTCGGCAAGCGGCGTTGTGCCCTTCGTTTCAATTGGCGGTCGCGGAGCTGGAGCGCAAGAGGGCGTGATGGATGTGAAGATCGTTCGTCGGATCGCGTCCCAGTGTGGCCGTGGGCTCTTGGCTCTGCAGACGCACGAGTCGCAACAATGGCGAGCGAATCGTCTGGCGGCAGGTACCGAGCTTGCAGGCAAGCAGGTGTGCGTTCAGATCGATGGTGGGAGAACCAAAATCCGGGGCGCGTTGCGACTGGCTTCACGGCGCAAGGAACATACGGACGAGGACGGCTTACTGATCGACAATGCGCCTGGACGTTCGCGGAAGCGTCCTGGAAAGGCGTATGATGCCCAATGGCGAGAGCCGAAACTGGTGACGATGTTTGTCCACGACGAAACGAGCCGCATGGTCAAAGGCTCCCAACCAACGATTGACGGGACGTTCTTGGGTCCGGACGCCATGGCCGAGCTAATGGCGATGCATTTGCATCGGCTGGGTGCGGCTCAGGCAGCCAAGGTGACGTTCGTCGCGGATGGGGCGCCTTGGATTTGGGACCGGATTCCCACGATTAACCGTTTAGCCAAACTAGAACACGTTCCGGTAAACGAAGTGCTGGACTGTTGTCACGCCGCGCACCACATCGGCGACCTCTGCGCCTCTGCGGTTCAAACCTCTTCTGCTTAACATGGGGCAGTGCCCGCAATCGAAAAGTGTACCGTATAGACTGGTATAGCAGATGCGCGCACGATACGGATTAAGACTTCAACGGCCAATAGCACGCGGTCGGGCAGCCCCGTTTGGACGCTGAATCTGTTTGGCCGAAGGCCTCCGATCACCGTAGCCTGGGGCGACGCCCCAGGGCTGGCGCTGCGCGTGTGCCTTTTTTGGCCGAAGGCCATATTCATGCGGGCAGGGGGTGACACGTTGATGTTGGCCTTCGGCCAATACGGTTGCGATCATCTCTGACTCCTGGGGCGTTGCCCCAGGCTACGTTGGCGATGGCCGTCGGCCCACACGCTTCCTGTCGTCTGTGCTGCGCAACAGTCATCCAACGCCACTTCCACCTAACGCGGGCTGGCGCCAGTAACCCACAAGTGCACTGTGCAGACCAATGTACAAGATGCGCGCGTCGCGCGCGCATCGTACGAACTGAGGCAAGGCGTTGATCCTCGTCGCTTGCCGTCACGCCGGGGGGCGGTGGCCACACGGTCGGAAGCGGAACTGCCAGTATCGTTTGCCAGTCGCCGATCGTTGATCGAAGCGGCTGGCAGATGCCGCGCCTCGGGCGGGTCGAACCGCAGACTGCGAAAGGCCCGCGTTCGGCGAGGCGGCGGGCGGGAATCCGGCATCGGCGAAGGGTCACGTTTGGGCGTCGTGCTGGGTCTCGGCCAGGGCGGCTTCGAGTTGATTCAACAGTCGTTCCAGCTCTTGCTGCGTCTCTGGGTCCATCTCCCAGGCGTACGGTTCGCGGCGGGCGGGCGTGGTGAACAGGCCTCGCTGGGCGAGGATGTGCTTTTCGACGGCCAGAAAGCCGTCCAGTCCGGCCTGCAATTGCAGGTTCACCAGCGCACAGATGGGCAGGTACAGCCGATAGATCGCCCGTTCGTCGCCGCGTTGCAGCGCGTTCCACAGGGCGATGATGCCCGGCAGATACTCCATGCCCGGCATGGTCCCGACGATTCCGCGGCGGTAACAGTCGACCAGCGACAGGCCTCCGGACCCGTCGAAGATCCGTGCCCGCCCGCCCGTGATCTCGCGCAAGGCCGACAGACGTGGGCCGACCGGGTTCGATTCGGGCTTGAACAGAACCCGATCCGCGCCGAACCGATCGAGCAGTTCGACGCACACGTCCAGCGGGATGGGGCGGCCGACGTAGCCGGAGGCGTCCTGAACAATCAGCGGCAGTTCGACCGCTTCCGCGAGCGTCGTAAAGTACTTTAAGAGTTGATCCGCCGGCAGGGCCGTCGAGACGGGCGGAATGGCCATCATCGCATCGCAGCCTGCCGCCGCTGCGGCCCGCGCATATTCGACGGCCTGTTTGGTGCTTTCCGCCCCGACGCCGGCGACAACCACCCCGCGACCCGCGTTGTACTGGACGATCGCAGTCGTCAGTTCGAGCCGCTCGCGATGGGTCAATCGCAACAGCTCGGACACCATCCCCACCGCCAACCCGTGGGCGCCGGTGACCGACGCCCAGTCGATCTGACGTCGAAGGCTGGCCATGTCGACCGTGTCGTCGGCCAGAAACGGGGTGTGGACGATCGGCAATACGCCGCTCAGAGTCTTGGACATGGCGATTCTTCCTGGTGGGCCGTACTACCAGCCTCGAACATCGTGGACTTTTTGACAATGTTTTCAGGCAGCGACAGCGTCAAGTTGTGGAAGGGTTAGATGGTGTTCGGTGTTCGGTGTTCGGTGTTCGGTGTTCAGGCGACAGCGTCAAGTTGTTGAAGGGTTACATGTTGTGCTTGCAGTAGCTCTGTGTCCTCTGCGTCTCTGCGTTTCATCGACGTCCTTGCGCGGGTAGACTGGCCGGGCTTGAAAATTTGTTTTGGAAACGCAGAGACGCAGAGGACGCTGAGAAAATAGCGAGACGTTCCGCCGCGGAGGGCCGAGGAAACGCGAGGTGTACTCGCGGACGCGGCGCACGCTTCCAGACGGCCCTGGGCGACCGCCGCGCGCGGGGGTCACCAGTCTCCGACCGCTCCGTCCGGATAGAAGACGCGCTGGAGCAGTTCCTGTTGAAACGGGTGCTTGCGAACCTCGGCCTCGTTGATCGAGATCCCCAGTCCGGGTCGCGTATTGGGACGGACGATGCGTCCCTGCGGTTCGACGACAAAGCCCTCGTCCACCACATCCGCGCGCCAGGGCACGTCGCTGTGAACCGTCTCGCAGATGATATAGCTGGGCTGCGAGAAACCGAACTCGAGCGACGCGGCCGTGCTGACAGGACCCTGGGGGTTGTGCGGCGCCAGCGCGATGCGATGCGCATCGGCCAGCGCAGCGACGCGGCGGGCGGCGGTCAAACCGCCACAATGCGTGATGTCGAGCTGACAGATCTCGCACCCGCGTCGCGCAAACAACTGCTGAAAGTACGATAGCTCGGTGATCCGCTCGCCGGTGGCGACCGGCGTGGTCAGCGCCTGGTTGATCATGGCCAGTCCGTCGAGGCTCTCCGGCCAGCACGGCTCCTCGAAGAAATACAGGCCGTAGGGATCCAGGGCCCGACCGAAGCGGAGGCCCATCGCGGGCGAGGGCCGTGCGTGGCAATCAACCATGATGTCGATCTCGTCGCCGACCGCCTCGCGCATCGCCTGGACAGCCGCTTCGGCCAGTCGAACCGGCCGCAGGCCCTCGATCGGCATCGTCGGCGGCACGGCCATCGCCTTGAACGCCGTGTAGCCGTCCTCGACCGCGCGTCGCGCCAGCTCGCCGAACTGGCGGGCGTCCTCGACGGACGTTTCGTAGAAGTCCTCCATCTTTCCGCCGCCCAAGTGGCAGTACGTGCGGACATAATCTCGCACCGGACCGCCCCAGAGCTGCGCGCACGGGACGCCCGCGATCTTGCCGGCGATATCCCACAAAGCGAGATCGATTCCGGCGATCGCGGTCGCGCGGATGACGCCATGCCCGTGCCAGAAGTGCTGGCGGTGCATCATCTGCCAGAGATGTTCGATTCGCCGCGGATCCTCGCCGACGACCAGTTCGGCCAGATCCTCGATCGCGCCGACCACCGCGCGGGTGTGCCATTCCAACGTCGCCTCTCCCCAGCCGAACAGTCCCGGCTGGTCCGTCAGCACCTTGACGAAGATCCAGTTTCTCATGCGCGCATGGCAAACAAGCGTCTTGATTGCGGTGATTTTCATGGGCATTCATCGAGCAAGTGGGTTGGAGCTGGCTGAAATTGCGAATCGTTTGGTTGGGGCTTCGCGCTGTACTACTAACGCGGGCTAGCGCCCGCAACCCAAGAATCTGTTTGGCCGAAGGCCATATTCATGCGGGCCGCGGTGACACATTGATGTTGGCCTTCGGCCAACACGGTTGCTGTCGTCTCTGACTCCTGGGGCGTTGCCCCAGGCTACGTTGGTGTTGGCCTTCGGCCAACACGGTTGCTGTCCTCTGTGCTGCGCAAAAGTCATGCAATAGCAATCGCACCTAACGCGGTCCAGCGCCAATAACCCAAAAGTGTACTGTACAGACCAGTGTACAAGATGCGCGCACCGTGCGCGCATGATACGAACTAAGACTCTAACCTCGAATATCATAAACTAGTGACAATGTCTTCGGGCAGCGACAGCGTTGAGTTGTTGAAAGGTTACATGTTGTGCTTGCCGTAGCGCTGTGCCCTCTGCGTCTCTGCGTTTGATCGACGTCCTTGCGCGGGCAAACTGGTCGGGCTACAGGAAAATACGTTTTGGAAACGCAGAGACGCTGAGGACGCTGAGATGTCG
>JAVYAJ010000211.1:0-7431 GCA_032229885.1 Candidatus Anammoximicrobium sp. | reverse complement strand
TCTCTGACTCCTGGGGCGTTGCCCCAGGCTACGTTGGTGATGGCCTTCGGCCAACGCGCTTCCTGTCGTCTGTGCTGCGTAACATTCATCCAATGCCCATTTCACCTAACATGATCTAGTGCCAACAACTCGAAAGTGTAGTGTACAAACCAGTGTACAAGATGCGCGCACGGTGCGCGCATGATACGAACCAAGACTCTAACGCAGTCCAGCGCCAGCAACCCGAAAGTGTGCTGTACAGGCTAATGTACAAGATGCGCGCACGGTGCGCGCATGATACGGAGTAAGACTCTAAACCCCGCCATTTCCGGATTTTGGCCGCGTCAGTCCCCATCTGAGGCATCTACCCCGAAGCACCGGAAGGCAAGGCGTCGGGGATCAACGCCCTGCGATGCCCGCTAGTTCGTGGCCACATAAAGCGGAAACCACTCGCCGACAAGCGGCGCGGATCAGTACAGTCGTTTGTTCGTTACACTTTTCGGTTACGGGTGGAAGCCCGCATTGGGTTGTGTTGCTCGCGATCGCGCACGCACAATATGCTGTGGGGCGAGTCCAATTCTCGGACAGACTCCCAGCAAACCGGACTCGTCTGCTTTTCAATGCGTCGGCCAAGCTCTTCTGCTTCAATAGGCGCGGTAGATGCCGGGGATGGCGACCGCGGATTCATAGCTGCCGCTGGCGTCGGGCAGGACGCGCGGAGGGGCGTCCCAGGCCAGTCGAGCGGGAAACTCGTCGGGGCCTTTGGCGACCGCGTCGTCCCAGCGGACAACACTGCCGCTGTACGTCGCCATCCGTCCCAGGACGGCCGTAAAGCTGCTGTTGGCGCCGTAATAACCCTCGTTGTACCGTTCATCCCGACGGATGGCCCGGATCAGGTCGATATGCTCCTGGTCGGTGGCCACGACCTTCGGGCCGTCGTACTTCCACGGACTGGCGCCCTCGATCGCACCGCTGCAGTCCGATTGACCGCGGCTGCCGTGGATATGCTGGGCGGCGATGTTCCAACAGTTGGGAATGTGGCGGTTCTGGCTGAACAGCCTGATCCCATCGGGGTAGGTGTACTCGACATACTGGTGGTCGTAGATCTGGCCGTAATCATTCCCCTTGCGAACCTCGCGGCCACCCATTCCATTCGCTTCGATCGGATGCGCGTCTTTCATCGCCCAATTGATGCAGTCCAGGTGGTGCACATGCTGTTCGACGATCTGGTCGCCGCACACCCAGACGAAATAGTACCAGTTCCGCACCTGGTACTGCATTTCCGTCTGTCCGGCCTCGCGCGGGCGAACCCACACGCCAGACCCGTTGCGATAGGCGCGCAGGAACAGCGGCTCGCCGATGGCTCCGTCATGAATTCGCTGGATGGTCTCGACGTGCCGCGGATCGTGTCGCATCTGCAGGCCGACCGCGACCTTTAGATTTCGCTGGTCGGCCATCGCGTTTGACTCGATGACGCTGCGATAGCCCGGGGCGTCCACACAGACGGGCTTTTCCATAAAGACGTGTTTGCCCGCCTCGATAGCCGCCCGATAGTGCGATGGCCGGAAACCGGGCGGAGTGGTCAGCAGCACGAGATCGACGTCAGCCGCGATCGCCTGTCGATAGGCGTCCAGACCGACGAAGATCCGCTCTGGCGGCACGTCGACCTTGTCGCCATACTTCTCTTTCAAGCCACGGACGGCGCGTCGGGCTGGCTCGTCGAACGCGTCGGCCACGGCCACCAGACGGATGTTGTCGGGAACGTTCAGACAATTGGCGGCAGCCCCCGTTCCGCGACCACCACAGCCGATCAACGCCACGCGGATCGGATCGCTGCCGGCCGCGTGAACCCAGCGTGGTCGCAAAATGCCCGCGGCCAGCGAGGCCCCGGCCGTGGCGACGGTATGTTGGAGAAAGCGACGTCGAGGCGTTGCGGGGCTCGCGGACATGGGCAGACTCCTTGTCGGTATTCCAGGGGATTCGACGAATTGCCGTACCGAAGACGGGTGTACCTTTCCAGCGTCAATTGGCGAGGCATCGTTGTTCTGCCCGCATTGTAGGCCGCTGTCGGCTGCGACACGACGGCTGGGCACGCGACCGAGCGAGCAGAGACAGCCTTCTCGTTGCAGATGGCTGTCGGCGCGTACCAACCGGCCTATGCCAGTACCGCGTGCGGTAATCGTATCTCGACGATCCGTTGGGCGCCCGACGCACCATGCAGGGCAGATCAGGCTGCCTTGCCCGCTTGCCACGGCGCCAGCCGGACCGCTTGATGGAAAGGTCGTCGCGACGGCCGAGTTGCTGCGCCCGTTTGCCGTCAGTCGCCCAGGCGGCCGTGCCGCGCTATGTAGTTGTACCGACTGGACTTGACCGCTGTCAATCGACGGCTTCGACCGGCGGGACTTCGTTGTCCACGCCGGCAATAGCAGTCCCATCGGGGGCGACAATCCGCGCACACATGGCCCACCCACCGCGACCTTGCGTAATCTTGAGCATCAGGACGTTCACGCCCGGATTCAGCGTTATCACAGCGGTGTCTTCGTCCGGGATTGTCGCGCGATCCGTGTTGTTGGCATGGACGACGGCGCCATTCAACCACGCCTGCACGCCATCGTCGCTGCCCAGCAGCAGGCGCGCGCGACCGCCTTGCGGCGCGATGATATGAGTCTTGAGATATGCGACACAATCATCCTGGCCGGGAAAGATCGCCGCGAGGTTCACGATGTCCGCCGGCGGCGCGGGTCGCCAAAGTACTTTTTCGTCCGGCTTCTCGGGGCCGAAAGGAATGGGAAACAGGTTCTGAGCCCCGGTGACGCCGGATTGCCGGTAGAGACCGCACACCAACCAGCGGCGCAGAAAAGGACCGGGCTGTGGCTTGACGCTCAACGCCCAGACCCGACGGACGATGTCGTCGGGTTGAGGGTGCGCGAGGATGCGAGCCGTGGCGTCTGCGATCATTTGGGGCTGCGAGTGGGCGAGCTGTTCGGCGATGGTCAGCGCAGCCATCGCGGCTTCGTGTCCGACGCCGTCCTGTTCTAGCTGCGCCAGCGCTAGGTCCAGCGTCCCGGGCGACGCGATCTGCCCCAGTTGGGCCAATGCCAGCCGTTTTTCTTCCGGACGTCGTGCGGCCGACAAAGCTTGTCGCATCAGCGGTACAAGCTTGGCCGCTTCGGACTCGAGGCTCGCCAGTTTGATGTACCCGCGCAGGGCCAGCGCGTGCAGCGTGGGATCCGGGCTGCGCTCGGCCACGTCCAGCAGCTCGGGCGCAGCGCCGACGTCGGGCCAATCCGCCAACGCCCGCACCGCGTCCTTGGCCAACGCGAGATCCGGCGCGCGCGCAGCGGCCGCCGCGGCGCGCAGGGCGTCGGGCGTGCCCAGCGCGCTCAGCACGGGCAACAGATGTCTGTCCGACGCGTTTGCATCGCCGCGCAGGGCGCCGAGCACCGACGCCGTTGCCCGCGCTTTGTCCGGGGTGTTTTGGCAGATCGCGCACAGCGTCTTGACCCATTGGTCGCGCGCCCGCGAAGAAGGTTCCGTGGCAAACCCATCGAGCAGTCGGTCCAGGGCCGCTTCGGGCGCCAGTTTTTGCAGCGCGGCCAACGCGGCCAGTCGCACCGGTTCGTCCGTGTCGGCGGCGTAGGCCAGCAAGACGTCAGACGCGTTCGTTTCGCCTCGCTGTCCCAAAACGTTCAACAATTCGGCGCGCGACCGTGCATCGGTCGCCTGTGCGATTGCATCGTTCAACGCCGCGTCGATGTCGGGTCCGTGAAGCCGGGTCAACGCCTCGCGCGCGGCCAAACGTTCAGCCGGCCCGCCGCGCCCAAGGGCTTGCGCCAGCGGTGCAACAGCGCGCGGCGTGTTCATTTCTCCCAACGCCAGCAGACCCGCGACGCGGACCGACGAATCGGAGCTGTGCAGCGCGGCAAGCGCGGTCGGGAACATCGAGGCGCCAAACGGGCCCAGCATGTCCAGCACGGCAACCTGCGAGTCGGCAGGCAGCGAAGCCCATCGATCGACACACGCCTGGACCACCTGGCGCTGACCCAGCTCGGCGAGCGCCTGGCGCGCGGCTGCGCGCAGTGTCGCGTCGTCGTCGGCCAGCGCGGTGGCTATCCGTTCGCTACGTCGGTCGCTGTCCGCTCGAACCAGCCCCCGCCAGGCGGCAAGTCGAAAGTGCGTTGGCAGCGCGTCGGACAGCAGCGCACGATACACGCCGATGGCGGTGGCGGCGTCGTTTTCCGCGCACGATGCTTCGGCGCACCGCAGCAAGCCTTCCCAAATGTTGGGCAGGGCTGCGGCCGGCCCCTTGCGCTGCGCCTCGCGCAGCGCAGCGATCGCTTCGGAACCGCCGATGCGGCTGAGCGCCGTCGCAGCGGCCGCAACAGTCGTCGCGTCGGGACTGGCGACCAAGGTCGTCAACCAAGGCATGGCGTCGCGGTCGCGGCGCCAGCCGAGCGTGTCGATCAAGCCGAGCTGAATAGCCCCCGAAGTCCGTTGTGCCGCGTCGCGCAGCGCGCGGCTCGCCTCGGCGCCCGGAATCGATTCGAGCGCATATCGGGCGGCGTGCGCCGTGCCTTCGTCGCACAACAGCGTCGCCAGCGGCGCCACCGCCCAGCTGGTCCCCACGATCCGCAATCGCTGGCACGCGGCACACTTCTGCGATACATCGGCCGTGGACTGCAAGACGGCAATCAGCTCTTGTTCCTCGCCCACGCGAGCCTGGGCTCCGGCGGCTGTGAACGAAACGATGAGCAAGCCCGCGGTCAGCGCTGCGATCACCGAATCCGCGATCACCACACGTGTCCAGCCCCGCGTCGACAGGAGGCGGACGTCCTCACAGCGAATGACGGTGTATCCGGCGACGGTGTTTACCGAGGCGCGTTGGGCAGACATCGGCTAGCCTCTTTCGTTGCGAGCAAGTAGGCAAGCCGCTGGTTCCGCAGGCTTGCCCGCCATCGTCCGACGTTCGAGCGACGGGCAAGCAGCCGCATGGCCGCCCGCCCGTCGCGACACCGTTCTCATTGTACAGCGCCATTTTTTGCAAGTCGCGCACCGAAAACATCTCGCCTCGAGTCGACGTTCCGCTTGCCACCCGACACGTCGCCACCTCGAGAACCGTCCGTTTCGCCGATTTCTCGACGATCGCCGCGAGGACCAGGCGAAGTTAGATTCGCAAGCCCCCCGGCTCCGTCATGGCTTGCACGGCTGTTCTTGCATCGCGAGCAACGCCGGTGTGGTGGTTAATGCGCGAGCGTTCATCGCATAATCAGTTACGTCCTTACCAGATCCCAAAGTGGCCCATCGCAACGAGATTCCTTCCCGTCGCCCAACGCGGGATTCGCCGTTCAAGCGGACGGCAAGTTGGCCAGCAAATCGATTTCATTTGGCGCCACCCACCAAATAATCGGCGCGTCGCCCGAACCGCGGCCACGCGGCTCTCCGAGGGTGGACGGACCCGCCTGGAGGGACGCGCTCCGTCGCGTCCGTACGATCTGTCCCGCGTTTGCTTCAATGGATGCTGCTTCGATTGGCGCCACCCACCAACCATACCGCTTCCGCTCGTCTACGCGGCTGCTGGTCAGCGACATCGAGCCGCCGGACCGTTCGCCCCAATCCTCGCCGAGATCGCGAGGTGCGGCTGAGCGAGCCGCTGCTGGATGCCAGCCCGGCCCTGGGGCAGGCACTGCTCAAGCTGGCGGATGACGCCGACCCGCAAGTCCAATTACAGTTGCGGTATTTTCCGAGACAGGCCCCTTTTGCCGGAACGGCCCGAAGGGGGCTTCGCCCAAAAGGATCCTGTCCTGTTCTCGCGAAACTTCACTCAGCTCAACGCATCCGCCGGACTCTTCACGGCCAAGCCCGGCTTGTTCATCACGTGCAGATAGATCATCGTCGTCCGCACGTCCTTGTGGCCCAACAGCTCCTGCACCGTCCGAATGTCCGCGCCGTCCTCCAGCAGATGTGTCGCGAAACTGTGACGCAGCGAATGGGGAACGGCATTCTTGGCGATCCCCACTCGATCCGCCGCCCGCTTGAAGAAGTTTGCAAAGTAATCCTCGCTCACGTGATGCCGTCGCCGTTCGCCGCTTCGCGGGTCCCGCGACAACTGCTGCGCTGGAAACAGCCACTGCCAGCCAAACTCCCGCTTCTCGTTCGGATACTTGCGCTCCAACGCGTAGGGCAAATAGACCGTCCCGAAACCATCATCCAAGTCGCGGCGGTGTAGCCGCCGGACGGCCTCGATCTGCTCGATCAGTGGCTGCCGACTGCGATCGGGCAACACTGTGATGCGGTCCTTGTCTCCCTTGCCCGTCCGCACCACGATGTGCCCCTCGTCGATACAGATGTCCTTGACTCGCAAACGCCGGCATTCACGGTGACGCAACCCTGCGCCGTACATTAATTGAAACATCAACTGCCGCAGGCCCCTGAACTCGGGCCACAGCCGAGCGATTTCTTCGCGGCTCAACACGACCGGCAACCGTTCCGGCTTGCTCGCCGGGACCGCGTCCAAGAACGCCAGTTCGCGTTGAAACACTTGTTGGTACAGAAACAGCAGCGCGCTCTTGGCTTGGTTCTGCGTGCTCGGGGCGACGTTGCCTTCGACCGCCAGTTGCGTCAAGAACGACTTGATTTCCCGCTCGCCAAACTGCCGCAGGTCATCGTTGCCGCAATGTTTGATGAACCGGCCGACCCAGCCCGCGTAAGCCCGTTCCGTCTCCAGTGCCTTACGCCGGACGCGCAATTCCCTGCGCATCTCCTGCAGGCATGGCGGCTCGTGTGGATCGATGATCCCGACCAAGTGACGCTCGTCCTCCTCCCCCGGTCGCGAATCCCCCGCTGCGCTCGTCGCCGTATCACCTCGCTCCGCCTCCGCCGCTCTCTGCAACACCTGTCGAACCTCGCCCAACGACGGCTCGCCAGTCCCCAGTACAAGATCGCGATACGCCTCCACCGCCCGTACCGCCTGCAACCGTTGCCACGCCGGGATACCCGCGCCGCGCAAGGATCGCGAAAACGCCTTGACCGACTCCACGGAGACCGCCAGCCGTCCATTTTCCTCCGCCACTGACTGCGAATAGCGACGTATCCACAGCGGAAAATACTTCAGGTCGCTCTGGGCGTACTTGGTCCCGTGCAACCGCTGCTGAAATGCTACAACGGTCATGACTGATCTCCCGTGCTTCACGCCTGCAAATCGCCCGTGCAGGCCCTGGGCTGGCATTTTAACTTTTATCACCAGCTTGAAAACCGGGGGCTTGTACGACTTTCCGCCAGTGGTATAATTTATCGCGACGGTGATAATGCCGCTGATATACGCATTATCAGGGATTGCCAGCGGGTTAATTATTGAAGTTCGCCGGCAAACCGTGCTCACCCAGGGCACCGAAGACTCCGCTGGCAGGGGGGCTTGGTTTCCGAGGTCGTTCCCCTTCGGTCGCGTCTTTCCGC
>JAVYAJ010000210.1:0-13321 GCA_032229885.1 Candidatus Anammoximicrobium sp. | reverse complement strand
GCCAAATACCGGCTTCCCACTAGAGCCCAACGACGCGATCTGGATTCCCTAAGTGCTAGCACTGCTAGCACTTAGTGCGCAAAACGGGAATGCACCCTCAGGTGAGTCTGATGCCCGAATCGTGGCGCCAGGCCGGCGGCTTTCGGCCCGATCTGTTGCAGGCCATCGCCGCACTGCGGGCGCCGATCATCCGCTGGCCGGGCGGTTGTTACGCCTCGCCCTATCGCTGGAAGGATGGCATCGGCCCCCAGCACCAGCGCGGGCCGCATCCCAAGAACATGTGGGATGATAAGGAAGTCAATTCGTTCGGCGCCGACGAATTCATCGCCATGTGCCGCCGCGTCGGCGCCGAGCCGTTGATCGTCATCAATATGGGCACGCCGCAGTGGAACCAGGACGTGCTGGACAACGACTTCCTGCAGGAGGCGCTCGACTGGATCGAGTACTGCAATGGCCCGGCCGACTCGAAGTGGGGCCGGGTCCGCGCCGCGAACGGCCATCCCGAGCCGTACCACGTCAAGTACTGGGAGCTCGATAACGAGACGTGGCATCAAGGTGCGGAGACCTATGCCGAGTGGGTCAACCGCTTTGCCCCGGCGATGCGCCGCGCCGATCCGTCGATCAAGCTGGCCGCCTGCGGCAGTGCCGGCTATGGCGACGGCGGCAACGGCCTGGCCTGGAACCGTGTGTTGATCGACCGTTGTGCGGACCAGGTGGACTATCTGAGCATTCACCATTACGAGAACCCGGACCGTTATGCCGAAGGGCCGCGGGCTTACGAGGCATTCTTCCGCAAGACGGGCGATTTGATCGCCGCCTCGAAGAACCCCGCATTGAAGATCTACGTCTCGGAATGGAACGCGCAGAGCACGGACTGGCGGACGGGCTTGTATTGCGGCGGGCTGCTGAACGCCTTCGAGCGGTGCGGCGACGTGCTGGAAATCGGCGGCCCCGCGCTGTTTCTTCGCCACGTCTCGGCCAGCGGCTGGGACAATGCCTTCGTCAACTTTGACCACCGCACCTGGTTCCCGGCGCCCAATTATGTGGTCATGAAGCTGTGGCGCGACCATTACGCACCGCAGCGGATTGCCCTCGAGGGCGAAGCGGGACCGCTCAACGCCGTGGCAACCCGCGCGGACGACGGCCAGCGACTGATCTTTAAGGCCGTCAATCCGGCGGCCGAGCCCGTCCGGGTCCAGTTGCAACTGGCCGGCGCCCGGCCCACCAACGTCGCCTTGCAACTGGTCGCACCCGGCGAGCTGGCCGCCCGCAACACGCTGGCCGCGCGCGACGCCGTCCGGCCTGAGCCGGCTCGTGTGCAGTTGGAAAGCGACGTGCTACGGTTTACCCTCCCGCCGATATCCTGCGGCGTGGTCGTGATCGACAGGAAATAACGCTGTACTATCAACCTCAAACATCGTGAACTTTCTGACAATGTTTTCAGGCAGCGACAGTGTTATACTCTGGGCGGCTCAGAACGGCACTTTGTGGAGCAGGCTTCGGGCTCGGTTTGCCGCACGTTGTGTAGCGTTCGACCGGCCACCGTCACCCGCGCGCGGTATAAGTTGTTGACGCGTTGCGTTTTATGCTCGTGGTAGCGCGGTGTCCTCTGCGTCTCGGCGTTTGATCGACGTCTTTGCGCGGGCGAAGTGGCCGGGCTACATGACAATACGTTTTGGAAACGCAGAGACGCCGAGGACGCTGAGATTTCGGCGCCCCGTCGTAGCCGGGATAGACATGACAGGCGATTCACGGCGGATGGACACGGATGCGCTTCCAGCCGACGTCAGATCTCGACCCACTGGCCCGGCACGGGCGCGGGGTAGCGGCCGTCGGCATCGGCGGTGACCGGCGGCGGGCTGTTCTCGTTCAGGTTGTCTACGCCGCCGGGAACCCACTCGAAGTTGGACGCCATGACTTCGTCGAGCGTAACGACGCGGCCCATGTGGATGGCCGCTCGGGCCATGATATCGGCGGCCTGTGACATGGCGGCTTGGCGCGCTTCGTTGTGATGGCGGTCTTGGCGGATCGCGTCCAGGAACACATTCCACTCGGCCTGCCACGGATTGATCGCCTCGGGCGGCGCTTCCCAGACGACGTTGTCCGCGTCCATCCGCTGGTCTTTGAACAGTCGCGTCGTGGCGACGTGGACCTTGCCCGAAAGCTGCGCGGCGCACTTCGTGCCGTGGATATACGTGGCGAACTCGTTGAGGCAGTTGGCCGCGTTGCGCATCACGTAATATGCCTTGGCGCCATCCGCGAACGTCCACTCGGCGCAACAATTGTCCAGGTTCTGGCCACAGTCGGGGCTGTTCGGCGCGCGGCCGCCGACGCCGTGGGCCGAGACCGGGATGGCGTCCTTGACCCAGACCATCTCGTCGATCTGATGGATGTCGGCCTCGGACCACAAGCCGGCCGAGACCCAGTACAGGTGATAGACGGTCCGCAGTTGCCAGTAGATCTCGTTTTCGCCCGCCGGCTTGCGTCCCAGCGTGCCGAAGTTTTCCGTTCGATAAGCGCGCAAAAGCTGGATCTGTCCCATCGCGCCGTCGCGGATCCGCTTGATCAGCTCCTGGCGATTGACGCTGTGGCGGCACATCGTGCCGGCCGCGATTTTGAGGTTCTTCTTTTCCGCCTCGTCGGCCGCCCGCAGCACTCGCCGAACCCCCACGGGGTCCGTGGCGAACGACTTTTCAAAAAACACATTGACGCCGCGCTGCACGGCGTACTCGAGATGCAACGGGCGAAAGGCTGCCCGCGTGGTCAGCAGCGCCACGTCGCCCGGGCGGAGGCAATCGATCGCCTTCTTGTACGCGTCGAAACCGACAAACTGCTGGTCGGCGGGCACGGCGACTTTGTCCGGCGCGGCCCGGCTTAGATGCGTCAGTGCGCTGGTGATCTTCTTCTCGTGGATGTCAGCCATCGCCACGAGCTTGACCGGGCCGCCGGGCGCGGCGAACGCATTCGCCACCGCCCCGTTGCCACGGCCGCCACAGCCGATCAGCGCCAGCCGGATGGTGTTGTCCTCGGCGGCATGGACGCGCGGAACCGCTGCCGTGGCGACGGCCGAGGCGAAGGCAAGTTGGCCGGTCCGGGCCAGAAACTGGCGTCGCGACGTAGTGGGGACGTCGGAGGTCGAGACGTCGGAGGTCGAAACGCGGAACGGTTGATGCATGGTCATGGCTTTGCTCCTCGATTCGCTCCCGGTCCCGCGAACGACGTTCGGCGCGGCTGCGCGGCGCTGGACGACAGGCGGCGCGCCAGGCGAAAGACGCGGTCGGTTCCTCGGGCGGGCGCTTGGTGCGTGATACATCCACGGCCTTCGGCCGCACGACTCGGCGAGCCGCTGCCGCTCGCAGCAGCCTATCACGAGATCGGCGGCATGACCCGAGCGCGGCAGTGTGCCCAGATGATAGCCCTGCTAAGCGGCATCCGCCAGACCGGCCGCGGCCACCGATGTTTCCCCGTCAAGCACGGGCGTGTGTCCGCCGGCGCGTCTCGGACGGTTCACCGCGTCCCATCGTTCGGCCGCGCCGCAACGCGGCCCGGCTGGCCGCCCTCGTAGGCGCTGAACTCGGCCCAGACGGGCAGATGGTCCGAGATCTCGAGCGCCTCGTCCATCGACAAGTTGTACTGCCGCATGAAATCGAAGACGCCGGCGCGTCCGGTGTACTCGTTCGTGTCGCCGTGTTGGAACAGGATGTTGTCCCGTTGCGCGATCCCGCGCGTATCGGTGGGAACCCCAGAAATGGCTGCCGTCATGCCGGGGATCTGCCCCAGTTCTCCCAGGTGTCCGTCGTCGGCATTCAGGCTGCCCAGGATGATGACATCGTCTTCGTCGCGGCCGTCGCCGCGGACAGCCCGGTATACATCGTCCAGGATGTCGATCTCTGGCTGCGGCGCATCGGGATCCGCCCGGAAATTGACCAGTGTGAAGGTGAACGCCTGCGCGCTCGGCGGGCCGCGGACGCGGAACCAGCCGACCAGCGGCTCGCGGTGCAGCAGGTCATCGGGATCGGCGACCGTGTACAATTGAGTCCGGTCCACCTCGATCGTCGCCATGTCGAAGACGAACGCATATTGCTCTTTGATCGTCGAGCGACCCAGGCGAGGTCCGATCACATAGTCGTAACGCCGATCCGCGGCGTTGATCAGCTCGACGAAGTTCGGCAGCAAGTCGTCGTCGGCGGAGCGAATCTGCTGGATGGCGACGAGGTCGAAATTGCGGATGATCCGCGCCAGAGCATCCATGACGTGCGGCTTGGCGGCCTTGCTCTTGCCGAACACTTGGATGTCGAACGTCGCGATGCGGATCATCGAGACGGCTCGCCCTGACGGCGTCGTCAGCGGATCGGTCGAGGCATTGTTCGACGAAGCCGTTTGCCCAGCAGGCGTGACCCGAATTCCGCTCAGCTCGTTCAAATCATACCGCTGGAGGCAGAACCAGGCCACGGCCAGCCCCGCGGCTCCGAAGAGAATTGTCGAGATCTTCGGCACACCGTGCTCCTTGAGCGCCCGTGTTTTCCTCCTGCGGACGGCACGCGGCGGCGGCTGTCTGCGGCGGCCGCTCGTTGAAGCGTCCTTGTTCCCCGCGGGCCCCGCCCTCCGGCCTGTTGTCATCGGCAGGGCGCAAAAAGTCTTCCCTGGGCGCGCCGGGCGGCAATCCGCGCCGCGAAAGCATAGCCGGTGCGTCTGCCAGCAACCAGATCAGTTTTTCAGCCGATTCGACAGATTTGATGGTTCGCCAGGCTGCCAGTTTGGACATCGCGCGACGGCCAGTGAGGCCGCCCGGCGCCGACGCCGGAACGCCGTGAACCGCGGAGAGAAGCCATCGTGGGGGCAGACGGCCGGTGCTCGGTCGGCCATCAAGGCCGCCGGGGCCGCGGCAGGAACGGAAGGCGCGCAGCGCGCGGAGGCGCGAGACGGGTGAACCGAGGACGCGTCGGACGGCGACGCTAGGCGTCGGTGCGGTGCGCGAAGTCGGTGCGGTGCGCGAAGTCGGTGCGGTGCGCGAAGGTTCGTGGACGCGAGGTTGGAACGAAGGCGGTTTTAACCGCGCCCGCCGCGCCGCGGAAGTTGGGCCACGACGTCGGCCTTGACGGGCATAAAGCCATACAGCGTCTCGTCGCCACGGAGGATGAAGAACTTGAGCGGTTGAAAGCTGTCCAGGTCGGCGTGGTTCAGCACGTACAGCACATTGTCCTTCGAGACCGTCTCCCAGACGTGCATCCCGACCAGAATGTCGCCCGGGCGAATGTTCTGACGGCCCGATGGGCTGTCGGATCGCACGGCCACAACCCGCATTCCGCCTCGATACCGCGACGAGGACCGCTGACAGTCGTCCTTCGACGCCGGCATGAGTTTCAGACCTAACACCTGCCACGTGCGCCGGTCAAAGTCATCTTCCGGCGGTGAAACGCGCGACAGGGCGAGTTCCAGCTTCTCCGACCGCCCGTCTCGCTGCACGCTGAGCGTCAACGGCTGGCCGAGCGGACGGCCGAGCAGCGCCCGCTCAAAGTCGAGCGCCCGATGGACCGGCGTCTGATCGACTGCCGTGATCACGTCTCCCGGACGGAGGCCGCTGTTCGCCGCAGCCGTGTTTTGCCGAACACCCACTACGGTGTAACAGCGCTGCGTGTCCGCGCTGCGAGTCTCGCCCAACACGCCGTGGACGACCTGTTCGACCTGTTCGACGCACAGCAGTCGCGCGGCGATATCGAGGACCTCGTCCACGGGGATCGCGAATCCGATGCCTTGCGCGCCGACGCGGACCGCCACGTTGATGCCGATCATTTCGCCGTCGATGTTCAACAGCGGGCCGCCCGAGTTGCCCGGATTGATGCTCGCGTCGGTTTGGATCAGATCATGGTACTTTTGCGTCGCGCTGACTTGGACTTCGCGGTGCAGGGCGCTGATAATGCCGCGGGTCACGGTATGCTCGTAGCCATAGGCGTTGCCGACGGCGATCACCGACTCGCCGGGCATCAGATCGCTCGAGATCCCGCAGGGGATCACGGCGAGCGGACGGGACGCTTCGATCTTGATCACCGCCAAATCGGTCACCGCGTCGTTGGCGATCAGTCGGCCGAGCTGGCTGCGGCCGTCCGCTAGCGTGACCTGGATGCTCTCTACGCCTTCGACCACGTGATAGTTGGTCAGGATGTAGCCACGGCCATCGATGATTACTCCCGTGCCCATCCCGTTGACCTGTCGGAAAGGCTCGTTTCCGGATGGGTCGGGCGACTCGGAGCGGACCAGCTTGCGGCCCTGGATGTTGACGACCGATTCCCGAACTCGATCGACCGCCTCGACGATCGGCGTGCGCCGCAGAGACGACGCATCGACCGGTGTGACGAACCCGGCCAAGCCCCCGCAAGCCAATGCGATCCATGCCGCCGTAAACAATCCTGCCGCCTGACGTGTCCGCTTGTTTCGCATCGGAAGCCGTATCTCGTGGTGGATCGGATCGAACGTGCGCTACTCGCCCGGCGCAACGGCTTCGCGATCGCGTGCCACGCGCAGAAGACGATTATGAAAAGCATCATCGGCCAGCCGGTTTTGCCTGCTTGATCGGAGCCCGAGAGGCCGTAACAGTTGCCCCAATTTGCCGGAAGAGGCGTGCTAGCAGGGCAGCGCAGCAGGCGTAAGATGGCGAGAAAAGCGGGCGTTGTCCCTGAGGTGGGCCTAAATGCCCATCTGACCCAAGCCATTGATCAGACGACCGAGAATTCCCGTCAGGGTGGGATAAGTCTGTCCGAATTCGTGCGTCGCCGTGCGGAGCCGCTCGAGCGTCGACTCGGCCGTCGATTCGCCGGCCGAGTCGCCCGGCAGGCCGCGTTCGACGACGGTCAGAATATCGCGGGCCGCTTGCTCGAGAATCGCCCGGGTCTGATCGTCGACGTTCTCCAACGCCGCGAGTTCGGCTTCCAGTTCCGCCACGGTGGACCTGAGTTTATGGAGCGTTTCGGTCATGGGACGCACCGCAAAACAACGATATTCTCGCCTTGGTTCGGGATGCGGAACCACGCGATAAAGGGCAACCCCAACGCGCGGCTGGACAGCGACCGCGCGCCCGAGACTCCGGCGGCCACAAAGCGTCACGCGCAGCGGGCACGTGCGCCGGGCTGCGCACGGAACAATCCCCGCGCCAGCGACTGTCAGCTTTTCTTATCTTATCCTACATTACGCAGATTTTGGAGAGGGCGCCCGGCTCGATTGCGCGGCGATCTCGCGCGCAGCGCGGAACGAAATCTTGTCGGCCGAAACTCGATTCATTTTTTTCATGCAGGATCCGGCGTGCGTGCGGCCATTCTCATCCGCGCATCGTGTCGTGCGTTGTCAAGATGAAACCCGGGGGATCCGCGGTGGCCAGACCGCGGAAGTCCTGCGCTCTGGCGGATGCGGCGGCGCATCAATTAAAATGGGACAACGCAATGGGCTCGGCGGCGTGGTCGCGGATGCCGGCCGTGCAACCGGATGAGGCCAGCCGAGCAACGTTTCTCGCAGGGTTGATTTTCCGGTGCGACCCAAGCTATCGTGATAGCTTGCAGGCAATCGTCCGCTGCGATTCCTCACGCCGACTCTGACCCACGAGCCATCTGCATGAGCCTACCTGACGCCGAACCCGGATTTCGCTGCGCTTCTGCCTTGTCGACGGCACGCGAGGTCGAGCAGGCCATAGCCAAGGTGTGCGATCAAGCGTTGAGCTCGCTGGAAGCCACGCCCGATCTGGCCTTTGTGTTCACCTCGGCCGACCGGGTCGAGGCCTGCCAAACGATCGCGGACCAGATCTGCGATCGCCTGGGGACGGAATGCCTGGTCGGCTGCACCGGCGAATCGGTGGTTGGTGTCGGCCGCGAGGTCGAGGAGAGCACCGCGCTGTCGCTGTGGGTGGCGCGTATGCCGGGTGGACACGTGCTGCCCATGCACCTGACCTTCGAGCGAACCGGCGAAGGCGGGGCGATTCTGGGCTGGCCGGACGCGCTGCTGCATGACTGGCCTTCCCGCGCCGCGCTGCTCTTGTTGGGCGAACCGTACAGCTTTCCCGCCGATTTCCTCTTGGAATGGACGAATCGCGAGCATCCGGACGTCGCCGTTGTGGGCGGCATGGCCAGCGGCGCATCGCGCCCCGGCGACAGCCGGCTGATCCTGGGGCGGCAGGTGTTCACAACCGGCGCCGTCGCGGTCCTGGTGTCGGGCGACGTTCGCGTGCGCACGATCGTCTCGCAGGGCTGTCGTCCGATCGGCAAACATTTTGTGGTCACCCGCGCCGAACAGAACGTGATCCACGAATTGGGCGGAAAACCGGCTGTGGCCCAACTGCACGACGTGTTGGAGACGCTGCCCAACCGTGACCAGGAAATGGTCCGCCGCGGACTGCACTTGGGGCGAGTCGTCAGCGAGTACCAAGAGCGATTCGAACCCGGTGACTTTCTGGTCCGCAACGTGTTGGGCGTAGATCCCGAGTCCGGCGCCGTCGTGGTCGGCGATTATGTCCGCGTCGGCCAGACCGTCAAGTTCCACCTCCGCGACTGGCAGACAGCCGACGCCGACTTGCGCCAACTGCTAGCGGCCGTTCGCCAGCAAACCGGCGGTACCGTCCGCGGCGGACTGCTGTTCACGTGCAACGGACGCGGCAGCCGGATGTTTCCGGAACCACACCACGACGCGATGTCGATCAGCAATATCCTGGGAGAGATCCCGCTGGCCGGATTCTTTGCGGCCGGAGAATTCGGTCCGGTCGGCGGCAAGAACTTCGTCCACGGATTCACTGCCAGCTTGGCGCTGTTCGAGCCTGCCTAGCGAACGCCCCGCAGTGTCAGAAGGCCCAGCCGGTGGCTCGCGATGGCGCTGACAGCAAGAGAAGAGGGGAAGCCATGAGGCGGCACAGAAAAATCCATGCCGCAGTCGCGTTCGCGCTGCTGGCGACGATCTCGGCGGCTGCCTCGCCCGTGCCAGCGTTCGCCGAGGCTCCGCGGACAGAGATCTCCGTCGTGACGTCCGCCGCCGCCAGCCCGCTGGAGAAGACCGTGGCGATCGAGTTGGCCGAATGGCTGCGGCGGCTGTATCCGGCCGATCGCTTTGCGACGGCGAGCCGCCTGCCCGCCGATGGCGATGCGATCGCGCTGGGCACGATCGCTGACCCGTGGGTGCGACGGCTGGCGGCGCCGGCGGCGCCGACCGATCCAGAGAGTTACGTCGTCGCCGTCGCGACGGACCGGGCGCGGCGGATCGGCGTCATCGCGGGCGCCGACCCTCGCGGCGCCGCGTACGGCGTCTATCGCCTGCTCGAAACGCTCGGCTGCGGATTCTTCCTGTGCGGCGACACGGCGCCGCCCCCGTGCGCCGCGCGATTCTCGTTCGCGGGTTGGTCATTGAAGGACCGGCCGCTGGTCCGCGAGCGGATCGTGTTCGATTGGCACAACTTCCTCAGCGGCTGTTCGACCTGGAATCTGCCGGATTGGCAACGCTGGACCGACCAGGCACAGAAGATGGGCTACAACGCCATCATGGTCCACGCCTATGGCAATAACCCGATGGTGTCGTTCACCTACGACGGCAAGACCAAGCCGGTCGGTTACCTATCAACCACGGTTCGCGGTCGCGACTGGTCGACGATGCAT
Source organism: Candidatus Anammoximicrobium sp. (assembly GCA_032229885.1). Taxonomy (GTDB): domain Bacteria; phylum Planctomycetota; class Planctomycetia; order Pirellulales; family Pirellulaceae; genus Anammoximicrobium. Next base: position 3,698 of record JAVYAJ010000210.1, on the reverse strand, counting down.
GTCAATGACGTCCGGAGATTGTGGGGCGGATCCGTGTTCGATGCGTCGGTCTTCGGCGCCGACGCGGCGTTGGGGCCGGACGAAACACGCGCCGCCGCGGCCCAGCGTCTGATGCACGATGTTTTCGATCATGCCGCCGGCCGCGGGATGGACGTGTTCTTCGCCACCGACGTGGATACCGTCAGCGCCAATCCTCAGCAGTTGATCCGCGCGCTGCCCGAACATGCCCGCTTTGCCATCCAGACACAGGTTGTCGCCTGGATGGGCCAGGAAGCCGGTCGGATGTGGTTGGCGGATCCGGACACGCCCGAAGGCTATCGCTACTACCAGGCGCAGGCCGAGGCGTTGTTGGCCGCCTATCCTCAGATCACCTGCCTGGTCCTGTGGTTTCGTCGGGGCGGCACGCCGTGGATGGAGTTCAAACTGCGCGAGATGCCACCCCGCTGGCAAGAGGAATATCGAGCGGAACTGGCCAAGACTCCCGACGCCGCGGAACTGTGGCACGCCCACAACCTGTTTGCTCTGGGCAAAGTCCTGCGCGCCTGGGAACGCGCGTTGCAGGCCGCCGGTCACGGCCGCGTGCAACTCGCGACCGGCACCTGGGATTTCGAGTTTCTCGCGCCGTGCGACCGGTTTCTGCCGCCGCACGTCAAGCTGATCGGGTTGGACTATGCGGTGCTGCACGACCGTTCTCAATTGAGCGCCGCCGAGGCGCGGCAAGCGCTGCGCCGCATCGGCGAGCGCCGATCCGTGATCCCCGTGATCTGGGCTCAACATGATGACGGCGCCTACGTCGGTCGGCCCTATACGCCGGACACTGATTTTTTCGCCAAGCTCGCGGACGCCCACGCCAGCGGCTTCGGCATCATCCACTGGACCACCCGCCCGCTGGATTTGTTCTTCACCAGCCACGTGCGGCAGGTCTGGCAAAGCACGAAGAACGAGCCGCTGAGCACAACGTGCACCGAGGCCGCGGCGCGGCTGTTCGGCCCTGCGGCGCAGGGACCGATGGGCGAATATCTGCGACACTGGCTGTCCGATGCGCCGAAGTTCGGCCGCGAGACAACCGACTGGTTCATCGATCGACCGCTGGGCGACGTCGACGCGGTCGTGGCACGCTGCGCACGGCGGAGGCAAACGCTGGACAGCGTGGTTGTTGACGAGCTGAGCGACGAAGCGCGCGACCGACTGGACTATTTCCGCGGGCTCGAGACGTTCATCGCCGACTTTTACCGGACGCACGCGCGATTCCAGCAGTCTCAGCAACGGTTGCAGGCGGGCGACTTGCCGGGCGCGCAAGCGGAGATGGCTGCGTGCGACCCAGCGTCGGTCATCGAGCAGTTCGCCCGCTTCAGCTCGTTGGGCGGCATCACCCGCGGCGAGCAGGGATTGGTGGTCTCGCTGAACACGCGCTGGCTGTCGCACGTGATTCGCCACCGCCAGGCGCTGGGCATGGAACCGGTGCGACTGAACTTTGCGCCCACGTCGCACGATCCTCTGGCGCAGAGCCCCGGCAAGTTCACCTTTCATTTCGACGCCGAGCGCGCAGTGTGGCAATGCCTGGGCACGCACGAGGTCGGTGCGGACGTGTTGACCCTGCCCGTCGAGACCGAGCCTGGCGGTGCGGCAGATGCCCCCGCGGCCTGGACCGAAATCTGCCGCACCGGTGTCGAAAGCGATCGACCGATCCTGTGGCGCATGCAGCCGATCATGGCCCAAGACAGTCGCGGCCTTAGCGGGCCGGCGAGTCTGCCTGCCGGGAAGTATCGGTTGCGATTGCTGCTGATCGATCCGTCTTCGACCGCGGCGGGCCAGCGCGTTTTCGACGTGTCGGTCGCCTGCGGATCGTCGTGGGAGGAATACGCGTTCGACTCGGCGCCCGCCGCGATACTGCGGGTCGTCTGTCAGGGCAATTCGGAGAACGACTGGAACAGCCTGGTCGAAGTGCGCTTGGACGCGGCGCTCGCCGGCGACGCGGCGTCGGCCGTATCTGCGAGCGACGCCCTGGACGGATATCCGGCCCAAGCCGTGGTGGACGGCGACCCGCAGACACGGTGGGCGGCCCGCGGCGAGGGCCAATGGTTGCAGTTTCGCCTGGATTCCGCCGCGCAGCCCGCGCGCATCGGTTTCCAATGGTACGCGGGGGACAAGCGGCAGGCCCGGTTCGAAGTGCAGACGTCGCCCGATGGCATTTCCTGGAATGCGGTCAAGAACCTACGGCGCGCCGTCGAGGCACGTCATGCGACGGAACGCGTGGACATTTTTCAGTTGGCGGGCAAGCGGAACCAGATCGTGGTTCGCGATTACGATCTCGACTTGGGTTCCGGCGGGTCCGTGGACGTCCGCCTCGCGCCGATCCAAGGCCCGGCGATCGTCTGTGGCGCCGTGCTGGAACCGGTCCAGTAACAGCCAACGACCCAGTCGAAAATAGGCTCGAAGATCGTCGGCGGCACGACGACCGTTAGACCCACGCCGTGGCTAACGTGGTCTGAGCCTGCGCCGACACCGCGATTGCCTGATGGACCTCGGTTCCATCATCGGGCCCAAACGTCTGAAATGGGACGGTCGCCACCGCCACTGGGCTCGGCAACGACTTCGTTCCGATGGCCAGCCACCCGTTCGCCGGCTCCCGTGGACACGGCATCCTGCCGCGTACCATCTGTCCTGTCTGTGGCAGATGGTTGCTTTCGACTTGCCACAGTCGAGCTTTGCCCATCGTGCTTGCCGGAAAACATGCCAAGGCACTCACGTAGGCGTTTGTCCCGCCAACCCGTGGTTTTCCAGCGCAGTTCGGCGCAATATCTGCCCACGGCACACCGCACGCCCCGCGCCGACGCGCCGAATCACGTCCGAATCCGCTTTGACATCGTCGGGCGGTTCTGTTACTGTCCGCAGCCCCAAGTCGGGGTCTTGTCGGGAAGGAGCCGAGGGGATGAGCCCGAGCGTCAAATTGGCAATCGGCGCTGGCGTGATCGTGATCGCCACGGCGTATCTGGGTTATGTCGGCGCTGCGGCCAGTTGGAAATACTACGTGACTCCGGACGAGTGTCTGTCTCGCGCGGACGAGCTGCTGAACAGCCGGATCCGGGTTAGCGGCCCGGTCGCCGCGGGCTCGTTGCGGATCGCGGCTGATCGAAGGCAGGCGAGTTTTGGGTTGCAGGGCGCCACGGGCCAACTGGCGGTGACGTACAGCGGCGCGCTGCCGGACAATCTGGCCGAGGAGATCGACGTGGTCGTCGAGGGGATTTTAGAGCCCGACAGGCGGCTGCGGGGCGACAAATTGCTGACACGGTGCGCTAGCAAGTACGAGTCCCTGCCGGGCGAAGCGAGAACGGATCCATGAGGATTGTCGGAGAGGCGTGGCTTCTGATCGCCTTTGTCGGCGCGGGATTCGCAGCTTTTGCGAACCTGGCGCCGGCCGCGCGGGAAGACCGACGCGTGCGGCGCGCCGGGGCGTGGGCAGCTAACCTGAGCGTGTTGGGACTGACCATCGTATCGACGATCTTGGTCTGGGCGCTGATTCACAAAGACTTTGCGTTTTCCTATGTCGCGCAGTATGCCAATCGTCAACTGTCGTGGCATTACGCGGTGTCGGCGCTATACCACTAACCTCAAACATCGTGAACTTTGTGACAATGTTTTCAGGCAGCGACAGCGTTAAAGTCTTTGTTCGTATCATGCGCGCACCGTGCGCGCAT
>JAVYAJ010000209.1:0-19855 GCA_032229885.1 Candidatus Anammoximicrobium sp. | reverse complement strand
GCCCCAGGCTACGGTGGTGATGGCCTTCGGCCAACACGCCCCCTGTCGTCTGTGGCGCGCAACAGTCATCCCACCCCAACCCCACCTAACCCAGTCCAGTGCCACTAACCCACAAGTGTACTGTACACACCACTGTACAAGATGCACGCACCGTGCGCGCATGATACGAACTAAGACTCTAAACCAACCATCTGGTCCGCCAGCAGCCGTAGCGTCCACCGGCCGCGGCCTTCCGGCGGTGCTCCACAGACCATCGCTACGAGATACGCTTCCGCCTTGCCGTCCAGCCGTCTTTCGTAAGTCCGCGTGGTCGGTTTCGGATTTAACGTCGCCTCGATCCCTTCCTCCACGAATTGGGTACGCACTCGTTCGACCGTCGCACGGCCGCAACCCAGCACGTCTGCGATTTCCAAGTCCCGTTTGGCGGGACCGCCGTCCGCTTCATCCGCTAGCAACAAGATACGCGCACGCACCAACTTTCGAGCCGCAGCCTTACCCACTGAAACCATCGACTGCAGTTCCTGACGCTCATCCTCCGTCAACGTTACTCGATAGCGTTTCTTCAGGACACCCTCCTTGAAAACTCGCTCTTCCATCAACGAATGCCTGGAGGATACCATACATCAATCTACGAAGGACAGAGCACTAGGGCGATGCCGTAGGCCTACGGTGACCGAGGCCCACGGCGACCGAGGGCCTACGGCCAATAACGGGGGGGCCAACGCCCGCGTTGCGGAAGGACGTTCGTGCGGCCGCGCTCGCCCGTGCACCAAGTGGCCCCTCCGCAGCGAGCGCTCGTGCATCGGGCGCTCGTGCATCGGGCGCTCGATGGGACGCGCACGAACAGACGCGATCCGTGTCGCGCGGTGCGAGCCCAGCTTGTGTCGGCCCTACGGGCAATGCGGTCTCGTCCGCGTCAATCCTCTGGCAACGGCTGGCCTTTGGTCTCCGGCGCCCAGATCAACGCAACCAGCCCCAGCACGAAGATCAGCGACATGTAGGTTGCCGCCTTGCGGAACGGTTCGTCGACGCCGTGGCTCACCATCATCGCGTTCAGATACATCAGCATCGGCGGAAAGCCGGCCGCCAGATACCGCACCGTGTTGTAGCAAAAGCCGACCCCCGTGCCGCGCAGCCGGGTCGGGAAGATCTCGGGAAAGTAGATCGAGTATCCTCCGAACACGGACAACTGGGCAAAGCCCATCATCGGCAGCATCCAGTAGGCGTCCGTGCTGGTCTGCAAGCGGTTGAAGACAAAGATGGTCATCACCAGGCAGAGGATGAACGATACGAAGAACGCCGGGCGGCGGCCGACGACCGTGGCCATGATCGTAAACGCGACCATCCCCAGGAATGCGCCGACGTCCTGCAGCGCGGTAGCGCGCCCGCGCACCAGGTCGATCACGTGTTGAGGCTCGCCCTGCGCCTTCAGCGCGCCCGTGATCAGCTCGGGCGAGAAGAACCCGATGCCCCACAGGCCGGCCATGCCGGCCAAGCCCAAGCACACGCCGACCAGCAAGTTTCGCCGCCAGACGGGATGTCCAAACAGGTCGCCGATCGAGCCCACATGCTGAGCGCCGCCGGCCTCGCGCGCTTTCTGCTTGGCTTCTCGCCAGCGCCGCGGCTCGCGCAGGATCAAGATGATCGGGACGACGAGAATCGCCGGCAGGATGCCGACAAAAAAGAGGATTCGCCACCCCGACATGCCGAACAGAAAATCGGCCTGGCCCGGCCGGATATACGTGCTCAACAGCGAGCCGATGATGTTGCCCGCGGCCGACAGGGCTTGCAGCGAACCCAACGCGATGGCTCGCACGCGATCGGGCACGCTCTCGGCCACCAACGTCGTGGCTGCGCCGAACATCCCGCCGACCCCCAATCCCACCAAAAACCGGTAAGCCAAGAAATCCCACGGATTGTGAGCGATTCCCGACAGCCCCGTGAAACCCGAGTAGACCAACAGCGTCACCACCATCGTTTTGACGCGTCCCCAGCGGTCGCTCATGATGCCGAAGATGATCCCGCCGGTGGCCCAGCCGATCATCATCATAGCCGTGGCCCAGCCACCCCAGGTCTTGATCAACGCTTCGCGCGCCTGTTCTCGTTTTTTCTGGTCGGCCGCCGTCTCGTCCGCCGGCGTCAGCGAGGCCGGCAACAGCTCGCGGATCGCCGGCTCGCGAGCCAGGGCAAAGATCCGCTGGTCCATACAATCGAACAGCCAGCCGAAAGACGCGATGAGGACGACAACCCAGTGATACCATGTCACCCGTTCGACGGCGCCCAGGCTCGCCCCGCCGTTTGCCTGTGACGGACTCTGCATACAGCTTCCTTTTTCAACAAAAGTACCGCGGTCGGACGTTGGCGCCACGACCAGACCGGCCTATTGTCAGGCGGGGCGCTGCGCGGGTCAACCCGGCTGCGGGTCGCCATGGATCGTCCCGCTCGCGATCGGCGCATCCGAGGCGCCTGCCGCGGGTGGTCTTGTCCGAGTCGCCTTGCTGTACGAGCGGCTGTTGTGGCGGCCGGCCGGGTTCACCCCGTTTCGCTGCCGCGGTACGATAGATCACGGCTGTAAACGACGGTCCCACGAACACTCCGATCTCGAGAGCTCAGACGATGAGTCCTTTCCACTGGATGAATGCGGTCCCCTGTGTCGCTGCCTTGCTTGCCGTCGTATCGGGCGCGCCGCTCGCGCCAGATTCGGCTGACGCGGCCGAGTCGCGACCCAACATCGTGATCTTTCTGGTCGACGACATGGGCGTGATGGATACCGCCGTCCCGTTCTTGACGGACGCGGCGGGACAGCCGCAACGGTATCCGCTGAACGACTTTTATCGGACGCCCAACATGGAACGGCTCGCGGCGGCCGGCATTCGGTTCAACAACTGCTGTGCGATGAGCGTCTGTTCGCCCAGCCGCATCTCGATCATGACCGGCCAAAACGCCGCGCGCCATCGTACGACCAACTGGATCAATCCGGACAAGAACAACGCCGGTCCCCTGGGTCCGCCGGACTGGAACTGGCTGGGTCTGAAACGCGACGACGTGACGCTGGCCCGTATTCTCGAAGCCGGCGGCTACCATACGATCCACGTGGGCAAGGCGCATTTCGGGCCCTGGGGTTCGGAGGGCGCGGATCCGCGAAACTTGGGATTCGAGGTGAACGTCGGCGGGACGGCCATCGGCGCGCCCGGCAGCTATTTTGGCCGGGACAACTATGGACGCGGCCCGCGGCATAAGGTCTATGCGGTGCCCGATCTAGAAAAATACCACGGTACGGACACGTTTCTGACCGAGGCGTTGACGCGCGAAGCCAAGACGCTGCTCGACGCGGCGGTGCGGGCAGGGAATCCGTTTTTCCTGTACATGTCCCATTACGCGGTTCATGCGCCGTTTCACAGCGATCCACGCTTTGCTGAACACTATCGGGATTCCGGCCGGCCACCGCCTGCCCAGGCGTTCGCCACGTTGATCGAGGGCATGGACAAGTCGCTCGGCGATCTACTCGATCACCTGGAATCGCTGGGCGTCGCCGAGAATACGCTGGTGCTGTTCCTGGGCGACAACGGCACGGATGCGCCGCTGGGCGGCCCGCACGAGATCGCGTGCGCCGCGCCGCTGCGAGGCAAGAAAGGCTCGCATTACGAAGGCGGGATGCGCGTACCGCTGATCGCGGCGTGGGCCAAACCGGACGCGGCCAATCCGCACCAACAGGCGCTGCCGATCCCCGCCGGCGCGATCCAGACGCAACAGGTGGCGGTGTACGATCTGTTCCCCACGATTCTGTCCGTCGCCGGACTCCGGCCGCCGCCCGATCACGTGGTCGACGGGGCGCGCCTGAACACGCTGCTGGCCGGACAACACGACAGCTCGCGGCGCGAAGCGTTCCTGATGCACTATCCGCACGCTCCGCATCGCACCGACTATTTCACCAGCTACCGCGAAGGGCCCTGGAAAGTCGTCTATCACTACTATCCCACGCAGGTCTCGGACAACTCGCCGTATCAACTGTTCCACCTGGTGGACGATCCGTCCGAAGACCAGGACCTGGCCGCCGCGCGCCCCGCCGAACTGCGGCGGATGATGCAGGCGCTGATCGCCGCATTGGAAGCACAACACGCGGCGTACCCGGTGGAAGAGGACGGCCAGACGGCGCGCAAACCGCGTCTGCCGTGAGCGCGCCGGATTCAGACGACGGCCGCGGCCCGCCGGCGGGCGGACCATCGCGCGAGTTCGCCGAACCACAGCACGACGGACGTGGCGCTCAGGATCAGCAGCCAGTGGGTCCAGCTCAGCGGAACCGTGCGAAACACGCGACCGCCGAGCTGCACGATGAGAACCTGGCCCACCAGAATCGCGACGGCGATGGCGACAAAGCCGCGGCTCTGACCGAGATTGGCGAATGCGGAACGATCCAGTCCCAGACAGCGGGCGTTGAACAGGTTCCAAAACTGCAGCAGCACGAAGACCGAGAAGAACACGGACAGCTCGTACGGCGTGACGCGCCCGTCGCGCTGGATGCCTAGCAGCATGGCCACCAGCGCCACGAGAAACACGGCCGCCGTCCCCAAGATTCGAGCCGTCATGGCCGAGGTGATGATGAACGCCTGGGGCGAGCGAGGCGGGCGGTCGAGAACCTCGGGATGGGGCGGTTCCGTAGCCAGGGCCAGCGCGGCGAACGTGTCCATGATCAGGTTTACCCACAGCATCTGAATCACGGTCAGCGGCAGCGCCACCCCCAAGAACGGGCCGAGCAAGGCGATTCCCAACGCGGCGACGTTGATCGTCAGTTGAAACAGGACGAACCGCTGGATGTTCTCGTACAACGATCGCCCCCACATCACGGCATCGACGATCGTCCGAAACGAGTCGTCCAGCAAGATGATGTCGCTGGCCTCTTTGGCTGCGTCCTTGCCGGTGCGGCCCATGGCCAGCCCAACGTCGGCCTGGTTCAGGGCGCCGCAGTCGTTGATCCCGTCTCCCGTCACGGCAACCACCTCGCCCGCCGCCTGCAGGGCGCGCACCAGCCGCACTTTATCCAGAGGCTTGGCCCGAGACAGGATCTTCAGCTCGTCCGCCGCATCCACGACCTGCGCATCGTCCAGCGCGCGGAACTCGGGGCCAGACAGGTGATGCTGCCGGGGTTCGTCGGACGCCCACAAACCGATCTGACGGCCGATCTCCTGCGCCGTGTCCGCATTGTCTCCGGTGACCATCTTCACTCGAATGCCGGCTCGCTGGCACGCCGCGATGGCCGGTGGGACTTCGGGCCGCACCGGATCCCAGATCGCCAGCAGTCCCAGCCACGTCAGGCCGTGCGCCAAGGCGTCGACGGTCTGCGCGTCGCCCGCCGCGGGCGCGTCGCGATAGGCGACGCCCAGCGTTCGCATTCCCCGTCGCTGCAGGGCCGCCAGGCCGCGCACGATCTCGTCTCGATGGCCGTCCAGCGCCGCAGGGCCGTCCGACGTCAGCAGGTGCGTGCAACGCGTCAGCAGCAGTTCCGGCGCGCCCTTGGCGTACAGCACCGGTTGGCCCGTCCGCGCCGAAACGCCATACGTGCCCATCCACTTGTGCTCGGTGGAAAAGGTCAGTTGCCGGAGGACCGAAAACGATTCACGCCAGGGCACATAGTCGATGCCTTGATCTTGCAGCCACAGCAGCAACGCGCCTTCGGTGGGGTTTCCCAATACGCCCGTCGCGTCGTCGTCCGAGCGGTCCAGGTGCGCGGTGGTGTTGGCGGATAAACTCTCGATCATCAGTGCGCCCCAACCGTCGGCGGCCGACAGCGGCGCATCGCCCAACGCCGGAAACAGAGCCGTCCCGACCCGCATCTGGTTCATCGTCAACGTGCCCGTTTTGTCCGAACAGATCACGGTCGCGGCGCCGATCGTCTCGCAGGCGTGCATCCGACGGACCAGCGTGTTTGCGGCGGCCATCTTTCGCATGCTGTAGGCCAGACTTAGGGTCACGCTCATCGCCAACCCCTCGGGAACCGCCACCACGATGATCGTGACGGCGATCATGAAATAGCCGAGCAACTCACTGGCCGCCGTGTCGGACACCCAGTCGCTGGGGGACGCGGGGATCAGGTTCAGCGACCAGCCGCCCGCAAGCCCGAGGGCGACGATCGCGGCGCCGAGGGCCATCGCGACCAGCCATCGGCCGACGCCGTTAGCGCCGTCCTTGCGGCGGGCCCAACGCGGCGTGGCGGCCCCCAGCGCGATCTCCAGACCGTCGAAGATCATCGGCAACCAGACCTGCGACAGGGCGCCGCCAACGCCCAAGCCGAGCACGCTGACCACGGTCCACTGCGGGGCCGTCAACAGGATCCGCCCGGTCATCGTTCCTCGCACGACCTGCGCGGCGAACGTGCCGACCGCGACCAGAAGTCCCACGGCGCCGATCAACTTGCTGAGCCGTTCGAGTTGGCGGTTCAAGGGCGTCGGCGCGTCGATCTGCGCAACGGCCGCGCGCGCGGCGCGGCCGATCTCCGTCCGGTCGCCCACCGCGGTGACCTCGAACATCCCGCGGCCGTCGAGCACCAGCGAACTGCGCAAAATCACGTCGGCCGGATAGGTGGTCTCGTGCGTGTCCGGCCCGCCTGGATGGTGATCGTTCGAGCCGGGGTTGCGCCGAGCGGAACCTTCCGCATCGGTCGCGTCCGCGTCGCGCCCGTCTGCGCTGGATGCCTGCGCGGTGCGCTGGGCTGGCTCCAGCCCCCGCGCGGCCCGGTTGTCGCCAGCCGCGCCGTCGGCCGCGGGCCTGTTCGGGCCGCCGCGGGCCACTTTGGTGTTCGGTTCCGCTTCGCCGGTCAAGCTGGCCTCGTTGACTTGCAACGACACGGCCTCCAGCAGCGTCCCGTCCGCCGGCGTCTCTTCGCCGGCCTCGATCAACACGACGTCTCCGACGACCAGATTTCGCCGCGGGACCGAGACGCAGGCGCCCTCGCGGATGACCTTGATCGGCTGGTCGTCGTCGACCTGGTTCAGAATGTCGAACTCGCAGGCAGCGCGATAGTCGTTCCAAAATGCCAGCGTCGTCGCCAGGATGATCGCCGCGATGATGCCCAATCCCTCGACGTATTCGCCGTGAACCGCGCCCAATCCGATCGCGATGACCGCCGCGATCAGCAGGATGCGGATCACCGGATCGTCAAACTTTTTCAGGTACAGCCGCCACCATGGTTCGCGCGGCGGAGGCGTGATGACATTCGAGCCAAACTGCCGTCGCCGTTCCTCGACCTGCGTCGAACTCAGGCCCCGGATGCGCGGGCTGTGCGTTGCCGGAATCTCGTGGATCATGGGAAGCGGACAACCTCCCCGTGCTCGCGAAACGCGTCTCGCGCCCCGTCGTAGACTTCGCCCAGAGGCACGTTTCGTTCGGCCGCGATGCGTCGACAGTCCTCGTACTCGGGAGAAAATCGCGTCGCGCCATTGGCCAGGCGGATCAGTTTCCCCGCAACGCGGCCCCACGCCGTTTCCACACAGCAGGCCTCGCGGCGCAGAATCCGGCGAGCCGCATTCCAGCGGCGGATGCCCAGCGTTCCCGTTTCGGCAAAGATCAGATCTTCGAGCCGCGGCGCGTCGTCGGTCCGACAGATGACGCTCAGCATGACCCCGGGTCGATTCTTCTTCATCTGAATCGCCGTCGTGTACACGTCCAGGGCGCCCGCGTCCATCAGACGCATGGTTGTGTATCCGATCGCCTCGCCCGTCGCATCGTCCAGATTCGTGTCCAGCATGCAGACCTCGTCCGCTTCCGTCGCGTCGTCGCTCCAGCCGATGATCAACCGCAACAGGTTGGGCTGGGATTCAATCTCGTGCGAGCCGGCGCCATAGCCGATCCGCTCGATCCGCATGGCTGGTATCGCTCCAAAGCCCTCCGCCACCGTGGCCACGATCGCGGCGCCCGTGGGCGTCGTCAGCTCGAAAGGGACCGTAGACGCGGCCAGCGGAATTCCGTGCAGCAGTTCGGCCGTCGCCGGGGCCGGGACGCTGACCCGTCCGTGGGCGATCTCGACGAACCCGCTGCCGGTGGGAACTGGCGAGCAGACCAGGCGGTGGAGGCCCAGCAGATCGAGCCCGATGGCGCAGCCGACGATGTCGGCGATCGAGTCGACCCCCCCGAGCTCGTGGAAGTGAACGGCCTGGATCGTCGTTCCATGCACCTTGGCTTCGGCTCGACCCAGCCGGGTAAACACGCGTTTGGCCAACTCCTTTTGCGGCGTCGTCAAACCGCTGGCGTCGATCATCCCGGTGATGTGGTGCAGATGCCGGTGTTGATCCTGCGGCTCGTGGATCACGTCGACCTTGACGGCTCGAAAGCCATTCCTTTTGACGTCGCGGGCTTCCAGGCGGCACCCTGGCAATCCCAGCGAATCGATCCCGGCCTGGATCGCGGCGAGGTCCGCCCCCGCGTCGACCAGCGCGCCCAACAGCATATCGCCGCTGACGCCGCTGATGCAGTCCAAATACGCCAACTTCATCGGTGCCACCTCTCCCCGCGCGTGCAGCGGAACCAGAGCGTCAAGCTGTGTAATCAAAGCGTCGCGCGAGAGTCTTCGCGTGGGACGGCGTCTGCTGCTGATCGCCGAGCGTTCGCGGCGCCGACGGCCTGGTAGACTCCGTTGGCTCGTCGACCGCCGATCACTGGCTCGGCCGATGCTAGAAGGCGTTGGGGCGAAAGGCTCGCCACGGCGTTGCCTGCCGGCAGAAGGAAGATGCCCGGGGAAACACGCGTCGTGGCATGGGGGCCGTATTCGCCACCGCCCTGTGAACCTAAAGCGTACCGCGAGTTCGCCCACTCGCCAAGCGGGCACGCCGGGTGGTTGTTTGCGATCCACCGTCGGATTGGTATAAACAGGGCACGACGAATTACCGACATTTCGGGCCGTCTCCGCCGTTCGAAGCTTTGCCGCGGCGCGCGCCCGCCGCGCAACGCGCGGCGCGGGCGACGCGTCGCCGACGGGCAACGACGCGATGGCTCGAATTGGAACCCGACGCGTTCCTGCGATGTGCGAACAATTCTCCGTCACCGAGCTGGAAGCCTATCTGGACGAGTCGCTGGCCGTCGAACGCATGGCGGCCATCGAGCGAGCGCTGCGCGGCCGGCCCGATCTGATCCAGCGCCTGGCCGAGATCAACGCTCGCCGCGACTGCGGAGTCCATACCATCGGCGAGATCTGGCGCCGCCGCCATATCGGCGTGCCGACGCGCGACGAGCTGAGCCAATATCTACGGGGTGCGCTGCCTCACGATCATGCGGCCTATATCCGCTTTCGCCTCGCGACGCTCGAGTGTCGTTATACGGCGGCCAACCTGCGAGACATCCAGTCGCAGCGGGGCGAAGCGCCAACGTCCGCCGCCGCGCGCCGCCGCCGCTTCTACGATTCGAGCGTCGAGCAGTTGGGCGAGTGAACGGCGGCCGACCCGCACGCCCAGCGCTCCGTTGCCCAGTCGCCCCGTCAAACGTGGAACGGATGCGGGGCAAACGCGTGCGCGTCGCCGCTGTCGGCGAGCAAGAGCCTTTGACCCGCCGCGACGCTGCGCACACAATGGGTGTGCGGCGCCGAACGCCGCGCGATCGCATGGCCGTCAGGGGCGATCGAGACGCGCGTCACAGAGAGAATCTGGGCTATGGCAATCGAGCAGTTAGGTCCGTACCGAATCGAACGGCTATTGGGCCGCGGTGGAATGGGAGCCGTCTACGCCGGCGTGCATCAGGAGACGGGCGAGCGGGCGGCCATCAAGGTGTTGGCCGAGTCGCTCGCATTCGACCCGCGATTTCGCGACCGCTTTCTAGGCGAGGTCGACGCGCTCAAGCGGCTGCGTCACAAGAACATCGTCTCGTTGCTGGGGTTTGGCGAAGAGGATGGAACGCCGTATTTTGTCATGGACCTGATCACGGGACGCAGCCTGGAGGAAGAGCTTCGCGCGGGCCGGCGCTTCACGTGGCGCGAGACCACCGACATCGGCGTCCAGGTTTGCGCCGCGCTCAAGCACGCGCACGACCATGGCATCGTCCATCGCGACTTGAAGCCGGGCAATCTGCTGCTGACGCCGGACGACACGGTCAAGCTGGCCGATTTCGGAATCGCCAAATTCTTTGGCGGCCACAACCTGACGCTCTCCGGCAGCTTGATCGGCACCCCAGACTACATGTCGCCCGAGCAGATCGAGGGCAAACCGGCCACGCCCCGCAGCGACCTGTACAGCCTCGGGTGCGTGCTGTACGCCTTGCTGACCGGCAAACCGCCGTTCAGCGGCCCGACGCTCACGGTCGTCATGGACCGGGTGCGGTTCGAAACGCCCCAGCCGGTGCGCAGCGCAGCGCCCGAGACGCCCCAAAGCCTGGACGAGATCGTCGCGCAATTGCTGCGCAAGAATCCGGACGAACGCATCGCCACGCCACTGTTGACGGCCAAACTGCTGCAAGCCATGGCCCACGCGGTCGCTTCGCAAGAGGAATCCGCCACCGACGCCCGGCCGGGCGGCGAGACAACCGTGGTCGCAAGCGCGGATGACGCGCTCGCGTCGGGCGTCACCGACGTTGCGCAACCCACCAAGCTCGGCCAACGGCCGGCCGACGCTCCGCGGACCATCGGGGCCACGATCACGCACGCCGTGCGGCCGACCGCCGATCTGGCGGACGCCGGCCACGCCGAAACGATCGAATACGCGCTGGAACACGACTCGCCCATCGTGGACCCAGCCCAGCGGAAGACGCATTTTACCCGCGTCTCTGAGCGCGAATGGCGCAGCGCGATCGGCGTCGACGACCGACCGGCGCCGTCGCGCGGCGAGCGTTGGAGCGTCGCGCTGTGGGCGCTGGCCCTGTTGACGGTCGTCGCCGCGGTGATCTACCTGGCCCTGCCGCCTCGGGCCGACGATGTCTATCGACAGATCGTCGAAACGGCCGCCCAACCGGATGACCGTGACCGCTGCGCGCGAGGAATCGCCGAGTTCCTCGAACGCTTTCCGGACGACCCGCGCGTCGCCGAGGTCGAGCGGATTCGGGCGGACGTCCAGTGCCTGAGTCTGCAGCACGAGCTGGCCGGCAAAGTCCGCGCGCTGACGGATCTCGAGCAAACCTACCTCGAGGGTATGGACTTGACGCACCAGGACCGCTCGCCCGAAGCGGCGGACCGCTTTCAGCGAATCGTCGACGCGTTGGAACCGCGCGTGCTGAGCGCGGCGGATCGCCGTTTGCTCGACCGGGCGCAACACATGCTGCGCAAGACGCGCGGCGATCAATAGTTCGGCGTCGGCGGTCGGTACTGATCGATGTCGATCGAACGAAACCAGGCGATGGTCTTGGCCAGCCCTTCGCGGAGCGGGATTCGCGGCGACCAGCCCAGATGCTGGCGGGCCAGCGTGATGTCGGGGCGGCGGCGGACGGGATCGTCCGTCGGCAGCGGCTCGTATGCCAACTCGCTCTGCGCTCCGGTCAATTCCTGCACCAACTCGGCCAGCTCGCGGATGCTGAACTCGTCGGAATTCCCCAGGTTGACGGGCCCCACGAAGCCCGACTCGTGCTCCATCATCCGCACCAAGCCCTCGATCAGATCGTCGCAGTAGCAAAACGAGCGCGTTTGGGCGCCGTCTCCGAACAGCGTAATCGCTTCGCCGGCCAGCGCTTGGCGGATGAAGTTCGACACGACGCGGCCATCGAAAGGATGCATTCGCGGCCCGTAGGTGTTGAAGATCCGCACGATGCGGATATCCACGCGATTCATGCGATGGTAGTCCATGAACAGCGTCTCGGCCGCGCGCTTGCCCTCGTCGTAACACGCTCGCGGGCCGATCGGGTTGACATTTCCACGATATGTTTCCACCTGCGGATGGATCTCCGGGTCGCCGTACACCTCGCTGGTCGACGCCTGCAAGACCCGCGCGCGGCATCGCTTGGCCATCCCCAACACGTTGATCGCGCCCAGGACCGAGGTCTTGACGGTCTTGATCGGGTTGTATTGGTAATGCCCGGGCGCCGCCGGACAGGCGAGGTTGTAGATCATGTCGACCTCCAAATAGATCGGCACGGTCACATCGTGCCGAATCAGCTCGAAGTTCGGCTTGCCTATCAGATGCGCCACGTTGCTCTTTTGGCTCGTAAAGAAATTGTCCAAACAGATCACGTCATGCCCGGCCGCGACCAACCGCTCGCACAGATGCGAGCCCAAAAAACCGGCGCCTCCGGTAACCAGAATTCGCTTCACAGTGGCCATCCGCTCAACGTTCCTTTCGCACCCATTGCGACCCGATGCTCGTTTTCTCCGACAACCGGCCGCGCCACGCTTGCAACCGTGCCTCGTTCGAGGCCTGAATGGCGTCCTGCCGCACGCGCCGGCGTCGCGTCATCTTCCGTCACCCACTTGTTCAACTGCCCATGTTCTCAAATATAGGTCACATCGTCGATAAGATTGCGCCAGGTCTTTGGCCCTCGGAAGGGAAAGGAAAAATCAGGGCCGCCAACAACCGAGGCGTTCCACAAACGCGACTCGCGGATCCGTAATCGCCTCGCCCCACTCAGCCGTGAACCGTCAGCCGTCAGCCTTGAATTGCTCAGCCTTGAACCGCCACCTGCGCCGTCCGTATTCTGCCTGGGTTGGAAAGCCGGCATCGAGAAGAACGAGACGATGGCATGACTTGCCGGAGCCAGCGCGTCAAGACGAACCGCGGGGGGGGCGGCCGTGATCGCCGGAACGCAGCCAATTCCGCACGCAGGCGAGGGCGGCCGTCGCGGAATGGAGATTGGGCGATGCGCCAGCCCGCGATGCGTGACCGCTCGGGCCGCCCGTCGTCAGAAATCATACCATAGAACAGCGCCGAATTGCGATTCGTGCAGCGGCAGAAACGCGTAGTGCGGGATGGCTCCGTTGTAGTACTGAAAGCCCAGACGCAGGAGATGAGCCGTGCTGTCCGCGCGCCAAGCCCAACCGACTTGGGCATTCAGGCCGCCGCCAAAGTTCAGCTCTTGCCGCAAATAGCCGTTGACGGCAAAAAACGGCGCCCCACGCACCCCCGTCGCGACGCGCGGCGCATAGTCCAGCCCGAACTGCACTTCCCAGGGATCGCTCGCCACGTGGTAAAACGCCCAACCGACCTCGGCATAGATCCGCAACGCATCGGTCAAGTAGATGGATCGTCCCAGCACAAGCGCGTCGCGAGCCTGTCGAAACAGGGGAAAATCCGGATTCTTTTCCCAAAACTCGTCGCCCAAGTGCGAGCTGACGTGATAGTAGGCGAACTTCCACTGGCTGAACTCGCTGCCCCAGGTCAACGGGACGCCGACCCGATAGTCCGCGGATCGGACATCGACGTCCTCGGGGATGTCCAGTCGCAGCATCGCGGCGGCTTCGAGATCCAGTTGAACTCCGCGGGGCCGAATCGGATCGCCGCTGCCGATGCGAAACATGCCCAGGCGACCACCGATGGTCGCGTCCCACATCGTGCTGTCATCGGGAACACTGATGATCCCCGTCGCCATCCGCGGCTCTTTCGGACCCGCCAGATACGAACGGTAGATCAAACCTTGGGGCAGCAGATGGAAACCGATGCCATCCTGCTGCAGATCCTGCTCGTACAGCGGCACTCCGATGTCCGTGTCGGCTGCATTGCGCAGCCCGTACAGCGACAGCGAAGTTCGCGGCGCGGCGTCGTCGAGGGTGACGCTCGGGCCGTCCAGTCGCGCCATGTCCGTAATGCCCGCATCCGGGATGGCAGCCTGCGACTCGAACATCGCCTCTGCTTCCGCTGCCCGCGCCGAGCTTGCGGGCACTGCCAGCAGCGCCAGCAGGGCAACGGTCCAGATTAGGTCTGTTGGCTTCATGCTTCCATCCGCTGTCCGGGCATCATTTGGTTTCGACCAGGCCCAGACCTCCTTATCCTCCTCGCAGCATTGCAGCGCGCGGGGCGTAGTCTAACGCGATGGCCGACCTGATGACAGACTGGTTGGCGACTGGTAGGGTTACAAATTGCAGCCCGCCCGATTGCAGCCCGCCCGAGTTTGTGGCACGAGCCACCCGCCGAGCGACCCGCAACGCGACGATCGCGATCGGCACGTGCCACCCTGCCCGGTGGATTCTCGTCGACAGCGGCTGCGGTAGGTTTTCGTTGCATTTCGCGCGGCTCGGAACAGCGCTCCGCAGGACGGACTCTGCTCCGCCCGTGTCGCACAAGGCTCGAGGTTCGTGGGTTCCTTCCCACCCGCGCACGGCGTCTGTCGCTACTGAGGCTTCTATCGGCAATCCGGATATTGCGAGATAAGCCGGAAATTGCGCATCTTCCGCGTTTGGCGGAACAGACGGTCGGCCTCGCCGACCTGTACCACTAACCTCAAACAGCGTGAACTTTTTGACAATGTTTTCAGACAGCGACAGCGTTAAGTTGTTGAAGGGTTACATGTTGTGCTTGCCGTAGCGCTGTGTCCTCTGCGTCTCTGCGTTTCATCGACGTCCTTGTGCGGGCGAACTGGCCGGGCTACAGGAAAAGACGTTTTGGAAACGCAGAGACGCTGAGGACGCTGAGATTTCGGCGCCCCGTCGTAGCGGGGAAAGATATGACCGGCGAATCACGGCGGATGGACACGGATCCATACGACGCGCGCGGTGCGCGCATACGGGAACCACACAAATGACAAATGACGAATAACGAATGACAAATGCCGTTAGACGTGACGTCTTTATTCATGGGATTCATGGTCCTCTTCAGTTTTTCTCGGCCCGTGTTTGGTTGCGACTGCTGGCCGCGCTGGGGTATCATCCAACAGAACGCTGGATTGTGCCTCAGCCAGCCCACATCATGCGTTCAACGGCGGCGAATCGAGGAACCGTGAATCGCACGGATCGCGCCGCTGGCGCGAACGTCGCCGAACCCAGATCCACTGTGACAGCCACGTGTCAGGCGATCAGCGCACCATAATCCGGGAGACCGAAAGATGAAACGCGTACCAATGGCCCTGCTCGTGTGGCTGGTCGTCGCCTGTTCCGGACGGGCGGCCGAGACCTCGTCGCGCCATCTGCTGATCACGTTCCCGTGGAGCATCGCAAATATCGGAGACATCGCCATCACCCCGGGATTGCTGAGCCTGATCCAGCAAACGCATCCGGGGCTGCCGACCGTAATCTTCACCTCGAGCGCCGACACCAGCGGCAATTACAGCGTCCTGAAGGATTATCTGCCGCAATATATGCCCGGCTGCAAGGTGCTGGGTTATCCGTTTCGGCTGGTCTACAACGCCAAGACACAGGAGGGCCAACCCGGATCCGCCTGGCGCGCGTTTCGCCAACGCTGGGGCGAGTCGGCGTTGAGGGCGTTTGAAAACGGCAGTTCGTCCGCGCGGATCGCAGCCCAGATCGCGGACGATATCCTCAACCGACTACCGCGCGAAACGCTTGCCGAGCTGCAAGCAAATAACCCGGACGCGGCCCGCGCGTTTACGGACGCCGGATTCGTGCTGTTTACGTCGGGGACCACGCTGAACTTCGGACGGATGGGAGTGCGGGATCTGCGCGGATTCACGCTGCGGTTCGCGATGCCCCTGCTGATCGCCCGGTCGCAGGGAATCCCGTATGGAATCAACGCCCAGACGTTCGATGCGATCGACTGGCCGGCGACGCTGATCTTCCGAGCGCTGTTCAACGACGCGCGATTCGTCTATTGTCGCGATCCCGATTCGCTCGAATACCTGCGCCAGCAGAACCTGACCTGCCCGCGGATGGGCTGGCGACCCGACACGACGTTCTTTTTCAGCGGATCGGACGAACCGTGGGTCGACCAGTTTCTCCGCCAGCATGAACTCGAACCGGGAAAGTTCATCACCGTGACGATCCGCAGCGCGAACCAGAAAGGACCGCTGGCCGGCATGATGAGCGACGAGCGCGAAGCGGCGATCATGGGGCGGATGCGCCGGTTCATCGAGGACTGGGTACAGGAGACCGGCCAGCGCGTCGTGCTGGCGCCGGAAGTGTCGTCCGAAGTCGAGGCGATGCATCGGAACATCTACGAAAGACTGTCGGCGCCCGCCCAACGCCAGTGTGTCGAGCTCGCTCAGTTCTGGACGACCGAACAGGCTTATTCGCTGTACCGGCGCGCCGAGATCGTCGTCAGCATGGAGATGCATTCGGTGATCATGGCCCTGAGCGTGGGGACGCCCGTACTGATGCCCCAGTTCAGCGAAAATGGCCGCAAGGTCTGGATGCTCGACGAGCTGGGCCTGCGAGACTGGATCTTCGATGCGGACGAAGACGATATGCCCGCCGCCGCGTTGAACGCGGCCCGCGCGATTCACGCCGACCCGCAAGCGGCCCGCGAGCGAGTGCGTCAGCCCTTGCCTCGCTTGCGCGAACTGGGCGCCAGCGTGATTCGCGAGGTCGAGATGGGCTGGCGACGGGCGGACTGAGTTTGACGTCTAAGCGCCGGTGCTGCCGCCTCGAGACCCTTCGCTACGAGCGGCGGAAGCGGCGCACGGCGAGGCGCGGCCCGCGTGACGACCGGGCGCGCTTGGACGGCCACACGCGAGCCACGTCTTGTGGCCCCCGCATCGCCACAACGGCGCACGCGGCGCGTCGACGGCGACATGGTCCACCTTCGGCCAAACGCCCTGCGTCGGCCTACCGATGGGGCGCTTCGCGAAGCGCAATCCAGACCGTATAAAAAAACGAGACCGGTCCGTTCAACCTGTTCACCCCTGTCTGTTTGCATGACGGTGGAAGATGCTCACGACAAACGCCCGTTGGTCGATGCTGGCCTGTGCGCTGGCGATCGCCCCGCTCGTGCCGCCCTCGAGCGCGGCGGCCGACGATGACGCCGCCACGTATGGAATCCCATTCAAGCCCGATCCGCCTCCGGCCATCGATGGACGGTTGGACGAGTGGCAGAGCGTGCCCAACGCGCGCACGGCCGCCACCAAGGCGCACTGTGCGTACGGCGCAGAAAAATGGAACTCGGCCGCGGACCTTTCCGCCCGTGTCTGGCTGGCTTGGCGCGACGAATACCTGTACCTGGCCGCGGATGTCGCCGATGACCAACATCGCCAGACGCTGCGCGGCCACGACATGGTCCGCGGCGACCACCTCGAAGTGTATCTCGATCTGACGCCCCAGGCGCCGCCGGGGCGAGCGTTCCTGGGCGCTGGACAGGTCCGGTTCGGCCTCAGCCCGGGCAACTTCGAGCAGACGGGCGATCCCCAGGTCGATATCCCGGCCGAAGCCGTCATCCTCGGCCCCGAGCCTATCACGGCCACCGGCGTTTTGATCGCGGCGCAGAAGACGGACGCGGGATATGCCATCGAGGCCGCCATTCCCTGGTCGCTGATCGGTCGAGCGACCGGCAAGCCTGATTTGCGCCCGGCCAAGGGCATGGCATTGAGCCTCGAAGCGCTCGTCTCGGACACCGATGGCGTCGCCCCGGCGCAGGAGAAAATGCTTGCGTTGCGGCCCGTTGCGTGGCAACCGACATGCGACCGATTGATCGTCGCGGCGTTGGCCGGGTCAGACGGGGCGACGCCCGCTGCGATCCTTGCACAAGAGCTTCTGGACGCGGCCGAGTTGCCGGTCAGTGGCAAACGCGAGGTTTCTTTCTCCGGCCCGCGCGTTCCGGAGGGCAAAGATCTGATCCTGACGCTGCAGGCCCGGCTGGACTCGCCGCGGCCGGCGGGCTACACGCGCGGCATGCGTTTGACGGTCAACGGCCAGACGCTCGACGGCGGGGCTTTGGTGAATTGGGATGGTCCCGAGCCACGCGTCAGCGGCGAAATGATGTCGCCCGCCGCGGGCGACATCTTCAACGTCCCCTACAGCCCCGATTTCGACTCGCCCAATGCGCACCCCAGCTACGCGCTGCGGAGCGGCCCCAAGCTGTGCCGCTACGAACTGCGGATCACCGCGCTGGTGCGAGATGGCGACAACCGCCTGGCCATCGACAACGTCGCGTCCGCGGAACTACAGAAAACGCTGGTGCTCGGCGATGTGCGTCTGGAGGTTCGCGACCCCGTGGCGCCGCGCGCCAAGCGGCCCGCCCCGAGCGGCCCGTTGGCCGTGATCCGCCCGGCGGCGCAGCACAAGGTCGCCTACAGCCTGCCCCGGCGAGACGACGCTACGATCGAGATCGCGGTGGGCGGTGCGACGTTCCGCGTCGAATCCGAGTTCTCGACGCCCGAGCCGGGCTGGACGCGCGGCCCCAACGCGTACTTTGATCATCGTCGCGAGATCCAGCAGCGCGACGCGTGGATCGTCGTACACGACACGTTCACCAACCGCACGGACCAGAACCTGCCGCTGATGCACCGCCATCGCGTGACGGGCGAGGCGTCCTGGCGACAGGTATGGCTGGCCGGGCTGTCGCCGTCCGCGCTGAGCGGTTCGCGATCCGAGCCGGCGAACCCCACCACTTACGGCGCGACCGACCGCGCGGGCATCGGCGTGCTTCCGCTGGACGACGTGTTTCTCGTTCACGTGACAAACTTCAGCACCGAAAACCAGGTGGGACTGGCCGACAACCAGTTGGTCCTACGGCCAGGCGTTTCGTACACGGCGGAGTGGGCGATCCTGCCGACCGACCGCGGCGACTACTATGCGTTCGTGAACGCCGCGCGGCGGCTGCGCGACGTGAACTTCACCCTGCCCGGCTCGTTCGCGTTCCTGCGCGCCGATCCGCGGCTGGGGTCGATGAAGTGGAGCGACGAAGAATGCGCGAACTTCATCCGCTTCAAAAATGCCCACTTCGTGTGCAGCGGCATCTCGTGGCCTCACTACAAGGGGCGCTATCCTCACGGCACCGCGTTCCAGTTGCTGGATTGGTCGGCGACCAAACAGCAGAACACGCGGCTGCGGAGGTTGACGCCCGAGTCCCGGCAGCTCAAATACTTTCACTGCTTCATCGACACGGTCGACGAGTCCGTCGACAAATATGCCGATGCCCGGTTGCTGCGGCCCGACGGGACGCACGCCGATTATGGCCAGCCGTACGATCGGCTGTACGTGCCGACGGCCGAGAACGCCTTCGGTCGCGACGTGGCCCGCAATGTAGCGCTGATCCTCGGGCCGCAACCCGACGGTATCGGCTGCGACGGCGTGTACTGGGACGAGTTCGAATACAGCCGCTATCAGTACGCCTACCATCTGGCGGAAGCGGGACGCGACGGGCTGCCCTGGGACGGCGTCAGCGCGGACATCGACCCGCGGACGCTGAAGATTTCCCGGCTGAAGAGTTCAGTCGAGTTGATTTCCCAGCCGTTCCGCCTGGCGCTGGCCCGCGGCATTTTGGATCGCGGTCCGCTGGTCGCCAACGGCCAACCGCACACGCGGACCATGCTGCAACTGCATTTTCCGCGTTTCGTCGAAACCGGCAGCATCAGCCGCTGTAGCCACGCGCAGATGTACTCGCCGATCGCGCTGGGCGACCATCTGACCGAACGGAGCGAACGGGATGCATATCGGGTCATGCTGCGCGCATTGGATTTCGGCTGTCTGTATTACTGGTACAACGACATGACGGTGATCCCCACGCACTCCCATCTGACCAGCTATATGTTCCCCGCGACGCCCATCGAACTGGGCGAAGGATACCTGATCGCCAACGAGCGGATCGTGACCAACCGCAGCGGCCTGTTCGGCTGGGGCGACGCATCGCCGCATCAGGTCCACGTGTTCGACGACCAGGGGCGCGAAGTGCGCGACTTCGAGGCGCCGACGGTGGTCCGCGAGGGGATGACATTCACCGAACTGCGGTTGCCGGAGGACTACAGCGCGGCGATCGTGCGCTAGTGCCGCAAATCGGAATTGATGGGACATGGAACGGGAAGTCATCCTAAATTACCCAAAAAAGAGCTAGGACGAGATACATGGCAATCGAAATGG
>JAVYAJ010000208.1:0-14186 GCA_032229885.1 Candidatus Anammoximicrobium sp. | reverse complement strand
GACGTCGCCGCCCGGGACGTCGCCGCCCGGGACTTGGCGGCGTCGAGCGGGGGCAGCATGGCCAGCAGCTTGCGCGCGGCGTCCTCGGCAAAGGCATCGTCGTTGATGTGCAGGTCGAGATCGAGCACTTCGATCCCCCGGCAGTTCTGTCGGACGGCAGCGAACAGCGCCTGTCGCGCCGCCGGGTCGTCGAAGGCTTCGCCGGGGCGATCGATGGCCGACACGCCTCGTCGCGGCAGCAGAATCGCCGCCGGCCCGCGGGCGGCGGCCACCCGGCGTCCGATCTCGGCGCCCAGCCGGGCGTTCTCGTCGCTGGTCGTGCGCATCAGCGTCACGCTCGGGTTGTGTTGGTAAAACGTGCGGTTGGCAAACCGCTCGGGCACGGTATCTCGCGGGCCGAAGTTCACCATGTCGGTCGCACCAACCGAGACGACTTGCGGAACGCCGCACCGGCCCGCCGCGGTCAGCCGGTCGGGGCCGGCGCTCAGGATCCCGCCGACAAGTTCGTCGGCCAGTTCCGTCGTGGTGATGTCCAATACGCCCGCGAACAGGCCTTCGGCCACGAGCGACTCCATCGCCTGGCCGCCATTGCCCGTGGCGTGGAAAACCACGACCTCGTAGCCGGCCTGTTCGAGGACCGCCCGCGCGCGCTGGACGCAGGGCGTGGTGACCCCAAACATCGTCGCGGCGATCAGCGGCCGGTCGTCGGTCGATCCCGGAGCGCGGTCCAGCACCATGCCGGCCATCGCCGCCGCGGCCCCGTTCAGCACGATGCGGCTGATCCGATTGATCCCTGCGATGTCGACGACCGAGTTGTACATCAGGATGTCTTTGCCGCCGACGTACTGTCGCACCTGGCCCGAGCCGAGCGTGCTGAGCATCAGCTTGGGGACGCCCAGCGGCAGGGCGCGCATCGCGGCGGTCCCGATGGTCGTGCCGGCCGAGCCTCCCAAGGCCAACACGCCGTCGACTTGGTCCTGTTCGAAGGCCGTGCGCACCAAGGCCGCTGCGCCGGCCGCGGCCTGCGCCACGGCCGCGCCTCGATCCCACTGGCTGCAGACCGCTTGGTGCGTGGTTCCCGCAGCCCGAAAGACCTGTTCGCGCGAGATATCGGCGACGATGGTCGGTGTCTCCAGACAGCCGACGTCGACCACGATCACATCCACGCCCAGGGCCCGCAGCCGATCGCGAACCAGCGCCGCCTCGGCGCCCTTGGTGTCCAACGTCGCCAGCAGAAAAACGCTCATCGCGCGCCTCTCACTTCGGCCAATTCAAATGCCGATGCAGAAACTCGAACGTTCCCACGCCGTGAATGGTGTGCGGACCGACGAACCATTCCAACTCGCAACGGTCGCCGATGCCAAGCCGCGCGTTGTACAGATGCCGCACCTTGGCAAACTCATATCCCACCGCTTCGTCCGGCGCCACGCCATCGAAGTGGCCGCGTTCCACCATGAACGGACGCGGGGCGATCAGCCCGGCCATCTCGGCATAGTTGAACGTGCTGCCCAGATCGAACTCGTAGATCTCGTACTCGCCGGTCCAAACATAGCTGCACGGAGCGCGCGTCGAGGCGTTCTTCCAGACCCAATCGTCGAAGTCGCCGGAGCAGATCGACAGGCAATAATTCGGGACCAACGGCGGAATCCGCATGGCGCTCTTGCCACCGTACGACAGCCCGTAGAACGCGATCCGTTGCGGATCAACGCCGGGCAACGTGGACAGCCAGTCGACGATCTGCTGATGCTGGGGCACGATCACCGAGAACAGCGTCTTTTTCAGCGGATTGGCTTTGCGCTGCAGCGTCCGGAACCGATCCTTGAAGATGTACAGGTTCTGCGGGGCGAAGGTGATGAACCCTCGTTCGGCCAGCTTGGCCGCGAAATCGTGATAGGCCGGATGGTTGCCCGCGACGAGCTGCTGCGGACGGCCCTCGAGCCCGTGCTGGCAGACCACGACCGGCCGCCGTTCGTCGGGTTTCAGGTCTTTGGGCAACAGCAGGATTCCATAGGCGATCACATCGGGCCAGACGTCCAGAACGACCTCGTAGCCCGTCCATTTCTCCGTGTCGTAGCTGCGCCGCGTACGCGGGTTGAACGGCAGGCGTTCGTCGTCGAACCAGCCGATCGTTTCGCGGCGAAACAGCTCGCGGTACGACTCGACGGACGCCGCGTACTTCTCCAAGGAACTCGTGTCCCGCTTTTTCAGGAACTCGTCACGGACATACGGGCTCTCGACGAGCAACCATTGGTTGTGGTCGTCGATTTCCTGCGCCTGACGGGCTTGACGAGCCGCTAGGTCGCGCGGCGCCCCCAGCCGCTCGGGCGCCGCCGAGGTCGCAGGCGCGCTCGCCGCGCCGCCGAGCGCTTCGAGAAAACGATTCAGCGCCGCGTCCGAGCCGTACAGCCCCGTGCCATCGGGCGTCGCGATCAGATCGATCTTGGCGCGGCTCAACTGTTCGGCGCGCGCCACTTCGTCGCGGACCGTCGCAAGGCTCGGCGTCACCAGCCGCGCGGGCGCGCCGCCCTGGCCCGGCAGCTCGAGTTCCGGACCTCGGCAGGCTTCGACGATCAGCCGTCGCGGCGCCGCCAGCGACGCCAGCTCGGCGTCGCCGAACTGTTCCAGCAGGCCGAAGACGTTGCGGTCGAGCGGTTCCTGCCAGATGTTCTGCCGTGAATCGAAATAGCCGCTGACTCCGACGACGTCGATCCGCGGATCCAACGCGCCGGCGTACAGCGACAACAAGCCGCCCTCGCCCCAGCCAAACACGCCAATCTTCGTCTGCTCGGCCTTGGCGTCCCGGACGAACCAATCGACGCCCGCCAGGATTTTTTGCAGTTCATAGCCGATGATGTGTCGTCCCAACTCGAACGAGGCCCGGTACAGGAACTCGCGGTTGGTGACGACGGCTCGGTTTCGGCGGGCCTGCAGCTCGCGGCTGATCAGCGTCGGCGCCAGGACCGTACAACCGCGTTCGGCCAATCGTCGCGCGTACTGCGCCTCGGTCGGCACGCCGTCGACCAACCCGCAGATCGCCTCGGGCGTCTGGTCCGCATCGGGGATCGCGATCACCCGCGCCGCGGGCGTCGCCGCGTCGGGGCGCAGCAACAGTCCCTCGGCATGGACGTAACGAAACACGGGCCAGCGCACGGCGAAGATCTTGTACCCCGGCCCGCGTCCGACCAGCGCGGACTGCGAGGTCGTCTCCAGCAACTCGAGCCCGTCGAACTCGATCCGCTGATCGCGAACGCCCAGGATGTGCGCCAAGCGTTGGCGATTCGGCTCGACCGATTCGCAGTATGCCTGGGGCGACGTGAAATCGCGGCGCCAGTACGGGGCGCGCTGGTCGATCGACGCAGCAAGTTTGCCCAGCAGAAACCGGTCGACGCCATCGACCAGACGCGACGCGATATCATCATCCCACGTCAAGGGCTCGGTCCCGGGCAACGGCGCCGCCTCGACCGCCGCTTCGCCAGCCGACAGCAAACCGGGCATAACGGCCACCAGCAACGGCGCCAGCAACAATACCGACAAGGATCGTCTCATCGCGAATCGCTCCGAAAAAAGCTCGATACAACCGTCCGTCCTACCGGATATGCGGACGGGAAACAAGTAGTAAACGCCCCGATTTGCAGCGTTTCCCCGGGCACAGCGGAATCGGCCCGCAACGGCGGCTCGCCGGCGAACCGCCCATGCAGGCCGCCGTGGCGCGGCTCGATCCCTGCTTTGGCGTGGGCCGGAGCCGGCACTACGCACCGCAGGTCGATCCAGCCGCTGCCAAGAGTGCGTGTCCGCCGAATGACAATTGATCTGTTCGACGCCAAACCTGCGGAAGATCTGGAGGCGCGCCTCCCAAGCACATCTTGAGCTTCTGGTCTACTGCCGCGCGCCGAGATCGCCCACGGACCTTGGCGAGCGTCTTCAGGAACCAGCAACCAGACTCGACGCTAAGTTTTGGACGCGATCCTAAGAAGGACGCCGCGTGCGATGTCGCACACAGGACGGGAATTGCCCCCCAGATCCTTGTGGTATTGCTCGCCGTCCGCGAGCACCACTACTACGAACGGGTTACTTCGCTCGCCTTATGTCGAGCACATGGTATACCCAACGTGCCGATGGCGGTGGCGCATGGCTCCGGAGAACGTCCGTAAGAGTCTCGTTTGCCTTTCTCTGAGCAAGATGTCGATCATGCTTATCCTACGAAGCTGGACGATGAGCCTGCTTCTCGACGAAAGCCTCGGGTGAAGAGCATCCACACTACGTAGCGACGTTGGAACATCTCGTTGCGCTGTATAAGGCGAAGGCGACCGTGTGAAAGTCGAGGCGCCATACCAGCGTTACCCTGAGCTTCGTCAGCGATCTCGGGATGAACAGCGTCGGGACTAAGGCCAGACGTGACGAGTGATGGGACATCGAGCAGGAAGCTGCCTCAGATTGCTGGAGGAACGATCCGAACACGACACAAGAATGGGCGACATGGCTGGGTAGCGACGGCAGGGAAGTGCGTCGTCCTGAAGGGGCGCGCTGCGGCGCGTCCATCCGATTGCGGCCGCGACCGCGCGTGGCCTCTATCGCTGCAGCGGCCTGTCGCGAGGGATGCGTTTGAGCCGCATAGCTTAGAGTCTCAGTCCGTAGGATGCGCGCGTCACGCGCGCATCTTGTACAGTAGTCTGTGCAGCAGCCTCGTACTCGTACTCGATTGCCGGATGACGAGTACGAGCACGAGCGCTGTGGGTTGCGGGCGCAAGCCCGCGTTACGGGGCTTGTCCAAAAACATGGACTCGCCCCACAATACGCTGGGCAAAACGCGATCGCGAGCGACGCAACCTATTGTGGCGAGTCCGAATAGGTGGACAGACGTCTAGCCGCGATCAAGACGGACCATATAGGGAGCAATTGGATGTCATCTCTCGCGCGCCATGCGCCAGGCTTTGGCTACCGGACCGCATTGCCAACGTTGCTGATGGCGACCATGTGTGGCCTGCTCGCGATCAGCGCGATTGGGGCCGCCGACTGGCCGACATATCTGGGCGATTACACCCGTAGCGGGGCGACGCGGGACGCGCTGCTGTTTCCGTTGCGCGAGTCCTGGACGCATCGCTCGGCGCACGCGCCACGGCCCGCCTGGCCCGAGCCGGCGCGGCGCGACGTGCTCAATCGCCACGAGGGGCTGCGGGCGCTGATGACCTTTGATCGCGCGTTCCAGGTGGTCGGCGCCGAGGGCCGCGTCTTCTTTGGATCGTCTGCTGACGACAAGCTGTATGCGCTGGACGCACGGACGGGCGATCCGGTGTGGTCCTTCTTCAGCGACGGACCGGTGCGGCTGGCGCCGACGATCGCGGATGGTCGCGTTTATTTTGGCTCGGACGACGGGTGGGTCTACTGCCTGCGAGCGGATGACGGACAACTGGTGTGGAAGTACACACCGGCCGAGTCGCCGGCCTGTCTGCCGGGAAACGGGCGAATGATCTCGCTGTGGCCCATCCGCACGGGGATCGTCGTTGCCGATGGCACGGCGTATTTCGGGGCGGGCCTGTTTCCGCAGCAGAAGGTCTATCTGGTCGCGCTGGACGCCAGCAGCGGCCAGATCAAATGGAAACACGAGGTCCCCGTCTCGGCCCAGGGCTATCTGCTGGCTTCGCCCCAGCGGCTGTACGTGCCGACCGGGCGGACCAATCCCACGGTCTTTGCTCGCGACGATGGGCGGCGGTTGGGCGAGGTGCCCGGCGCGGGAGGCGCCTATGGGCTATTGATGGGAGACTCGGTCGTCTCGGGCCCAGGCCGCGCCGTGCGGCGATTGAACGTGGTCGGCGTCGAGACGACAGAGACGATCGCCGCATTCGACGGCCTGCGGTTGGCGGTCCAGGGGCCGATCGCGTACATGCAGTCGGAGACCCAGCTTTCGGCCTTCGACCACGTGCGTTACGCCGCGCTGACGGCCCAACAAACGGCGCTGGCCGCCGAACAGAAACGGCTCAAGAGCGCCGCACCGGCCGAGGCTAGCGATCGAGCCGCCGCCGAGGCCGTCGAGCGCCAAGCAGCGGCGCTAGCCGAACGGGCTGCCCAACTCGGGCGCGAAATCGCCGCGTGCAGCTTCTGGAAGGTCGAGTGTCGTCACTCGCTGGCCATGATCGCCGTGGACGGTGCGGTGGTCGTCGGCGGCGACGGCGAAATCGCGGCGATTGACTCGGCCAACGGAACCGTCGTCTGGACCGCGCCCGTTTCCGGAAAAGCTTATGGATTGAGCGTCGTCGATGGTCGTTTGATGGCGAGCACGGATCAGGGCGTGATCCATTGTTTTGCCGCGCCGGATGAAACGCGGGCAGCCACGGCCCAGCCCCCGCTGGCGCGTCGCCCGCCGCGCGCCGCGGCGGACAAAGCCGCAAACGAACGGGCGGCGCATGTGGCCGGCTTGATCGCGCGAGAAAGCGACCTCCACGCAGGTTATTGTCTGGTGCTGGGCTGCGAGTCCGGCCACCTGGTGCGCGAGTTGGCCGCGCACACCGGCTGGCGCATTGTGGGCGTCCAGCGCGATCCGGCGCGCCTCGCCGCCGTGCGGGCCGTGCTGGACGAAGACGGCCTGTACGGCGACCGGATCGTCGTCCACCAGCAGGTCGGCGATACGCTGCCATACCCGTCGGGGTTTGCCAACGTGATTGTCTGCGAATCGCTGTTGGAAAATGGCGAATTGCCCGCGTCGGTCGACGAGCTGGCGCGCGTGCTGCGCCCCTGCGGCGGGCGGATCATCATGGCGGGACGCGGCGACCAAGTGACGGCGGCCGAATTGAAGGCATGGGGCGACGCGCGGCTGCCGGACTGGCAGGTCGAGCAGCGCGAAGATTGGGTCGTCGGGATCGGGACGCGCGGCGCGCTGCCGGGCAGCGGCGAGTGGACGCATACCTACGCCGATCCGGCCAACAGTTCGTGCAGCGACGATCAACTGGTCGGCTCGGCGACGCGCCTCCAATGGTTCGGCGAGCCCGGGCCGCGGCGGATGGTGGATCGGCATTTT
The DNA here is from genome assembly GCA_032229885.1 of Candidatus Anammoximicrobium sp. Taxonomy (GTDB): domain Bacteria; phylum Planctomycetota; class Planctomycetia; order Pirellulales; family Pirellulaceae; genus Anammoximicrobium. The sequence continues at coordinate 7,174 of JAVYAJ010000208.1, read as the reverse complement.
CGCAACGTCCCGCCGCTGTACAAGGATGGACGCCTGTTCATCCCGGGCGACGAGGTCATCTTCGCCGTGGACGCCTACAATGGCGTTCCGCTGTGGAACGCCGAAGTCCAGAACTCGCGGCGGGTCGGCGTCTTTCTCGACACCAGCAGCCTGGTGGTCGACCAGCGGGCGTTGCACGTCGTGGCCGGCCGCGAATGTCGACGATTCGACGTCCGCACCGGCCAGCCGCTCGCCAGTTATCAAGCGCCGCCCGCGGCCGACGCCCAACCGACCGAATGGGGTTACCTGGCTCGGGCGGCCGATCTGGTCTTGGGCAGTGTTCGCCGCCAGGGAACGACGTATCGCCAGATCACGCGCGAGGCCCAGTTGGATACGGCGCCGGTCTGGTATCCGAACATGAAGTTCGCGACCAGCCGGGCGCTGTTCGCACTGGACTGTGACACCGGCCAGACGCGCTGGACGCACAGCGCCGGACGCGTGATCGACCCGACCCTGACGGTCGTCGACGGCCGGGTGTGCTTTTTGGACAACGACGCACCGGTCGAAGCCGACGCCACGGGCCGCGTCACGATGCGGGAAATCAACGCCCGCGGCCAGACCTGCTTGGTAGCCCTGGATCTTCAGACGGGCAGCCCCGTGTTCCGCCGCCCGATCGACGTCAGCGGCTTTCAGCAGCCGACGTATCTCAGCTCGTCCGCCGGGGTGCTGTTGGTGACCAGCAGCCGCATCGACCGAGGCGAGCAGATCGCGGCCAGCGGCAGCGCCGCGTTGGCGCAAGCGCGCGGCGACGAGTCGATCGTGTTCTGTCTACAAGCCTTCGAAGCCGCCACGGGCGCGCCGCTGTGGCAGGCTGAACACCCGACCAAGCTCGCCGTTCGCGGCGGGCATGGCGAGTACAACCAGCATCCGAATTTGCTGGGCGACACCGCTTATGTCTGGCCGTACGCGTACAACCTACGCACCGGAAAGCGGCTCGAAGACTGGACCTTCGATCGCCGCGGCCACGGCTGTGGATTGGTCTCGGCGTCCGCGAACTGCCTGTTCTGGCGCGGCAACAATCCGTGGATGTACGACCTGCGTCCCGGTGGCGGCCCCTCGCGTTTGAATCAAGTCAGCAGGCCGGGTTGCTTTATCAACATGATTCCCGCCGGCGGCTTGATCCTGATCCCGGAGGCCAGCTCTGGCTGCACCTGTCCGTATCCGATACAAACCTCGCTCGCCTTCGCCGCCTGGTGATCGTCACGGCGATGGGAGCGCGACCAGCGCCCCGCCCGCTGGGCGACAAGCTGCGCGTTCGACCTCCCCAAAAGTAGGCCGCCGATTGTGTGCGCGGCGCCATCGCTTATACTGGATGGATCGATCGGGATTCCATCGCACCACGGAGAAATCACAGCTCCTCGGCGCCGCTGCCGTCCTGCGGCGTGCCCGCACAAACAGCGCACGCGGTCGTTCAAACGCCGAACGATAACGGCCGCGCTACGTGCGTCCTCCAAGCGGCCGGTTCCAACTGCGCACAGCATCGTCGTGACCGCTCGCACCGTCCGTGCCGGCCCGCGCGTTGCGAGAGCTGAGGCCTCGCGTCAGCCGCGGTCGCCAGGCCGCGCGACCCCAAGCCTTCGGCGCGTGCGGCAATCCATAAATTAGAGAACGAACTGGAGACTCGCTTGGTTCTGCTTCAAACATATCCTTTCTATCTCCCAGGAGTGTCGCCAATGCCTAGATCATCTAGACGCGGGTTCACGCTCGTCGAACTGTTGGTGGTCATCGCGATCATCGGGGTTCTGGTCGCCCTGCTGCTGCCGGCGATCCAAGCCGCACGAGAATCCGCTCGTCGCTCGCAATGCACCAACAACCTCAAACAGATGGGGCTGGCGCTGCAGAACTATGCGGATCTGACGCGCGGCGCCCTTCCCATCGGCTCGACGCCGTTCAAACATGGCATGTTCGCCCAGTTGCTCCCGTATGTCGAACAACAGGCCCTGTACGACACCTTGAACTTTACGGTTTCGGCCTATGACGACCCGGCGCGGGGCAAGACCGTGCTGGCCATCTATCTGTGCCCCAGCTACGAGGGTCGGGCGCTGTTGGAGGCCACCGAAGTTCCCGACTCGTGGTATCGCGGCGCCATGTGCACCTATCAAGGCGTCGGCGGACGGTTGGCGAACACCGAGGGCGTCGCCTATCCCGTCATGCAGGTTCCCAACTATACGCCCTGCACCGCCTATGGCGACCTGCCGACGAACGGAATGTTCGGAATGAGCTTCAGCCGCAAGTTGGCCGACGTGTCCGATGGCCTGAGCAACACGCTGGCGATCGGCGAGTTCGTCCAGACGGACGACGAACGCACCAATCGGTGGCCTGTCAACGTCCGGGACTGGATTTTCGGCGGCGACACCACCTGCGGCAACATGAGCGTCAAGGCGCTCGCCTGGCCGATCAATGCGCCGGTCAACCGAGGGTCGCCGCACAACGTGGGGTACAACCGCTTGCCGATGGGCAGCAACCATCCCGGCGGCGCTTCGTTTGTCCTAGGCGACGCCAGCGTGCGCTTCCTGTCCGAGACGATCGAGATGGAGACTTATTTGTCATTGGGGAGCTGTAATGGAAAAGAGACGGTCCAGGTGCCCTAGCGGGCGTTGGGCATCCGCCTTCTGTCTGCTGCTGTTTTTCGTCGCCATGACCGCAGGCTGTGGCGGGGATAGACTTCCCGTCACGCCGGTCGAAGGCACGGTCACCTACAACGGCAAGGCCCTCGAGTCGGGAACGATCACGTTTGTGCCCTCGAGCGGGCCGGTCGCGACGGGCGTCATCCGGGCGGACGGAACGTTTCATTTGACGACCTACCGCGACGGCGACGGGGCCGTGCTGGGCACGCATCAGGTGGCCGTCGGCGCGTTTCGAGATCCCACGCCCGAAGAGATCGCCAAAGCCGCGGGAAGCGAGCCGCTGGGCAGCGTCGCGGTGACTCCGCAAAAGTATCTCGCGCCGGCCACGAGCGGGTTGTCGGCCGAGGTTCGAGAGACGAACCAGCCGTTCCAGTTCAATCTGACCGATTGACGGTCGCGGTCGATCCCAGGCCGGCCAGAGACGTCTTGAGCCAACGCCGGCCCCGACGGTCCGCATGATCGACGGCCCGCACGATCGACGATCTGCGCACCGGCGGCCTCGCCGTGCGTGTCCGCCGTGCGTGTCCAATACATGGGAACGTCCCATGCGCCGTGCGGACTCGGGCGAGCGACCGACAAGGCTCGTATCCGACGCGTGTGCGGATCGGCGTCCAGACGCACGTATGTCTGGCGCCATCGCCGCCATGCGTTCATCACCGCCTGTGGCCGCGATCCGGCCGTGTGTATCCAACGCACGGGCGGGCAAATTTTCGCCAGTGTCCTTTGATTCTTACCCTCCATTTATTAAGTTTAGGGGCTGCAAACGCCCGCGAGTCTGCCGTCGGCGTCCCGCAGAGTGGGCGGCCACCGATGTGGGCGGACCAGTGGACGGGCGGACCAGAGGGCGGCGCCCCATCGGGCGGTCGAGGCCGGCGCGCAGCCGCGCCATCGCACAGCGTGTGTTCAAGATCCCACGAAAAGGAACTCGGGAATGGCCAAGAAGACCATCCAGGATGTGGCTGTCGACGGCAAGACGGTTTTGATGCGAGTGGACTTCAACGTCCCGCTGGACGACCAGCAGCGGATCACGGACGATCGTCGCGTGCGGATGGCGCTGCCTTCGATCCGCTCGGTCGTCGATCGAGGCGGCAAGTTGATCCTGATGAGCCACTTGGGACGGCCCAAAGATGCGCCGGACCCCAAATACAGCCTGCGGCCCGCCGCGGACAGACTGGCGGAACTGCTGGGCAAGCCGGTCGCGTTCGCAGGCGACACGGTCGGGGACGATGTGCGGAACAAGGCTGCCGCGCTGGCGGCGGGCGACGTGTTGGTGCTCGAGAATCTGCGGTTCAATCCCGGTGAAAAGAAGGGCGATCCGGCGTTCGCCCAGGCGTTAGCGGACATGGCTGACATCTATTGCAACGACGCCTTTGGAACCTGCCACCGCCAAGACGCCTCGATGGTCGCCGTCCCTCAAGCGATGGGCGACAAGCCCAAGGTCGTCGGATTCTTGGTCGAGAAAGAGATCCGCTATCTGAGCGAAGCCGTAGCCGTGGCCGCCCGTCCGTTCGTCGCCATCCTGGGCGGCGCCAAAGTATCCGACAAGATCCAGGTGATCAAGAACCTGTTGACGATCTGCGACCAAGTTCTGATCGGCGGCGCGATGGCCTACACGTTTTCGCTGGCCCAGGGCGGCCAGGTCGGCACGAGCTTGGTGGAACCGGATAAAGTCGACCTGGCTGGCGAGCTGCTGGCGGCGGGCGGCGAGCGTCTGGTGCTGCCGGTCGACACGCACTGCGGCGACGCGTTCAGCCCGGACTGCAACAAGCAGATCGTTCCGGCAGGCCAGATTCCCGACGGCTTTCAAGGGTTGGATATCGGACCGCGGACGGCCGAGCGATATGCGCAACTGATCGCCACGGCGAAGACGGTCGTCTGGAACGGTCCGATGGGTGTCTTCGAAATGCCGCCGTTCGACGCGGGAACACGGACCGTCGCCCAGGCCGTCGCCGCCAGCCAGGCGACGAGCATCATCGGCGGCGGTGACAGCGCAGCGGCCATCGAGCAACTGGGCTTCGCCGACCGCGTCTCGCACGTCAGCACGGGCGGCGGCGCCAGCCTCGAAATGCTCGAAGGCAAGAAGTTCGCGGCCGTGGAACTGTTGGACGAGGCCTAGAGCACCGGCTGCGTCGGACGTCTCAATCTCGGAAAACAACCGACCTGCTCGCGCTGCAGCGTGCGACGCTGCGATTGGAAGGACCGTCGCCCCTGCGCCGGCCTGCAAGGTTCGATTCTGAACGTTGCAAAATACGGTATAACCGACTGGGGCCCAGCCATCGTGCGAGTCTTGTTTTCCCGTTTTCGAAAGGAACACTTGAGATGAGCCGTCTGTCCCGCCGATCCTTTCTGGCCGCCACGACGGCCGCCGCCGTCGGCAGCGCCGTGCACCGTCCCGCGTCCGCGGCCGAGTCCATCCCTGGATTCGACCAGACACGGACCGACGTCGATCGAACGCAACGCTGGGCGCCGTTCAGCGACCGCAAGGTTCGTGTGGGCATCGTCGGACACGGCGTGTGTCAATTTGGCCTGGCGTTCTATCTTCAGGATCATCCCAACGTCGAGTTGGTGGCGGTCAGCGATCTGTTTCCGGATCGCTGCGCCGACATGGCTCGCAAGGCCAAGTGCGCCAAGACCTATCCTTCGCTGGAAGAGATGGTCAAGGACGATTCCATCGAGGCGATCTACTGTGCCACCGATGCCCCGGCGCACGCCAAGCACGCCGTGTTGTGCCTCGAGCACGGCAAACACGTCGCGACGGCGGTGCCTGCGTTTCGGGGCGACATCGAGGACGCCGAGCGGCTGTTGGAATGCTGTCGAAAGAATCGCGGGCTGGTCTACGCGATGTTCGAGACTTCGGTGTTTCACGACGATCTGTACGCGATGGAAAAACTGTACGCCGCCGATGTGTTCGGCCGAATCGTCTACTCCGAAGGCGAATACTGCCATCCGCACTCGTTGGGAACGCCCTCACTGGGTTCGTACAAGGACTGGCGCAAGAAGGGTTGCCCGATGTGGTATCCCACGCATGCGACGGCCTATTACGTCGGGGTCACGCACCAAAGCCTGATTGACGTGTCATGCCAGGGGACGCCGGATTTCGACGAGTCGCGCCGTGTCCCCAACGCGATCGGCAACATCTTCCGCTCGGAGGTCGGCCTGTTCCGGACGTCCGAAGGCGGGCTTTCCCGGATGATCATCTGCTATTCGCAGGGCGAGTATTTGGAGGCCGGACGGATTCGCGGCGAATATGCGGGTTTCAACCAGACGTTCGTCGGTGACGCCACCGGCAAGAAGCATTACGACGACGCCATCAAGAAGGGGCTGCAGCTCAAGAAATACGCCCTGCCGCCGGAGGTCAAGCCCGGCGGGCACGGCGGGTCGCACGGTTATCTGGGCGACGATTTCATCGACGCGATTCTGCGCGGACGCCCGCCCGCGGTGGGCGTCATCGATGCGCTGAACATGACCGTTCCCGGCTATTACGCCCATCTATCGGCGATGAAGGACGGCGAGACCATGAAGATTCCCCAGTACTCGCTGTAGCGTCGGCACTTGAGACAATACATACCGCGCGCAAATACAGTCTCAGTCTCGAGACATGTTCGCGCGGTAGGATATGGGGGAGACGGGCGCCATCCTACGAGACCTCGGCGAAGGCTCCTTCTGGCGCCACCAGGACTATTGCCCCACTATTTACCCACGGAAACCGCACCGCGTTTTGGGATCACCCGAAGACGCCTCCTGAGGGGGCGACTGGCAACGAGTGGCATCCATGGGCCCAACTGTCTCAAGTGTCAATGAATGGGTGGCGTCGCCGGTCCATTGACCCGTCTCAATTGATCCCTCTCCCGGCCGCAAGGCGTCCTTACGCTGAGCGTCACCGCGGACAGATGGATCAACGCGCGGTTCGTGGAATTCCAGCAGCGATTGGCCGCGTTATCGCTTCGCGTTTGCAACGCTGAGGTTGATTCCAGCCAGCCGTTCCTATTCCATCGCACAGCCGCCCATTCCGCACTGCGGCTGGCCACAACCGCCCGGCGGCGCGCCAAGCTGGGTGGATGCGCTGTGCGCAGCCGTCACGCTGAGCTGTTTTTCCAGGCGTTGGCTGCCACACGCGGGGCAGACGGGGCGCTCGTCTGCGCGAATCAACAACTCAAAATCGTTGTGGCATTTGCGGCACGAATACTCGTACAAAGGCATCTGTCTTGCTCCGAAAAAAGATAGGTATTTGACGCGTCCCCTAGCGCGGCCCGCAGCCGCAACCAAACAAGGGCCGAGACATATTGAGGAGGACCATGAATCACACGAATAAAAACATCGCGTCTAACCGTTTTTCTTCATCCCCGCTATCCGTGTCCAGCCGCCGTGATTCGCCTGTCACGTCTCTCCCGGTACGATGGGACGCCGAAATCTCAGCGTCCTCAGCGTCTCTGCGTTTTCAAAACGTATTTTCCTGTAGCCCCGCCAGTTTGCCCGCGCAAGGACGTCGATGAAACGCAGAGACGCAG
>JAVYAJ010000207.1:0-14229 GCA_032229885.1 Candidatus Anammoximicrobium sp. | reverse complement strand
TTCGCGGCACGATGCCGCGACGCTTCCGGCAGGATGCCCCTCACGACTCGCTAACGCCAGACGGCAAGAATTCCAGTTCCCGGAGAACCAACACACCAGCGTCTGGATACTTGATGAAGCTATTTCGCCGAGGAGCGTGATGGACCAATGGCATGGCGCCATCCACCAATCGCATGTCCGCCAAACGAGACGCTTTGAGCCAATCTCCATTCGTCGTACCATGCCATCCTGATCCCGAGGGCGTGTATCCAACGAGCAGGCACCCCAGGCGGCGCGCGATTCGCGATCGGCTCGCCGCGTGGCCCCGGAATCTGCTGGCGTGTGGGTCTTTAGTGTCCGTGTTGGGTATGGCCTTCTAAGACGTGTGAGATTCCGGGTTCGCACGCTCGCGCGACGCGCTGCCCGGCGCGGTGGATCTCGAGGGGCGGTGAACCTACGAACAAAAAGGGGAGAGTCGCATGTTGCGCATGGCGATTGGGTTGGGTAGTCTCGCGCTGTGGTCGGCGGGCCACATGGTGGTTCCCCCGCACGCGGGCGACGCCGGCGCGAAATTAGCGCCGCTGCGGATCGTGCGCGTCGGAGATTCCACGGTTGCCTCCTATGCCACACCGTCCGCGGACCGGCCGAGCCTCTCGGGTTGAGGGCAGGTGTTCGGCGAGTTCTTCAACGGACGGTGGGTGGATGGCGCCAGTTGCAGCTCGTAGTGCCGGACGCTCAGACTACCGACAGTACGGGGCCGAGGCGATTGCGTCGCCCACGTATACCAGGTACAGGTGGGGCAGTTTCTCGTTTCCCAGCACATCACGAATCGTGCCCAACGTGCCGCGAATGACGCGCTCGGTCGGATAGCTCGCCTCACAGACGATCGCAACCGGAGTGTCGGTAGCATACTGCGCTTGCAGTTTGGACAGCAACTCGTCCAGCTTCACACGTTGGGTGAATACGACCAGGGCGCCGCGGAGGCGCCGGTCCGGATCCGCGGCGCCTAGGTCCCTGCCGGACGAGATGAGGAGCGAACGCGAGCCCACGATGGCCTGTTGCAGCGCCGCGTTGGCGGCATTGAACGAACTGATCCCGGGAATTACCGTGGGGTGAAACTCGGCCAGATGCTGCGGAATCCAACCCCAAGGGCTGAACAACAGCGGATCGCCATTGTCCGCAAAGACCACCGTCTTTCCGGCCGCCACCAACTCCTTGACACGCTGTTGCAAACGAGCCAACTCGTCGTTGGTGCGAACCACTCGATCTCGCAGCTCGCCCTCCAAGTCCGCGGGCTTGGCGCCGCAGTACTGGCCGCCCATGAGCAACGGAGACACGACCTGGACGACGCCCGGCTGTACGAATCCGGCAATCTCGTCCTTCATCCAACTGTAGCAGAACACCGCGTCGGCATGACGCAGCAGGTGTGCGGCCTTGACGGAAATCAGCCCCGGATCGCCCGGTCCCGTTCCCACGAGATAAACGCGGCCTTGCGACTCGTTTGTCGCCGGTGCCGCGTGAGGTACAGATGCGGGAATCGGCGCGGGCGCGAATGCCGAGGCCGTACCGGGCTGCACCAGAACTCGCGTCACCTGGCGAATCCAGCGATCGTAGGTTCTGGCGCCCGGCACGATCACCTGGTACGGTGCGGCCCTCACGCCCAGCGGCTCGCCGTCACACGATTGGGCGCGTGATGCGGGCGCGTTACGGCAAGGGCGCGATTCCACCGCCCGCACGCGCACTCAGGGTTCGATAGGCCGTCATCTCGATGGAATCGGAAATGAACCGCACCGAGCCATCGGCCAAGGCGAAGTTCGCTCCTCCCGGGTACAGGCTACCAAAGGGACGCTTGCACTGAGCACGAGGCTTCAGACGTCGCCCGGCGGAAAGTCCAGCTCGATCGGTTCAGGCGGCGTGTTTCCCCAATACCAGCCGATCTTTTGCCATAGGGAGAAGCCCGATTTCCATTTGCGGATCGCCGCTTGCAGTCGCTGCACCGCCGGATGCTCTTTGTCATATACACTGGCCAACGCGCTCAGGCTGCCGGTGACGTTGTGTGTCATCAACAACGCGGTCGCAAAGTTCGCCAAGAACACGGTCGGCACATCCGTGCGAAAGCAGACACCGGCGGTAACCACCAACCCTTTCAAGATTTCGATTGCACGCTGTGCATCGCCCATCCGCAGTAGACAGACGGCCATCGCGTTAACCGTCCACGGCGAGCGCACCTTCGACTTTTGAAGGAGTTCGATCGCCTTTCGTGGGTTTCCGGAATCAAGCATCGCGGCTACGTTTTCGAGAAGTTCTGCGACCTCCGCCGTGGGCCGTTCCATCGAATTGTCGTACTTGTCGTTGCTCGAGCGGTCTCGTATCCCGGTCGTATTCTGCTGTCCTGACATGGCTGTTCTCTTCGCATCTAGGGTAAATATTTCAGACTGTCGCGTCCCGGCCGAAGCGCACGGCGCGAGGGCGTGGCGTTCCGACCTGGACAAGCCACGGCTCGGAAACTCGCCCGCGCACTCGACGCGCGCAAAGCGCGAGGGCGAGTCCGAGATGCCCTAGCCCGCGCGGGCTGCGGCCGAAGCTCGTGCTGAGTTTTGAGCACGGGGCATGGCGTTGGACGCATCCGAGCCGCGTCTGGATTGGCCACGCGCAAGACGGCGCGCGCAGGCCGTCGCGGCCGGAAGTTACGGAGACGGCTGATCGTTCAAATCAGTCGATCAAATTACCCAGATGCAGAGGAGTTTTCGGAGCGAGAGCGACGAGTAGGCAAGGCGAGGCAAGCTCGACATCAAGCCGGAGGCCTGCCGTCGATCAGCGCGCGCGGCGCCACGGACGGCGCCCCAGGTAGCCAGTCGCCAACGCCGCACGTCGAGACGGATCTGTGACGAATAGTCCTCGTGCAAGCCCTCGGTCACGGGCGCAGGACTCTGAGGCCACAGCTTCGGACAGTCGGCATCCTCGCGGAAGTCTTGCGGAAGAGACGTGGCCCGGTCACGAGCGAACGCGACTTCCCCGCGCGTGTGCCCGGGTTGGTCGGCAATCGTCCAACGACGCAGACTCTTCGCTTGGGTCATCAGCCTGACAACGGACAAGTCCGGCTGCGCGTCTCCCCAACCGCTGAGCCCCGTGTCGAAGCCCATGCCAACGAGCAGCACCCCGGCGACGACGACGCATCGCTGCGCGCTGGCCAACGGCCGAACTGGCCGCCGAACGATGTTTGGTTCTTGCCACATACGCGCGTATTTCCGAAGACATCGAATCGCATCAGATTATCGCGTCGCGAAAAAAAAGCAACCGCACATAGTCCGCGGCTGTCATAAACCATTAGAAATCCCCCCTCGTTTCCGATCGTTGGAAACTCGCCCTCGCGCACTCGATCTTCGCGGACGACGGGCTGTGCAGCGCAGGAAGCACAGCGACCAAAACCGAGCAGTCCACGCGTGCCATCGCGTCGCATGGTGTCTGAGACGCGCCAGGGCCGCACGTCAGAATTCATCACATACTTCGGGCAATGTTTGCCTAGTTTAACAGCCTGAAGCGCATCCCGCGAGGCACTTCCATGCCATGATGAAGGGCCATGCGCCGTCGTGGCCGCAACCGGTCGGATGCGACGGAGCGAGTCTCTGCGGGGCGGCGCATTTCTCTACGGTTGGCGTCCAGCCATTTCGTTTGCCAGTAGGTCCTGTCGAGATCGTTCTCCTGGCATTCTCTTGGCAATCTGGGACGACATGTCGGGCCGTGTCCCAGCAATCTGCTCTCTGGCGTTAAGAAGACGCGAAACGCGTGGCGAAAGAGACCGCCTCAAGGCGGCATCACCAGCAGCGCGGTGAACCGGTCGGGACAGCCTCGGTCGGGACGACCGGACAAGAACGAAAAACGCCGAGTTCGCAACGGCGAACTCGGCGTGGTATCGGCAACGCTCGCTCGGTGTCGTCAAGCGGCGGCTCGCAGTTTGATCGGCTCGTCATCCGACAGGACCGGCTCGAGCTCGTCGCGCAGCACCACGACGTTCGGCGGCGCCTGGATCCCGATTCGCACCTTGCCTCGCGACAGCTCGAGGATGGTCACCACGATCGAGTCTCCGAGTTTAAGTCGTTCCCCGGTTTTCCTGGAAAGAACCAACATTCCCGTAACCTCCTTGCTATGACGCTGATGAATTCGATGATTCCCGTGCTCAAGCCCAGTAGGGCGCATCTGCCAGACGAATCCGCATCGTGCGTTCGCCCGTCGATCCATAGAACAAAATGCTGTTCGACCCGGTTTCCCAGATCGCAATCAGTTTGACGCTGCGCGGACCGTGCAGGCAAAAATAGATGCCGCACGGCGCGCCCCGCTTTTCGAGCACTCGTTCTGTAAGTTGAAATGCGCCCATTTCCAATTCGTTTTGGTCGCACAGTTGCCGCTGCACATAGCTCCGCAGATCCATCAACGACTCGATCTTAAAAGACGATCGCTGCGACATGAAAGACTCTCCTCTCGGCGTGCGCGTGTCAGCAGAACTGGTCGCCCGTGTTCTTGGCCGATGTTTGACACTGATAGCATCGGCAAATTGCACGTATTGGCTTTGCTGGGAAACACAGGAAATATGTATCGCCTGCGGCGAGTTGGCGGTATTACCGGAACACCCACATGACCTCGGTCAACCTGTAGCTCAAAACGACGGACCATCGTCACGCGAGCGGGTCGTGGCGGGGCGTTCGTGCGTCGCTCGTGGCGAGTGGCAGACTTGTCCTCCCGGTAGTTCCGTCCAAGCGCAATCGACTCGGATGGCGATCGCCACCAATAAACTCGGCGCAGTGCGAAGCGAGATCACACGCAAAGGATGCTAGACCTTTGCCTTAGCCCGACTGGCTCAAGGCCTATAACCGAAAAACCTGCCCACGGTCCCTACAGACTGCCAATCGGGCTTCGGCGCGGTCAAGCCATGCCGCGCGCGGTTGACCGTGAGACGTAGCTCGAAGCGTGAGCGAGACAGTCAGTCATGCCCTCGCTTACACTGCGGATTACGATGAAAAGTGCGACCTTCAATCGCGAGGGGCATCGATTTATCCCGTCGGTCGGCTCGTTCCGCAGAGCGTTTCATTCAGCACGCTTTCGAACCGCGGCATGACGGCTGCTATCGAAAATTCTCGCTCGATGCGCAAGCGGGCCGCGGCGACGCGCGCCGTCCAATCGGCGTATCGATCCATCGCGTCGCCGATGGCTTCTGCTAGCACGGCCGCGTTCGCCGGCCGGACCAGTCCACCCAAGCGGCCGCCCTCGAGCACCTCGTGCGGGCCACTCGGACAGTCCGTGGTCAACACGGGAACGCGGCAAGCCATCCCTTCCAGTAGGGCCAACGGCAAACCTTCGTAAATCGACGGCAGACAAAACAGATGACACCGCGCGATCACGGCGAAAGGATTTGTCTGGAAACCCAAAAAACGCACGTGGTTCTCGAGGTTTCGGCTGCGCACGAGCGATTTCAATTCACCTTCGAGCGGGCCTTGTCCGAGGATGTCGAGCCGCACGTTTCGCCGGCCCCCATCGTGAACAAGCCGGGCGACGGCTTCCAGCAAGTAGACATGGCCCTTCTGTTCATCCAATCGGCCTACGGTCACGATGCGGAAACCGGGCAATTCCGGACACGGATTAGGCTGGCCGGCGAGGCGATCGATTTCCGCGACATCCACAAAGTTGCGAACCAGCGCGATCGGCTTTGTTCCCAGTCGATAGAACTGCCGCATTCCCTCGCGACAGCCCGCCGAGACGGCGATTGCCGCGTCGGCTTGCCGATAGGCGCGCGTCAAGATCCATCGTTTGAGCAAGCGAAACCGTTTGACTTGATGGCCAAAGTCGAGCCGAGGGTCCGCCATCTCGACGGCCAGCCACGGCAGACGCCGTCGTCGCACGGCGCGGCTCGTGGCCAGAACGGCCAGCGACGTCACCGCGCACACGGCGTCGCTACGTTGCTCGATCAGCACGCGAGTCAGATCTTGCACCTGCCTCGCGAAAATTCGCCCGGGTAGACGTAGATGGCGCCGCGGCGGTACGTGGCGATCCCAAAACGCGACGACGGGGACGTCCAGCGGGATCTGATTCAAGAACTCGCCCTGCCGATAGTGCAGGTACAGCGCGGGTTCGTAACGGTCACGGTCCAGATAGCGGAGATAGTTGATCGTCTGCCGTTCGGCGCCGCCGCCGCCCATCGAGCCGATCGTGAACAGGATTCGCTGTTTGCGAGAGGGCATCGCGATCGATCGACTTTCGTTTGACGACGCTGGGGATTGATGACACAATGGCCGCACGTCGCGGCCGGCCGCACGTCACGGCTGGCGGCGCGGCGCGTCGCGGCTCGCGGCGCGTCGGCCGAAGGGCCCTTCTATTCCACCGCATTGCCTACGGATGGTCCCGTGGAGCCGACCCTTGTTTCGCTTCCGCCGTCGGTTACGCCTTCGGGAAATTGGGTGGTCCGATCGTTGATCGCCATTTTCCGCGAGCGCCGCCTGCCGACCCGCGTGGCGCGGACGCTGGACCGCCTGCTGGCGGGGCTGGGCGCGTCTACCAAGACGATCCGCGCCGGCGGTCTGCCGATGCACGTCCGCCGCCTGTCGGCGGACGTGTTTTTCGTCCGCGAGGCGCTGGTGGAACGGCAGTATAATCCGCCCGGTTTTGAGATCCAACCGACGGACCGGATCATCGACGTCGGGGGCAACATCGGCGCGTTTGCAGTGTGCGCAGCGGTCCAGGCGCCGCGCGGGCGCGTCGTGACGCTCGAGCCCGCTGCAGAAAACTTCGCCCTCTTGGTCCGGAACCTTCGTCTGAATCGGCTGCGCAACGTGATCCCCGTGCCCGCTGCGGTCCTGTCCGACGCGCGCCCCGCCACGCTTTATCTAAGCCCCGACGGGACGGGCAGCCACTCGATCTTCGCCGACCTGGCCGCCGCGCCGCACGCCGCGCCGCACGCCGTCCAGCCGACGGACGCCGTGAGTTTGCCCGAGCTGTTCGAGCGTTATGAACTGGACGTGTGCCAGTTTCTCAAGCTGGATTGCGAAGGCGCGGAATACGAAATCCTGTATGAATTGCCGGCGTCGTATTTTCCGCGGATCGAGAAAATTGCCCTCGAATACCACGCTCGCCCGAACGCGCCGAAACGACAGCAAGCCGACGGACTGGTCGCCCATCTGCAGCGCGTCGGCTACCGGATCGCCGGCTATACGGACGTGGCCGACACCAACCGCGGAATGATCTTTGCGCGTCGGGATTGACGTCCGGATCGACGACGGCCCGCCGCCGCCATGACGCCGACCGCGTCGCGCCACCTGCAAGGCGGCGCTCGAGGTTCAGCCCGCCGGCCGTTTGTCTCGCTGCTGCAACTGAGCACAGGCCCAGCCCAGCCAGGCGTCGTCGGGCAGGCCGTAGGGTCGGAACTTTTCGAACTCGCCTCGTTCGTCGTCGTACAGAATCGCCCGGTGAACCCCCAGCCGGCTGGCTTCGGGCGTGTCCATCAGATTGGACGAATCTCCCGCGCTCATCTGAAACAGGACGCGCAGCGACAGATCGTGCAGCGTCTGGCGATCGATCCAGCGGTTGAGATTGGTGTAGCTATCGCACCACACGAGCGTATGGATCCCCACGTCGGGACCTTCGCGCAGCAACCTGGAAAACTGTTTATCTAGCCCAGTCGCGGCGGGCGAGTCGTCCAGCGAGAAGCTGAATTCTTCCGTCTTGCGCAGCTCGCGAAACCGCGCCAGGTTGTGCACGACCAGAAACCACGGAACGTCGCCGCCGGTGTCGCCGTCCGCGATGCGCCGGTCGAGTTCTTCGCCCAACTGGGTGATGGCGACACCGCACGCCTCGGGCCCGACCACCCGCAGGTCCAGCGGCAGTTGCCGGGCCAAGCGACTCCAGAGGCCCGCAGTGGCCGAGTCGCCGCGTTGGCCGTCCAGCATCACAAAGCGGACGGCATCGGACGGGCGAGTCGGCGCCAAGGCGGTCGTGGCGTCACCGTGCCGATTCGGTTCGAGTGAGCGAACCGCGGTCGCCGCGGATGCCGCGCTTCGGGGCGGACCGCACAGTTCCGCGGCCAGGCTCAGAACACACGTCGTCAGCAGGCCCGCCGCCATCTGTTCGTGTTGGCCGACGGCCAACAGGTTGGCGCCCCCCTGACGCTGAAACACGACGCAGGCTGGATCTTTGATTGCCACGGCTTCGCCCAGCCAAGCGCGCGGCGCCGCCGGGCGCGCCACGCGCGGCTGCGACAAGGCTTCTCGCAGAAACATGTTCTGGCTGGGGTCGGCCGCCTTGTTGCCCTCGAACACGATCGCTGGCTGGGTCTTCATGCCGCGGGCCGCGGCGAGCGCCGACAATCGCGACAAGTAATGCTCGCGTTCGTGGTCCGGCAGCCAGACGACTTGAAACGGGTGGTTGCCCTCGAACAAGCCGTTGGCGTCGTTATAGATCGCCTCGCCGGGTCGGCTCAGCAGACGGGCCGCCGTGTTGTCGTCGCTGAGGATCAAGTGCGCATCGGACTCGCTGCACTGCAGCGCGATGCGAACCGCCATCTGCCCCAGCGTGCTGCGGGCCAGGCTGTAGGCTCCGGCCAGCGTCTGCGAGCCCAACAGGACGTGGATTCCGAACGCGCGGCCCTGTCGCACCAAGCGATCCAACAACAGCGCCGCCTCCTGGGAAATCTTATCGTCCCGAACGAAAAACTCCTGGAACTCGTCGATGATCAGCAGGACGCGGGGCAACGCGACGTCCGGATTCGCGTCGCGATAGGCTCTCAAATCCTGGACGCCCTGGTTGCGGAACAGGTCGCCGCGGCGACGCAGCTCGAGATCCAGACGCTGCAGCGTGCTCATCCCGAACTCGCGTTCGCTCTCGATCGCAATGACGCGCGCGTGCGGCAGGTTCAACGCGGCATACGGCTTGAACTCGACGCCCTTCTTGAAGTCGACCAGATAGAACTGGACCTCGTCGGGGCCATAGCACAGCGCCAGATTGGTGATCATGGCGTGCAGCAGTGTCGATTTGCCCGATCCCGTCTTGCCCGAGATCAGCACGTGCTGCGACGTGCCCTTGCCCAACCGCATGGCCTGCAGGCTGGTCGCCCCAGCCCGGCCCAAAGGGACCTCGATCTCGGCCCGGCCGTCGGCCGTCCACCAGGCGCTCTCCGGCGGCGCGACGGCCGCAAACGGAACTTCGACGCGGCTGGCGTCTTTGGCCCGCTCGCCAACGCGGCGGACCAGTCTCGTGACCTGCTCGTCGGACGGCGGCGCGTCCAGCGTCAGCGGCGACTCGCGCAGCCCGTCGCATGGCAGAACGAACCGCTGGCCGTCCCATTCCAAGGTCACGGCATTTGTCTGCAGATCGGCCAACTGAGAATTGCGCGGCGGCCGAACTTTTCGATCGACGCTGACCAGCGTGTAGACGCCACAGCGCGCGCCGCTTGCGGCGATGCTGACTAGCCGTTGCGCGGCTTCTTCATTGAAATTGACCGGATAGTTGGCGACCACCAGAATCTGGAACGGCTCGGCGACCTCGCCCGCGTAGCGGTTGTATTCTTGAATCGAATCGAACTCGTTCCGCAGATATTTTTGGATCACGTTCTCCATGTGCTCGGTCAGATCGGCCAGCCGTTTGTTGATGTGCACGGCCTCGGTCCAGATTCGGCTGGACACCAGACGCTCGTCGAAGTCCGCCAAGTGCATGAACGCCGAGAAATTCTGTCCCAATCCCGTGGGGTCGATGATCGTAAATCGCACTTTGCCGGCGGGCAGCGCCGTCAACAGCCGCAACATCACGTTTTGCAGCGAACGCACGGCCGCGTCGCGGCCGCTGTCTTCGGCAAGGTACAGCAGCGAGGGACACTCGGGATAGGACACGGCCGCCGGCAGCGCGAACTCGACCGGCTGAACTTGCAGATGCGGGTGCTGCGAGACGCCGCCGGGCAGCGAATCCAGACGGAACGACAGTTCCCCGAATCGCAGCGCCGCCAATTCCTCGGCGGGCGGCGCCCAGGCGTCGCCATCGACATCATTCCACGGCGGCGTCCAGGCGCCGGTCAGATCGTTCATCTGGTCGATCACGTCGCGAAACGCGCCGATCCCTTCGCGCCACTGGCCGGCGATGGTCTGCCAGGCGCGCTCTTGGTCCGCGCGGTTCTCGGCCAACAGCCGCTGCCGTTCATCGACCAGCGACTGGGCGTCGGCGGCAAAACGGCTCGCGCGCTGTTCGATCAATGGCGGATACTTCTCGTCGAGCAATTTGACCGTGGTCTGATACGCGTCGCGCAATCCGTTGCGGCGGGCGCGAAAACGCTCGGCAGCCTCGTTGACCTTGGCCTGCTGCTGCTCGGCCAGTTCGATCCGAGTCCGGCCCCAGCGCGCGTGCGCCTCGCTGATCGTCTGGGTGTGTTTTTCGACGATTTCTTCTAGCTTTCGCTGTCCTTCGCATTCTGCGCGGCGAATCGCACACTGCATGGCCGATCGGCCCTCGGCCAACGCCTGCTGAATCTGCGGTAGCATGGCCAATGTCTGACGCCGGGCCAGTGGATGCACAGCCCGCCGCACGCCCAGCCCCGTTGCGCCTCCGATCAGCAACGAAGCGATGGCGCCCAATGCCCAATCCAGAAAATGCACCGCCGGCCACGCGACCGCGGCGGCCGTGAACAGAAAAATAAGAAACGGCCAACCGTCTTCCAGAAACTTCGCGGCTGGCTGTCGGATCAGTTCGTGCAGTCGTGCCTTGGCGAGGGTCAGCGCCGTCTGAAACTGTTCATTCAGATCCGTCTCGCTCGTCCATTGCGGAACGGTTGAACGATCGTCCGGCAGCTCGCACTGTCGCCGCCGTAGAACTTGCTGAGCCTGCCCCCACAGCTCTTCGAGCTCCTCTAGCCGCCCCGCGCAGCGACGCCGGATCCGTTCACACTCTTGGCCGGGCTTGTCCTTGTTCTGGTCTAGTTCTTCGCTAGCCGCTCGTCGCACGAGCTGAAACTGTCGTTTGGCGCGCTGCTGGCCACGCTCCAGCTCGTCGGCCGCGTCTTTGTCGAACTGTTCAGCCTGTTGGACAACCCCGTAGCTCGTCGATTCGTACTGATAGATCGCCTCCTCGCGCAGCCGCTGATACTCGGCCCGCAAAGCGGCCGTCTCCCGCTCGAACTGAGCGATCAGCGCCTCGCGACCAGCCCGATGCCGGTCGACGATCTCCCGCGCCCGCGCCGCGTGCCGACGATCGATGTCGCCCTCGCCGGCAACGCGGTCGGCGACGAGGCGCGCCAGGTCGGCCAAGGCCGTTCGCTGTCGATCGAGAAACGTGTTCTGCATGGTCGATGATCCGCTCAGCCGCCGCGCCGCGGGTCCTCCAGTTCCTTCTCCGCCTGTTCCAACAGCTCCGCCAGATGATGCGCGGCCGCCAAGGCCGCGTTGATCTGCGGCGGCAGGTGCGCCAGATGATCCCGCTCGAAGTCCCGACTGACTTGATCGGTCCACTCGGCTTTGGCGGTCAACCACCGCTCGCGCAATTCGGCCGCCGCGCGCGTCAGCCGCCCCTGCCCACTGACCAGATCCGCGTGTCTCATCAAACGTCTCCCTGCCCAGGCCCGTGGCCTCGGCCATCTGCGTCCGGCGCCGCAAACATTCGATCGGTCCGCGGCGCGGCTTCGGTGGGTGCAATCCGTCCCGTGTAACGATCCAAAGCCGCCGCAATCCGCTCGAGTGCCGCCAGTGCCCGAGGTACGTCCATATCGAGGGAACTGGCCAGCTTGGCCAGCTTGCCGTGGAAATCGTCCGCCTCGCGCCGCGCAGCGAGCCGCCAGCGGCGAACGGCGCGGATCTTGTCCTCGGCCAATCGGAGTCGACGCTTGGCGTGTTCGACGGCCATCTTCTGTTCGTAACACGACCGTTTATCTTCCGGACGCAGCGTCATCTCGCAACGCTCCAGGTCGTTGCGGGCCTGGATCAATGCGTCGGACGCCAGTTGCATTTCGCGCGGCCAATAGCGGGCCCGATCTTGTTCGATCCAATCCAGTCCCCGGCGCATTTCCAGCAGCAACTGGGTCAGAGCCTCGCCGGCTTCGACCTGAAACGTCTCGAGCGCTAGCTTGAACTGGCGCACCGCGTCGATCGACGTGATATGGGCGGGTGCGGTCATGGTGTTTCGACGCGGGCCCCGCGCCTCATGATTTCAGGTACTCGTCGATGTGTTCCGCCTTGCGGATCAGATAGGGCACGTGCCGTTCGTTGTTCTCCAGAAAGCGGGCGATCATCTTCATCCCGTCCGCAAACTGTTGGGCGAACTTCTTGTGCTCTTGATCCCGCCAGGTGGTCGACAAGGCGGCCAGTTGGTTGGCGAGCGCACGGCTGTGCTCGCGTAGCTCGGTATTGAACGTCCGCAGATTCCGGGCAAACTCCCGCAATTCTTCCGGATCGACGATGGCTTGCGGCATAAAACGCCCCTGATTCCCCCATACGGACCCCGACTCCGATTCGCGTCCGCGGGACATGGCTGCGATCATGCCCGCGTCGCGGCCGTGCCCGAATCACGACCGTTCCCGAATCACGACCTCGCCAAGCGGTGCAGCGTCTCGGGATAGCCTCCCCCCCGTGCAGCCCGAAACGGTCGCCCGCCGCGCCCCGCCCTATATCCCATTTCTCGCTTTCGCGCGCGAATCCTTGAGCCGCAGAAAAGCGAACTTCGCATAATAAACGGGTTCTGGCCTGTTATGCGCTTTGTGCCTGCAGAGGCTTGGCCTGGCGCTTGCCACTCCGCACGGCGAAGCGCGCCGCTCGCCGCTACACGCGGCGCCACGAGTCGGCGATGCGCACGCGGCGCGGGCGATCCGCGAGCCGAGCCCTTACAATCGGCGAATATGGAACCCTCCATCGACGTTGATTCGGTCTCCCGTGCTGAACGCAAACGCGCCTCCGACCAGCGTCAGCACGGCTTGCCCGATATCCTCCGGCGTGCCCCAACGACGAATCGGCGTCAGGCCTTCGGCCAGCAGCCGGTCGTACTTTTCCCGCACGGGCGCCGTCATGTCGCTTTCGATCACGCCGGGGCAGACCTCGTACACGGCGATCCGATGCTCGGCAAGCCGCGCGGCCAGCAGCCACGTCATCATCTGCATGGCGGCTTTGGCCATGCAGTAGTCCGCGCGATTGGTGCTCGCCGCATAGGCGGAAATCGACGAGACGTTCACAATCCAGCCTCGCGAGATGCGGCCGGCGTCGATCGCGGCGATCATCCGCCGCGCAGCCAGTTGGGCCAGGAAAAACGGGCCTTTCAGGTTCGTATCGAAGACCAGATCCCAGCTCTCTTCGGTCGCCTCCAACAAGTCGCGCCGGCCCTGCGACGTGATGCCCGCATTGTTGACCAAGACGTCCAGCCGTCCGAAACGATCGCCAACCTGTTCGATCAAACTCGCCCGATCGGCCGCCGAACCAACGTCGCCGCGGACCGCGAACGCCGCTCCGCCCTGCGTTTCGATCTCGGCGGCCACGCTGGCTGCCGCCTCGGAACTGTGCAGATAGTTGACGCCTACAGCATAGCCCCGGCGCCCCAACGTCAAAGCTATTCCGCGCCCAATGCCTCGCGACGCCCCCGTGACCAAGGCGACCGGTCTGTCGATCATGCGTGGTTCCTCCGTGTTGCGAGTCTCAATCACTGCACAGTTCTAAGGCCACGATTTTCGCGCGCCCGGGCTACTACGCGACGGGAAGCCGCGTCCACGTGGTGCCCCACGGTCTTTGCGCGCCCGGGGCTCAGGTTTCATGCGGGCGTGCGGCTGGCGCCGAGCGCGGCCCTCCGAGCTTGTATCGTCGCCTGCCGGGATGCGCTGCGTCGCATCCGCCGGTTGGGGCACTGCCTTTGGACGGCGCCTGCGGTTCAGGTCGGACGTAGCCGGATGGCGGCCGATCTGCACCGATCCGCGTCAAGCTGTCCATCGCGGCCGCATGGCGTTTTTTGTTCGGGCCCGTTGAATCGAAGTTGTCCGAATCTTACATTGCATTGTACGCGGCGCGATGTGGCATGTCACTTCGTCGAATAGACTTCAGACCGCTCGCCTTCTGGACGTTAAACGCCTGTCACATCGCCCACACGGCCAACTCGGCGACGGACCCGCTGACACGGCTCGACGCCACCTCGCAGCCCTCGGGCGACGAAAACCACTGTACTACTAACCTCAAACATCGTGAATTTTTCGACAATGTTTTTCAGACAGCGACAGCGTCGAGTTGTTGAATGATTACATCTTGTGCTTGCAGT
>JAVYAJ010000206.1:0-39570 GCA_032229885.1 Candidatus Anammoximicrobium sp. | reverse complement strand
CTCTGCGTCCTCTGCGTCCTCTGCGGTTCCCATCTCCGAACGTCCAGCCTCTTTCGCCCGGCGGCTTGCGTCTACTATTTCTGGCGACGCGCAAGCAATGGCTAAACGAGCGGCCATTCGACGTCCAGCTCCCCTGCCGGACGGGTATTGTAGATGCGTATCGTTTTACTTAGATATGTCGGCTTGTGGAACGGGCGAGCATCGACGACGTTGTGCTTTTCATTACACGGAGTTCGCGATGAGTCGTGGTTGGGTCGTGACTTTGGCCGCCGTGGGCATCAACTTGGCCTTGGGCATCCTCTATACGTGGAGCGTGATCAGCAAAGCGATTCCCGAAGATTGGCACTGGTCCGAAGCCGAGAAGTCTTGGCCGTACGCCATCGCCTGTCTCGTGTTTTCGATCATGATGGTCCCCGCGGGAAGGCTGCAAGATCGAATCGGTCCGCGTTGGGTCGCGACGTTCGGCGGCGTCCTGGTGGGCGTGGGGATGATCCTGGCGAGCCAGGGGACGTCGTTTTGGAACTACGTGCTTGGGTTTGGGCTGCTGGCCGGAACGGGGATCGGATTTGGATACGCTTCGGCGACGCCGCCGGCCGTCAAGTGGTTTCCGGCCGCGCGAACCGGCATGATCGCCGGAATTGTCGTGTCCGGATTCGGCTTGGCGTCGGTCTATGCCGCTCCGTTGACCAATTGGTTGATCGGACTCGAAGGCGGCGTTCCGCACACGATGTTCTCGCTCGGTGTCGTCTTCTTGGTGATTGTCGTTCTGTTGGCCCAGTTGCTGCGAACGCCTCCTCAGGGCTACGTGCCGGCCGGCGCGACGACGCCCAACCCGGGGGCGGCCGCCAAGAAAGAGGACTTTTCGCCGTCAGAGATGCTGCGGACGCCGCAGTTCTATCTGCTGTGGTTCATGTACGCCTGCGGGGCCGGCGCCGGGCTGATGATCATCGCCAAACTGGCCGTGATCGCGGACAAACAAGCCGGGCAGGCTTTGGGTTTTCTCTTGGTGGCGTCCCTGGCGGTGGGTAACGGAGCGGGGCGGATCATCGCCGGAACCGTATCCGACAAGCTGGGACGCAAGCCGACGATCATCGGCTGTCTGCTGTTTCAGGCCGCGTTGATGTTGGTGTTGACTCGGGCCACGGTCGGATCGCCGCTGGCGACCGTGCCGGTGTTGGCCGTGTTGTCCGCGCTGATGGGCGCCAATTACGGCGCCAATTTGGCGCTTTATCCGTCGGTCACCAAGGATTTCTACGGCCTGACGAACTTTGGGGTCAACTATGGCCTGGTGTTCACCTCGTGGGGGATCGGCGGTTTTGCCCTATCGCTGGTGGCCGGCCGGATGTATGACGCGTACCAGACCTTCGCGTATTCGTGCTATCTGGCAGCGGGCCTGCTGCTGATCGCGGCCGTCTTTGCGCTTCTGCTTCGTCCGCCGCGAATCGAACACGCGCCAGAGGCGCGAGCGGTCGCCTGACGACGGGCGGTTTGGCCGCGGCACACCAGGGCAACGCCGTCCGAAGATCCTGCGTCGAACCCGCGGGCGGCGCGTCCTACGGCCCTTTCAGAATCTCGATCACCTCGGCTTCGGTCCTTCCCGCATAGTCGAACGGCAACGAGCGGCCGAGCATTCCCAGGACCTGTTGAAAATCTTCGGACAGGTTGCAGCACTCGACTCGGCCGCCGCCGGCCTGGACCGCTCGGACCAATTGCAACAATTTGCCCACCAGCAGCGATGACAGACGCGAGTTGTTGCGAAAGTTGACCAACAGTCGCTTCGGTTTTCGCTGCTGGGCAAACTGGGCCAGCTCGCGGCCAGCCTCGTTGGCCGCGTCGCGATCCGATCCGACATCGGACAGGTTTAGGACGAGCACGCCGTCGTGCTCGCGGATCTCAAAATTGCGGTAGTTCGTCATGGTCTCCGGATTCCCTCGCCGCTGTGCAGTCTACTTCAAGCGCAGCCTCAAAAGAAGTGTGAATCATCGGAGAAAACCGAGTGTTTGATCGCCTGGGCCGTCTCGACGTCCGTTGGGTTCCGAAATCGTCCGCACGCAAGCCTAGCCGCGCTGCCGCGACGCCGGTAATCTATCGGCGGTAGAGGCAACGTTTGTTTGCGGCGCGGTCGCGTCTGAGAGGAGGTTGCGGTTGGATCTGCTAGCGATTGGTCTGCCGCTCGGGCTGTTGATGCTGGTTGCGTACCGGGGGTACTCGGTCATCCTGTTCGCACCGCTGTGCGCGCTGTTGGGCGTGGTGCTGACCGATGGGCTGGCGTACGGGCTGCCGTTCCATTCGAACGTCTTTATGGCGACGCTGGCCGAGTTTGTGCAGAAGTATTTTGCCGTCTTCCTGTTGGGCGCCGTGTTCGGCAAGGTGATCGAACTGTCAGGGGCCGCGGCTTCGATCTCCAAAGCGATCGTCAAACTGCTCGGGCCTCGACACGCGATGGTGGCGATCGTGCTGGCGTGCGCCGTGTTGACCTACGGCGGTGTCAGCCTATTCGTCGTCGCCTTTGCCGCGTACCCGTTCGCGGCCAGCCTGTTTCGCGAGGCGGAGCTGCCCAAGCGGCTGATTCCCGGCACGATCGCGCTGGGCAGTTTCACGTTTACGATGGACGCGTTGCCCGGAACTCCGCAGATTCAGAACATCATTCCGACGACGTTTTTCGACACGACGGCCTATGCTGCGCCGATTCTCGGTATCTTTGGCGCGATGGTCGTTTTCGGGGTCGGCTTGGCTTATCTGCGCTGGCGCGCCCGACGAGCGTCCGCTCGAGGCGAAGGCTACGGCGCGGGGCACTTGAACGAGCCAGAGCAGACGTCGGCCGCCGGACGGCTTCCCCATCCGTGGCTGGCGATCCTGCCGCTGATCCTGGTGGGCGTCTTGAACCTGATCTTCACGCGCAGCCTGCCACGATGGTACGGCGAATCGTTCGATTTCGCCGCGATCGGCTTGCCCAAGTTCGCCGCGATCAATGTCGCCGGCATCGTCAGCATCTGGTCGATCGAACTGGCCCTGTTGGCCGGGATCGCAGTCACCTTTGTCATCGGATACGGGCGGATCATGCCGACCGTGAAAAGTGGTTTGACGCACGCGGTTCACGGCGCGTTGCTGGCCACGATGAACACGGCCTCGGAGTTCGGGTTTGGGACCGTCGTCGCCAGCCTGGCCGGGTTCGCGACCGTCAAGGCCGCCATCAGCGGGGCATTTGCCCATCCGCTGGTCAACCAAGCCGTCTCGGTCAACGTGCTGGCCGGCATCACCGGCTCGGCGTCGGGCGGACTGGCCATCGCGCTGGGCGCGATGGGAAACCAGTACCTCGAGGCTGCGCGGCTGGCCGGAATCAGCCCCGAGGTTCTGCATCGCGTCGCGGCGATGGCCTCGGGCGGCATGGACACGCTGCCGCACAACGGGGCTGTGATCACGCTGCTGGCCATCACGGGACTGACCCACCGACAGTCGTATCTGGACATCTTTGCGCTCACGCTGATCAAGACGGCCGCCGTGTTTCTGGTGATCGCGTTTCATACGATGACCGGATTGGTTTAGGAGCGTGCAGCGGGCCCTTCCACCCGGTTCGCGCAGCGGTCGTCGTGTGGGCGCGCGACACGCCAGATCGCCGGGGCCGCGGATGCTCGCCGCTGGACATCCGCCGATCCGGGCCCCGGCGTGCTGCGTCACACGTGTTGCGGTCACGCCTGTTGCGGCACGTGGCGTGGGCCTACTATTGCCCGCTGCTCCGAGCGCTTACGATCAGCAGATGATGTACGGTTAGAACCCCCAGGAGATGTACCATGTTCGTCCATGCCGCCCGCCGTTTCTTGACCATCGTGACCATCGGTCTCGCCGTGGTCTGTCCAGCATTTGTTGTCGACGGTGCAGACGCGCAGCCCGTCAGCGCCAGCGACGTGATGACGATCGACCTTGCGGCGCCGGACGCGGCGGGGCAATGGGTGTTCTCGGACAAGACGGGTACGGTCCGGAACGGTGAACTGGTGCTGGACGGCCGCCAAGAGATGTGTCGGGCGTTCTTTACGCCGTGGCAGTTCGCTGATGTTGCGCTGGATGCAAGCTTTCTGGTCGAATCCCAGCCGACGGGCGTGCTGGCGTGTGGGTTTATCGTGCGAGCCAGCGACGCGATGACCTACTACTATGTCCACTTTGATCGCGCGCAGGCCATCCTGGTCCGCTCGGACGTGAACCAATCGTGGAACGAGCTGAAGCGGGTCGCCGGGTTGGACAAACCGGCCGGGCAATGGCACACCGGACGGTTGGAGTGCGTCGGCGATACGTTGCGCGTGTGGCTGAACGGCAAACTGCTGTACGAAGCGCAAGACGCGCGGCTCGCCGGCGGCCGGATCGGGTTCTATGCCAATCAAGGCATCGCCCATGTCAAGGACATTGCGGTGCGAGGCGTCGCACAGCGGGCACAGACCCCGTTCGTCATCCCGCCGCCGCTGCACGTGTTCGTGTGCACGGACGCCGGAGCGGGCGCGTACGAGGCCTTTCCGGACGTGTGCCGATTGAGCGACGGACGGCTGATGGCGGTCTTCTACGCCGGCTATGGCCATGTGGCCTTGCCGAACGAGCAATTGCCCAAGGGCGGGCGGATCGCCTACGCGACCTCGTCCGACGAAGGCCGTACATGGAGCTCCGCGGCGACGCTGTACGACGGTCCCGACGACGATCGGGACCCGTCGATCGTCCAGTTGAAAAACGGCCTGCTGATCTGCAACTTTTTCTCGCTCCGCAAAACACCGGGCCAGGGGCGGGGTTTCGCGGGGCAGGGAACGTGGGTCGTCACGTCGACCGATCTGGGTGACACGTGGTCGCCGCCGCGGCGGATCTATGACAACTACTACTGTAGTTCGCCGATCCGCGAACTGTCCGACGGGCGGCTGGTCCTGGGGTTGTACAAGGAAGAAAGCGGGACCGCCCGCGGCGCCGTCGGACGCAGCGACGATGGCGGTCAGACCTGGCTGCCGGCCGTCGACATCGACAACGGTGGCGTGCGGCTGGACGCCGAGACCGAGGTGATCGAGCTGCGGGACGGCACGTTGTACGCGGCGCAGCGTCCGGCCATGTGCAGCGCGATCTCCAAGGACCGAGGCGACACCTGGACAGTGTCGCAACCGATGGGTTTTCCGGGTCACTGTCCTTACTTTTTGCGCACCGCGGACGACATCATTCTTTTGGCCCATCGTCTGCCGGCGACCAGCTTGCACTACAGCTTGGACGAGTGTCAGACCTGGAGCGAGAACGTGCTGGTCGACACGGTCGGCGGCGCCTATCCGTCGATGGTCAACTTGAAGGACGGGACCGTGTTGATCGTGTACTACGAAGAAGGCGCCGGCTCGAACATCCGCGCCAAACGGCTGCGGGCGACGCGGACCGGAATCGAATGGCTTCCGTTGGACTGAACCGCGTCCGTCCGTCACACGATGGCGATCATCTGTGCGACGTCCCGGCCCGTGCCGCGCGACGTGCGCATTTTGGCTTGACCGGCCGTTGGCGTTGCCTAATATTCCTCTGAGGGCGATCGGCGTCTTTGCTGTCCCGCAGGGCGCGAACGCTAGCACCATGCGTCGATGGTAGCGCTGGTTTTGCGTTGACCGTCGATCTTCTGAGCTCGCTCTCGAGCGGACGTCGAGTTCGCGTTGACTGAACGGCCTCCAAAGGGATTGGAGAGGAGAAGTTGCACAGGCCGGACGCCCGTGCCATCGTTGACGGAGTGCACAACAGATGGATCGGGATCTTTCACGTCGCGCATTGGGGAAGGGTTTGGCGGCACAGAAGCGACGGGGTGCTGGCGGGCCGATGCGCAAGCGCGATCGAACGCATGTCGCCAGCAAAGACGCATCGTCCGCGCGCGGATGTTCAATCGACTTGACCCCACGGCTTCGGGGCGACGTCGCGCGGCTTCTTTTTGCGGCGGTGTTCGGTGTCTCAGGCGTGTTCGGCGGCGGCATGTTCGAGGGTGGCGTGTTCGGCGACGGAGCGGGGTCGGTGATCGCCGCGTCCGTGGCTGTGTCTTTCGACGCCCCGGCGGTGGCGGCTTGTCGTGACGTAACGCCGGAAGCCTTTCAGGAAACCAACCCGGATGAACGGCTGGTCGAGACGCAGATCGACATTTCGTCGTTGGTCCAGTCCGGCGACGAGACCGATTTGCTCGAGTATTTTTACCGTCTCGAAAGCCCTCGGCAGACGCTGCGGATCGTGGACTATGCGCCCAAGACAACATTGGCCAGCGAGCTGGCCGGCAACGTGATCGTCGAGAACAAGCAGGAGACGAACCGCGGGCTCGGTATGACCGCGGCGGCGCCGCTCGACTGGCCGCTCAAGCTGAACGGCTCGGGAGAACTGGGATCGAAGACGTGCAGCACGGAACGTTACGAGCTGGCGCCGCCGATGACGATGGTGGCTGCTAGCGGCACGCGGGATCGCGGGCACAGCGTGTATTTCAGACTTCGCCGCAGCCGGACGACGGCGTTCGAAGGCGCCAAGCGATTCACTTTGGTGATGCGTGTCTCAGCGGCCTGGCGGGCGGACTATCTCCACCTCAGTTGTGCCGCGTTCGGAGTCGCCAAGCGCAGCGCGTTGCTCGCGTCCGGCGACGACACGACCGTCTGCGGACGGCGTCGGTTTGTCGTGGCGCTGTATGCCGAAGGCGACGCTTCGGCCAAAGCCGCGGCACAGCGTCTGGTTCGGGCCGAGTCTGATCTGTGGCAAACCCTATCGACCGCCCGGCAGCAGTTGGATCGTCGGTCGCGTTCGACACTGGCTGGCCGCGTCAGCGCGCTGTTCGAGGGCGGGTCCGTCGTCCGCGCATCGGACGACGTCGCCGAAGCCATCGTGTACGGCGACGCCGTGGCGGCCAAAGACGCCCTCGGCCTGCGTCTGCCGCCGCAGGTGCGACAGGCCGCGATTCGCTATGCGGTCGCCCGTCGAGCGCTAGACAGTCTGGAGACGGACGGAGCGTCGGACGTCCAGTGACCGCGGTAGAAGCGGCATCCTGCCGTTTGTGCAACGCCATACCAGGGGCCGACGGAACCTCGGACGTCCAGCGACAGATCTGGCGCGGGACCGCGGCGCCTGACAGAAGCAGCCCTTCGACGGACGCAGCGCCGCGACGCCCTGCGCGTGCGACGCAAGACCGCCGCCCATCGTCGCACACGTTTGTCGCGCACCGTTCGCAAGCCGGGCTCTAAGGTTTACGGGGCGTGGCGCATGTTCACCGCGCGTCGCAAGCCGTGGCCCGCTGCATCGGAGCCGGTGCATCTGTCCGCCCGGCGACGGTTGACGATCATCTGCGTGGGGCGTTATTCTGGTCAGTTGCACACTGCGTGGCGCACGGTCCGGAGGGTGTTGGATCGCGAGGGCGCGGAACCGTATCGCGAGCGATGTCTCGAATCGTGGCAATGAGAGAAACCAGGAGGTCTTTCACGATGTGGACGCGGCGCTGTAGTCCCTTTTTCTTGGCGGCGATGATGCTGACGTTGTTTCAACCGACCCTTGATCTATCGGCCGACGAAGGCATGTGGCTGTTGAACCAGCCGCCGACGAAACTGCTGGAGACTAGGCATCAATTCGAAGCGACGCGGGATTGGCTCGATCATTTACAGCAGGCCTCGGTCCGGTTCAACAGCGGCGGTTCCGGATCGTTCGTCTCGTCACACGGACTTGTGCTGACGAACCATCACGTCGGGGCGGACGCGATCCAGAAACTGAGCACGGCCGAACACGATTTGCTGGCCAGTGGATTCCTGGCGCGCACACGAGACGAGGAGATCAAATGCCTGGATCTCGAGCTGAACGTGCTGATCAGCATCGAGGACGTCACCGCGCGCGTCAACGCGGCGGTCACGGCAGGCATGGACCCGGCCGAGGCGGTCAAGGCCAGGCAGGCGGTGATGGCCACGATCGAGCAAGAGTCGCTGGACAAAACCGGCTTGCGCAGCGACGTGGTGACCCTGTATCAGGGCGGCCTGTACCATCTGTATCGGTTCCGCAAGTACACCGATGTGCGATTGGTGTTCGCCCCCGAGCAGGACATCGCTTTTTTCGGCGGCGACCCGGACAATTTCGAATACCCGCGTTACGACTTGGACTTCTGTCTGTTTCGGGTGTACGAGAACGGCGAGCCGATCCGGCCGCCCCATTTCCTGAAGTGGAGCGAACGGGGCGTCGCCGATGGCGATCTGGTGTTCGTCTCGGGCCATCCCGGACACACCAGTCGCCAGAACACGGTCGCTCATCTCGAGTTCCTGCGCGATCGCGCGTTTCCGTTCATCTTGAACGTCCTGCGGCGTCGCGAGGTCCAGTTGATGACGTTCAGCGAGCGAAACCACGAAAACGCCCGCCGCGCCAAGGATGACTTGTTCGGCATCGCCAACAGCCGCAAAGCTCGTTTGGGTGGTCTGGCAGGGCTTCAAGATCCCGCGCTGATTCGACGCAAAGCCATCGAAGAGAAAAAACTGCGCGACGCGGTCGCCGCCGATCCGACGCTGCGCGAGGCCTGCGGGAATCCGTGGTCGGATATCGCCCAGACTCTGCGAGCCTGGGAGCCGATCTACGTCCCTTACCAGTTGCTCGAGCGGGGACTGGCGTTCAACAGCCAGAAGTTCGTCGTTGCCCGATCCCTTGTGCGGATGGCCGCCGAAGACGTCAAAGACAATGCCGACCGGCTGCGCGAATATCGCACCTCGAACCGCGATTCGCTCCTGCAACAGTTGTATTCCGACGCCCCCATTTACGACGATTTGGAAACGCTCGGTTTGGCGGATTCGCTGGGCCTGTACGTCGAGTTGGCCGGGATGCGCGACCCGCTGGTGCAAAAGGTGCTAGCAGGCAAGTCGCCACGGCAACGCGCGGCCGAGTTGGTGGCGGGCAGCCGCCTGCAGGACGTTGCCCTGCGGAGACAGCTGGCGGACGGAGGCGCCGCGACCGTCGATGCGTCGTCAGATCCCATGATCCTGCTGGCACGACTGGTGGACGACACGGCGCGGCAGATCCGTACGCGATACGAACAGCAGGTCGAAGAGCCGCAGCGACAAGCCTACGCCAGACTGGCCGATGCGCGCTTCCGCTTGCTGGGAACGTCGGTGTACCCGGACGCGACCTTCACGTTGCGGTTGTCCATCGGCGTGGTCAAGGGCTATGAGGACGACCAAGGGACGATCGTCCCGCCATTGACAACGATCGCTGGCGGATACCAGCGCGCGGCCGAGCACGACAACGTACCGCCGTACGCGCTGCCTCAATCGTGGCTGGATCGGAAGGACCGGCTGAACCTGGACACGCCGTACAACTTCATCTGCACCAACGACATCATCGGCGGCAACTCGGGCAGCCCGGTCGTCGATCGCGACGGTGCGTTCGTAGGGGTCATCTTCGATGGCAACCCGCCGTCGCTGGTTTGGGACTTCATCTATACCGACAAGCAGGGCCGCTCGGTCGCCGTCGACGCGCGGGCGATCATCGAGTCGCTGCGTCACGTCTACGACGCAGAGGCGCTGGTCGCGGAACTTGGCAAGTGAGGATGAGATTGGTTCCCAGTGCGCAGTCAAGGCCAAACATTGGCCGTAGCCGCGATTATCAGGCAGCGGGAATTCGTGTTCTGACGGGTGCGACAAACCAACATCGATGAATGGACAACACACGAATCACCGCTCGCCGGTCACTGACCACTGACCACTGACCACTGACCACTGACGAATGACAAACACATCCTTTCGTGAATCCGGCCACCAGTTGGTAGACTGGATCGCGCGCTATCTGGAGAACGTCGAGCAGTATCCGGTGCTGGCGCAGCTCGAGCCGGGACAGGTTCGCGCACAGCTTCCGCCGCATCCGCCGGACGCGCCGGAGGCGTTCGAAGCGCTGATGGCCGATGTCGAGCGAGTGATTCTGCCGGGCATCACCCACTGGCAATCGCCCAATTTTTTTGCTTTTTTTCCCTGCAACAACTCAGGGCCGTCGATCCTGGCGGATCTGCTCGCAGCGGGGTTGGGTGTTCAAGGCATGTTGTGGCTGACCAGCCCAGCCTGTACCGAGCTCGAGACGCACATGCTCGACTGGATCGTCGAGATGCTGGGCCTGCCCGATCGATTCCTCTCGACGGGCGCCGGTGGCGGCGTGATCCAGGACGCGGCGTCCAGCGCATCGCTGTGCGCGCTATTGGCCGCCCGCGAGCGCGCGACCGACGGCAGGACGCGACACACGGGCGTCGATCGCCGGTTGGTCGCGTACGCCTCGGAACACGCCCATTCGTCGATCGAGAAGGCGATGAACGTCGCCGGCTTGGGGACCGACAACCTGCGCAAAATTCCGAGCGACGAGTGTTTCGCCATGCGAGCCGACGCGCTGCAAGCCGCGATCGAGGCGGATCGCGCGGCGGGACTGACGCCGTGCTTTGTCACGGCCACGGTCGGCACGACCTCGTGCGGCAGCGTCGATCCGGTGCCGCGAATTGGCGAGATCTGTCAGCGCTACGGCCTCTGGCTGCACGTCGACGCGGCGATGGCGGGAACCGCGGCACTGTGCCCCGAGTTTCGTCACATCCACGCGGGGCTCGAAATCGCGGACAGCTATTGCTTCAATCCGCACAAGTGGATGTTTGTCAATTTCGACTGCGACTGTTTTTTTGTCGCCGACCGCCAGGCGCTGACGCAAGCGCTGTCCATCATGCCCGAATATCTGCGGAATCCGGCGACCGAGTCGCAAGGCGTGATCGACTATCGCGATTGGCAGATCCCGCTGGGCAGACGCTTCCGATCACTCAAGCTTTGGTTCGTCATTCGCAGTTTTGGCGTGCGCGGCCTGCAGGATCGCGTTCGCCGCCACGTCGCAATCGCCCAGCAGCTTGCCGGCTGGATCGCCGACGACCCGGATTTTGAATTGGCTGCGCCCGCCGTGTTGAATCTGGTTTGCTTTCGGCATCGCGGCGGCGACGCGGTCAACCAGCGGATCATGGACCACGTGAATCGTTCGGGACGCCTGTTCCTATCGCACACGCGTTTGGACGACAGGCACACGCTGCGGCTGTGCGTCGCCCAGACCAACACCGAACTGCGCCACGTCGAACAGGCGTGGAGCCTGATCCGCGAGGCGGCTCGCGCCGTGTAACTCGCGGCCGAAACGCAATGGTGCGACCGTCATGCGACCAGGTGTGGAGCGCCCGAGAGCCAATCCAGGGATAGCCACCGGTCGCCTGGCCACTGGGCGATCAGCGGATGTTCGAGTACCCCATCGTTCGCTCGGTGGTTACCGTGGCGAACCCGCATCGCGGTGACGACATCGACCGTCTCGTCCGCGGACATCACACGGTCGACATTAGCGAGCCACGGATCCCGAGACATCGGCTGCGAGACTTGAGCCACGGCCCACGACGACGGGTGTGTGTGGGGCGCCGCGGTCCATCGCGTCGTGTCGTCTGCGACGCTTACGGGATGATCCGCGACCGGGCGGACTGCGATGGCTGGCAGTTCGATCGGTTGTATGCCCAGTCCAGATCGCTCGCCTTCGGCAGATCCCGCGGCGTTGCCGCCGCTGTTCAAATAGTTGATCACCCGCAGGGCGTCCTGCGGCGTAATCTGATTGTCGCCGCTGACGTCATAGAAGGGCGCAGACAAGTGGCTGGTCGTCGGCGGAGGCAGTCGGGCTGGCCCCACGTCGTTCAAGCGGTTGATCAGGATCAACGCGTCTCGCGGCGTGACCGCGCCATTATCGTCTACGTCCAACGCCCAGGCGGCGTTTTGCCAGGGCAACTGGCTGGCCATCGCCGCATCGACCAGCATCTGCCGCAAGGTGTCGTAGTTCGACGGTATCGCCAGATCGTGCGTCGTCAGGTTGTAGACACCGACGCGGACGTTGGCGCCGTCCAAAATCACGACGTCGCGAAAGGTCACCTGCCACAGGTTGAACGTGTCGGAGATGCTGTCGCCGTTGGCGTCCACGTCCTGCAGCCACGGCAAGGTTCGCCCGGCGGTGGTGTTGGCGTTTCCCGGCTCTTGTCCGCGTTCGTTGATTCCGACCAGTCGAACGCGCAGCGCCGGGTACGCCGACTGCAAGTCCTGTTGCATCGCATCGAGGTAGCCAAACTGGCTACTGCAGTATCCTCACATGGCATGCCCGAAGTACCAGCCAGAGACTTGTTCCAGATAGTCTCGAGGTGAAACCGGACGATTGCCGGTCGACGAGGCCGGGTTGACGTCGGTCAGGGTGAAGTCCGGCATGGCCGCGGCTTCGCCTTCGCCCGCCGAGGCGGCGGACGACGCAGCCACGAGCGCGGCGCCGCCGTGCAGCAGACAGCGGGCTTCGAGCGATTCGATCGCCAAGGCCCGCGACATGCGCGCAGACATCATGGTGGACGCCTTTTGAACGAGCATACGAGTTCGTTATTCGAGCGGCTTGCTTCGTGAAGGAGGACGCCAGCCATTATCGTCTACGGCGTCACGTTTGAACAGGTCGTACTCGCAGACGATCCACCGCCTCGGCGGCCGTCGCGACGATGTTCTCGCGGTACGTGCGATTGCCGTTACGGTCGTAGCCGGGAGAGACGTGACAGGCGCATCACGACGGATGGAAACGGATAGCGGGGATGAAGACAAACAGTTGGACGCGATATTTTTATTCGTGTGATTCATGGTCTTCCTCAATATTTCTCGGCCCTTGTTTGGTTGCGGCTGCGGGCCGCGCTAGGTTACAAGTCCGCGTCGAGAACACTCGGGTCACCGCTCGCTGGAGTGAAACCTACCTCGATCAAGTCTTGTTTGACACACGACTTGTGGCGCCGTCGGCCTTGGATTGAGATTGACATCTACGTCTGCCGCCTGGTATTCCTGATCGCAATTCCACACGGAGACGATGTCGCGAATCCACGCGTACATATCCAGTTTTCGTCATCTTCTCCGATGACCGCAATCTTATGCCGCCGACCATCCAAGTGGGTGCGACTGCTCGCGTGGAACACAGAGTCCGACGTCGTCACACCAGGCGCTTGGTTTCATGGTCGCATCTACGAGGACGGTTGCAGCGTCTCGCCAAATGGCGAGTTGTTCGCCTATTTCGCAACCAAGCATCACGGAAGTACAACTCGCGGCGTCGCCACGGCATGGACGGCCGTCAGCAAACTTCCGTGGTTGACGGCCTTGGCTCTGTGGCCACAGTCTGACACCTGGGGCGGTCGAGCCAAGTTCGCAGATGACCGAACGCTAATCATCGACTGTCCTTCTTGGCAGACTTTGAAATCAAGGGATAACTTGCCCGAAGGATTCACTGTTCTTCCAAGATTGATTGGCCGTGACGCTCCCAAACAAGCTTTGCCGTCGGTCCCGACGACAAGCGCGTCATTTGATAGCAGACATGGTATCGATCCTCACGGCGGCACGTTTGAGTATGTTGAAGGACGACTCGTCCGAGGCAATCGTGTAATCGCCTGTCTGCGAGGCATGGTTCCAGAGCCGCTCAATGCTCCCCTTTGGGCTAGGCGTTGGTGAAAAGCGACAACGAGGGGTACGCGACTGGTGGGTCGGGCGTGTTCGGAAACCAAAGCGGATTGTCACCCGCTAGGTTGCCACGATTGTTGTCCGGCCCAATCGTACCTAGGCGGTTCGCTGGACGAACGAGACAGAACCTTACTGAACCGCGAACTGATTGCCAAACGGATCTGGGGCCGAGATAATGTCGCGGGCGGCTTGCCCAAGAGGGCGGTTGGTGCGATCCGGAATCCCGCGAACTCCGACCCGTCCCAATCGCGAATGGCGGAAGGGCGAGAACAAAGCCGTGAACCGGTGGGACATGCGGGGCGCCCCGAAAAACAGAACGCGTCGCCGAGCGGTCGGGCATGGACGACACCAGGCGACGGATCCTTCTTGGAGGCGATGCCATGATGATCTGGGGTGGTCTGGGCTTCCTTGTCGCGGTGATCACGTTCGGTTGCGGACTCGGGACGGAGGCCCTTGTTGAAGCCTGGTTTCAAGATGATCACTACTATCAGTCTCATGGCTGGCCGAAGTTCGTGTCATTCGTTGTCGCGGCGATTATCGTCGGCGTCGTTGGCCGGACGCTCAAGCGCCGGCAGGGGAAGGTCCTTATCGATCCTGAGACGGGGGACGAGGTTATCGTCGGCGTCGATAACACCTTCTTCTTTATCCCGATGGAGTATTGGGCGCCTATCCTCTTGGTGCTTGCCGTCGTCTTCCTATTCGTCTCAGACTGACGCCCAAGCTCGCGACGCTGCGATCGCGGCCTGACGCGCGCTGGTCACGCGATTGTTTTTTCGCGGGGGCCCGACCTGCGGCAGACGAATGATCGCGGACGCAATAGTCGCCGTGACGGTTCGCCTGCCAAGCAGTTCTGGCGGAGTGGAGCAGCGGCACGCGCCGTTTGGAAGATAGGCAGGTGACATGTTTCGGCCGCGACGGAATCGTTTGGCCCTAGCAATTGCGGCTGCCGCTGCCTTTTTGTTCGTCAACGGATTCGTTCGGCGGTGAACGCTTGTGCTCATAGAGGGAGAGACAGCGGCCGTAAGCCCACACCACTGGACCTTAGCGTTGGCGGTCTACATTGGGGCTACAGCGGCGGGGCATGCGTTTCTAGCATTGGCGGGCCAGATCAGCTTTTTGGTCAAGCAGCGCTTGGGCGCCCGCGGGGGCTCGTGACGGTGGATGAAACGTGTCGCGTCGGATACGGTGAAGAAGGCACTGACGCGGCACGAACGGGCTGCAACGACAGGCCTGAACGGGCAAACGGCGGTGACCGCTCGGGCGGCGTTAGAGCTTGGTAAAATGGCCAGCTTTTCGCCGCGTGTTGATTCTGTCGGCCCATGTGCTCTAATGCCAATTATCGTGGGCGTCTGCGAACGGACCGCCCGGCCTGGGTCGAGCGGACATTCAGAAGATCTGCCTACGAAAGAGCCAGCACTGCCCGCCATTGCGCTGCCCAGTCTCGAAAGGAGCCCCGCCGTGTATCGAGTCGTTGCCTGCGTGTTCGCTTTCGCTTTCCTCGCTTCGGGTGCCGCGGGCGAAGACGCCTTCGTCCTGGAAAAGGGCCAGTCAGTGACGATCGTCCTCGCCGACGCGGCGACCGCCGCCGAACGGACGGCCGCGGAGGAACTCGACGCCTACGTGAGTAAAATGACCGGCGTGCCGTGCGTGACGGTTTCCGAGGCGCAAGCAACCGGGCGGGCGGTCTACGTCGGCCCGACGTCGCTGGCCAGGCAGGCCGGCATCGATTGCGGCGAGCTCGATCGGGAGGAGTGGATTCTGCGGGCCACAGATGGAAACCTGATCGTCACCGGCGGGCGTCCTCGTGGCACGCTGTATGGCGTCTATGATCTTCTCGAACGGCTCGGCGTCACTTGGCCCGATGTCGGGTCGGAAAGTGTCCCCACGCTCGAGCGCCAGACGATCGCCTGGAACGTGCGCGCCAAACCGGCCATCATGAACCGGTGCATCTACAGCGGTGTCGGCCTGTCGAACGCCACGACTCGATTTCTCGTGCGCAACAAGATGAACGCCCAGGTCTACATTCCCGAAGAACTGGGTGGTTGCGAGCCCCACGGCTCGCCCGGCGGCTGCCATACATTCCATGCCTACACCAACAAGGACTGGCCTGACGAGTGGTTCGCGTTGAACAAGAACGGCCAGCGCGTCCGATCGACCTCCGGTTCGGGACCCTCGCAGATCTGCCTGACCAACCCGGAGGTGCGCAAAGCCGTCTGCGCCCAGCTTCGCGCCTTTATCCGCCGTGATCGCGAGAAGGCTGCGTCACCGGCCCTCTATCCGCGGATCTACGACATCAGCCACAACGACTGTCACGGCGAATGCCAATGCCCCGGCTGCCTGGCCGTGCTCGAGCGCGAGGGCGCCTACAGCGGCGTGCTCCTGGACTTCATCAACTTCGTCGCCGCCGATATCGCCCAAGAGTACCCTGACATCTACGTCCAGACGTTCGCCTACACCTTTACGCTCGATGCGCCTCAGCACATCAAGCCCGCCGACAACGTGCTTGTCCGCGTCTGCAAACTGGGCTGCGAGTTCTTTCCCTCCGGCAAGGCCGATACCCAATTTCCCGTCAGCCATCCGCGCAACCAGGATTATCACGACAATTTCGTCCGTTGGGCCGAGATCTCGCCGCATCTGGCCGTCTGGGATTACTGGATCATATACACCAAGCCCTATCATCCACCGTATCTCAACGCGCGCCATCTCCAGGAGGACATGCGATTCTATCGCGACCACCGCGTCAAGACGTCGTTCGTCGAGTGCGAGGCGCCGGACGTGACCAGCTTTTTCCCTTTCAAAGTCTGGTTCGGGCTGAAGATGATGCAGGATCCTGACCAATCGTACGACCAACTGGCCCAGCGTTTCTGCAAGGCTCTGTATGGACCCGCCGCTGTGCCGATGCTCAAATACCTCAACTATCTTCAGGATCGCGAAAAGGCCGCCGACATGGCGCTTGGGCTCGCCACGCCCAACGCGCTAACCTATCTTGACCACGACTTCTTCACCACCGTCAACGGGCTGCTCGACGAAGCCGAGCGCTTGGCCGCCGACGATTCGGCGTTGCTGAAAAATATCGGCCGCGAGCGCGTCCCGGTCGATGCGGCTCTGCTAAACCTCAACCGCCGCTACAAGGATAAGCTCCCGGCGGGCGGCACTCTGGCGGCCGACCTTCGGACGCTTTTCAAACGCTACGAGAAGAACTCACTCCTACAAGCCGAGATCTTCTACAACTCGGACGCCTATCCGCGCAATAGTGCGAAGTTCGCCGAGGCTAAGCTCCGAGTCGAAACGGACGGTTTGCGGTTCAGCGGCGATGTGTTGCAGCTTCCCGACGAGTTCAAGGGAAAGGAAGTCGTCGACATCAATTGGGCCCAGTTCCGTGGCGGCGTCCGGATTGTCGCTGATCCCGATGGCCTGGGCGGCAGGGCCGGCAGCCTGCCCGAGCGCGAAAGCCCGGAATACCACGCCCGGCCCTTCAATCTGGGCGTCTACAACCGCGCCCAAAAGAAAATCCTTGAGAATCGCACGATCCCTCAAGACGAAATTCCTCAGGACGGCAAGTTTCACCTGTATCCGCTCGGCAAGCTCGCGATCGAACCGACCACGATCCTCTGGGTGCATTGGAGCTGGCTGCTGAGCATTGGCATCGACTCGGCCTATCTCCCCGAAGCCGACAACCAGTGGAACGTCTACGCCTCGATCAAGCTCGTCGGCAGTCCGTACCAGCGAGATTCCCAAGTCAAACCCCAGGTCCTCGTGGACCGCATTTTCTTGGTGCGCTGAAACGCCATTCGCGAGCCTTGCATCGACGTCCGTCCTGAACGAACGCCGCGGACGTCGATGGTTGAGACGCCATCCGGACTTCGCAGCCATACGCCGGACACACTAGGAGAACACCGATGAAGGCACGATTTCTGTCTGTCGCGTTGCTATGTTTGAGCCCGGTTGTCCTCGCGGAAGATTGTCCGATGGTGCCGCGGCCGAAAGAGTATCACGCCTCGGGCGACACGCTCGTGTTGGGTACGGCGGAAACGGCGGCCATCGTCGTCGGTCGGGACGCGTCCGAACCGGAGCTGTACGCGGCCGGCCGCTTGCAGACACACATCGAACGTCGTTTCAAACGGACCTTGCCAATCCTGGAGCACGACAAACTGACCGGCGCCGTGAGGCAAGTGTACGAGTTTTCGGGCGCGCCCCTGCGCGACCTGCCCTTCAATGGGTTTAGCGTCGTCTTTGAAAAACGCGAGGATGTCGATTGGATCACCATTCGCGGAGCCGACAAGGGCGGACTGATCTATGGCGGCGAAGCGTTCTTTGATTTGATCAAAAAAGACGCCGACGGCATCGCGCGGGTCACCGTTGCGACGGTGAAGGACTGGCCGAGCATCCCGTGGCGCGGGCGTCCTCATTCGGTTATGGCCCAGCAGATCCAGCCCGGCCAGTTGGACGCCTATGTTCATGCGCGCATCAACTTCAGCGATTTTCGCGACAACCCGACCCAGCCGGCCACGCTGACGATGGATGCGCGGAAATCGTCGATGGGCTGCCCTCCCGGAAAACCGATCGACACCGAGTTGTTCCAGCGCGTTTTCCGGGAATACAAGAAACGGGCGTTCTTTGTGTACGGGACCGTCTCCTGCCGACTGGACGCAGACGACTACTCGCAATTGACCGAGACGTTTGACGAATTGCTCGAACTTGGCTGCGACGGAATCTGGGTTTCCATGGATGATACGGGCGGCGGGGCCGATCCCGTGCGTTTGGCCCAGTACGCTTCGGACTATATGCAGAAAACCGGCATGACGGGGATTCACATGATGTTTACCCCGGGCGGCGCCGAGTATTCGACCATCGATCGGCCGCTCAACTGGGCCATGGCGAAAATCGAACCGTTCAATACCGGTTCGTGGATCTTCACCCGCGTTCCCTGTAAGGCAGACTACGAGCTGTGCCAGAAGATGGGACTGAAAAGCAAGCCAGCCTGGTGGTACAACTACTGCGAGACGAGCTACCCCGACCCGAAGGCTGGGTTCATCCATTCCTCCGCGATCCTGACGACGCAGCGCAAGGATGGCAAACCGAGCTATATGAACCTCCTGCCGATTACTCCGGGTTGGGGTTCTCCTGAATTTGACAAACTCCGCGACGCGGATTTGTACACCGACCGAATCAATTTATGGGCCCTGTGCGGCGGCTGGCCGGCGGAATACGCCCTAGGCATGTTCGGCCAGTGGGGGTGGAACCCCAAGGATTGCGACTGGCCGAAGCTGCGCGATTCCATCTACGATTATGTGTGGGGGCCGTCTCAGGTCGCCACCATCCGCGAGTTCGACGAGACGTGGGTCCAGCTCAAACAGCTGTATTGGCTGCCTGACCGATG
Organism: Candidatus Anammoximicrobium sp.; assembly: GCA_032229885.1. Taxonomy (GTDB): domain Bacteria; phylum Planctomycetota; class Planctomycetia; order Pirellulales; family Pirellulaceae; genus Anammoximicrobium. The sequence continues at coordinate 20,688 of JAVYAJ010000206.1, read as the reverse complement.
GGGTTTCCGCGCGCCGGGCAATACGCTTGTTCGCCTGAAAACGCCCCAAGATCGGCCGAAAGCGCTCGGGCTGCTGGACAAGCTCGACAAGCTGGCCGCCGTCCTCGCAGACGGATCACCCGACGAAACGGCAATCGGCCGGGAGCGATTGGTTTACCAATACTTGGAGCCCATTCAGGTCAGCTTGAGATTTGCTCGCAAGCAGGCCACGCTTGAATATCCCGAGTATGAATATGCGGATTTCGAGTTCCGGGCGCTACAGATCCAGGTCGAGCAGAACGCCGATGCCGCCAACGCTTATCTGTCCGAGGTCCAGGCCAAGATTCCGCCGATGCTCGCGCGGCTGAGCAAGGAACTGGACGAACTGAAGGATATCGAGCCGGTCTTGGATCTTTGGCGCGCCCGATTGGCTAAATCCAAGACGGTTGCGGCGATCGAGTCAACCCAGCTTCAGGAGAAGCTCGCCCAATGGAAAACCTTTGTCAACCAACCGATCAAGGATTTCCTACCGTTTCTCGATGAGCCATCAGAAGGAGACCTGGCTGCGCTCTTTAAGAATCGAGCTCGCCCCGTCCCTGCCGGAACGCTGAAGACGTATGACGCGGCCGACTGGACGTGCCATCCGGCGATGGCCCGCGGCGCGTATTGCGTCGGCTTCTATGAACGTGATGGACAACAAGCGGCGGCGATTCTCCTTCCCATCAATACCCGCTCTACCCCCGGCGATTTCGGCTACGTCGAATTGAACGTCCCCAAACCGGAGCTCGAGGGTCGTCTGTTTGCCGAGCTATTCTTGGTCGATACGCGGCTTGACCGGCGATATCACAACGTGCGGCGTATCGAAGTTCTGGCCAACGGGAAGACGCTTTTCACACGCGATATTGCCGATCCGAAGGCGGACGACTGGGTCACGATGGACCTGACCGACGCAGTCGCAAACGCCACGAATATCAAGCTTCAGGTCCGCGTGATCGAACAGCGCGCCGTGTCGAACCATACCAGTTGGGTCTTCGTCGGCCCGGTCAGATTATATCAACGGTAAGAGCCGCACTCCTGCTCGTTCATTCTCATGGGAAGCCAACCGATGCCGAGGTGTCTGTTCATACTTCTTCAGCTTGTGCTGACGCCCGGACTGTGGGCGGCCGAGTTTGCGCTGCTGAAAGATGGCAAGGCCGTATCGCAGATCATCGTGGTCGAAGACGCTGCTCCGCCTGTGCAGTATGCCGCGCGGGAACTGGCTGCGTATCTGGCGAAGATCTCGGGCGGCGAAGCCCCGACGATCGCAGCAGTCAAAAGCGGCGATCGTTATCCCGTCTTTCTCGGAACGGTCCAAGATCAGACGCTCGTCACGGCTGCCGGGGCGGCGGATTCGCCGCTCGAGCCAGGAGGTTTTGCGATCCGAGCCGACGCAAAAGGCCTCTATATCATCGGCGGCGACGCGGTGGGCGCGCTCTATGGAGCCTACGACATCTTGAAAACGTGCGGTGGAATCCGCTGGATTTTCCCGGGCGACGAGGGCGAGTATTTTCAACCGCGCCCCACGATCGCCGTGCCCGCTCAGAACACGGTTCGCAATCCCTATCTGACGCATCGCGAGATGCAGCTAAACTCGGTCGTCGTCAGCAAACCCTATTTTGACACCCGGGAATGGCAGGTTCGCAACGGGATGACCGTGACGTGCCGCCTGGCGCATCTGAACGATCCGCAGTATGGAACACACATGCAAGAACTGGGGGCGCGAGGCGTCCCGATCGGCGGCCATATCCTCACGGTCCTGCTGTTCGGCAAATATCCCAAACAAGAAGAAGTCGAGGAACTGTTTGGGCAGCATCCCGAGTATTTTCCGATGATCGACGGCAAACGAATCCTGTTGGATGATCAGAAATATCAGCCCTGCACCAGCAATTCCGAAGTCGTCGAAATCATGGCCCAGAATCTGATTTCCTATGCGACACAGCCGGGCAGTGACGGATTGATCATCATCGGAAACAATGACGGCACGGGTTGGTGTGAATGCGGCGAGTGCCGCAAGCTCGATCCGCCGGACGAGGCAGCCAACAACCGCGTGGCCACCCGCTACTGGACGCTGGTGCAAAAGCTAGCGCAGCGGGTCTGGGAAGTGAAGCCGGCTGCCCGTCTGGGCGGCTGGGCTTACCAGAACTTCTGGATGCCGCCCAGCGGCATTCGTCTCGATCCCCGCCTGACCGTCTGTCTGAGCTTCAACAATCAATGCTGGCGGCACGCGATCACCGATCCCGAGTGCTCGGTCAACCGCGAGTTTCACAAGCTGTATCTCGCGTGGAAGGAGCTGGGCGTCAAAGCCTATAACCGCGACGAAATCGCCGCGGACGGTTCGGTCGGCAGCAATTTTCTGCCTGCGGAACGGGTTCTGTACCAGAATTTCAAGGATTATCCCGAGTTGGGCCTGATCGGTTCGAGTTTCTGCATCGTTCCCCCGCCGCCAGACGCCGAGGTCTACGCGCCCCTGCGACGCGGTCCGATGTCGGAACACAATTTGAATTGGGCCGCGATGTGGCAGACGAATTATCTCTCTGCCCAGTTCATGTTCGACATCCACCAGGATTTCGAGCAACTCTACGACGAGTGCAATCGGCTTTATTATGGAAAGGCCTGGGATGGGGGCATGCGGGAATTCCGAGCACTGCTCGGGAAATCCTTTTTCGAGACGCCCGGCTGCATGGGGTGGGGATTGGGGGCGCCGCTGGGGCGCTGTCTTGATCAGCCAGGCGTTCACGATCAGCTCAAGGCTCTGCTGGCCCGAGCCGAAGAGGCGGCCGCGCGCGATCCCGACCCGCGGGCCTTGATGCACGTTCGTCGAGAGCGGAACATCTTTGGCTATACCTGGGAGGCCGCCCGCAAGACCTATCTCGAGAACTATAAGGAATTGAATGTCTACCGGAAGACGTCGCCGATCCTCATCGATGGCGAGCTGTCCGAACGAGATTGGAAAACGGCGGACGTGATGACCGGATTCAAACGGCCGCCCTGGGTCCACGCCGCGTCCGAGCCAGTACAGACTTACTTTCGGGCCGTCTACGAGCCGGATGCCCTCTATCTGGCGGTCGAGGCGATGGAGCCGCTTGTGGACCAGATCGCGGCGGAAACGATTCCGAAGGACGGGCCGTACAGCAAGATCGGCAACAATCTCGAGATGTTTCTGCACTATCCCGATATGGGTGACCAGTACTATCATTACATCGTCAATTCCGCTGGCTCGATCATCGACGCCCGACATGGGTTGCACACTCGCGACACCGCGTATGACAGCGGGGCAGAATACGCGGTCAAGGTCTTGGGCGACCGCTGGGTTGTGGAGATGCGAATTCCCACGTCGGGCATCGGCATGAAATGTCTGGACGGCGCGACCTGGAAACTGAATGTCGCGCGCTGTCGGACACTGGAGGAGCAGAGGGAGTTGTCCAGTTGGTGCGGTGGCCAGTTTCACGGCGTGGACAACTTCGGCGTCCTCCGGTTCACCCCGAGCCGCGTCAGCGGACGGTTCCAGGGAAATGACCCGGCGGCCTGGAAAAACGCCTCGTTCAACGAAGTCTGCGAGAATGACAAACTGCCGTCTTTCCGACAGTGGAAGGGGCAATGGAAGACCCGTGTGGTTCCGGTCTATTGGACGTGCGACCACAACGCCACCGGCAGCACGGTGTTGCACAAGGAATCGAGCGACAACTATTTTGTCGAGCTCGAGGGCGGGATCATCGGCAACTGGTACGTCGCGCCGGCGCAGAGGCTGCAGATCACGTTTCGCGCGTCGGGCAATGGCAAGGCTCGGCTCTGGACGGGAAAATACGAGCATGGAAGGGACAAGGGTTATCCGTTCAAAGGGCAGACCGGCGCGCTGGAATTCGCCGTCGAGTCGGACGTCTGGAAAACCTTTCGCTTGACGGTGGACAAGGGGGACGAGCCCAGATTGTACGTTCGATTTTTCCACCAGCAGGGAACCGTTCGGCTGGACGATGTCATCGTCACACCGCTTGGCGACGAACCATAAGGATCTGTCGACGGTAAAGATGGCGTCCGTTGCGAGGGCGTCGATCGTGATGCCCCGGAGCAAGAGTTCAAGGAGAACGCAACATGATGACTGCGACGCGAGCCGGTTGGACCTGTGTGCTAGGGATGATTGCCAGCCTGGCGGCCGGGGCCGAGCAGCAGCCGCTGTTTCCGTTTCTGATCTCGTACGACGCGCCCGACAACGCGGCCAACATGTCGCACCTGGTCGATGCGCCCGCGGGCAGGCACGGGTTTACACGCGTCGAAAACGGGCGCTTTGTCAACGACGCGGGCAGGCTGAGGCTTCACGCGACAAATCTGACCGGACCCGCCAATTTCCCGACGCACTCGCAGGCGGATAAACTGGCCGCGCGGCTGGCGCGGTTCGGCATCAACTGTGTCCGGCTGCACTATTTCGACGCCGAGTATGGCAACTTCATGACGCCGAAGGAGACCGGCATCTTCGGTACAAATGACAAGCTGCCTGCAGCTTTCAGTGCGGATCCCGCCGCGCCGATGCCCGCTTTTGCGCCCGAGGCCGTCGATCGCCAGGACTATCTGATCGCGGCGCTCAAAAAGCATGGCGTCTATGTGAACATCAACCTGCACGTGGCGCGTTTCCCCAAAGGACTCGGCTTTTTCGACCCGCTGATGATCGCCTCGGAGAAGGCCTACGCCCGGGCGTTGTTGACGCGGGTCAACCGCTACACGGGGCTGTCCTACACGGCCGATCCGTGCGTGGCGGTGGTGGAGATCAACAACGAAAACGCGCTGATCAACAACTATCTCGGCGGGGCGTTGGATCGGTTGACCGGTCGCCTGGCCGATGAATTTCGGCGTCAATGGAACGCGTGGCTGGAAAGGAAGTACGACTCGGGCGAGGCGCTCCGGACGGCCTGGGCGTGGAGGCCCGTGCCTCTGGGCGACGAGCGGATCGCCGAGGGCGCGTTCGACGGGCCGGTGGCCTTCGACGGCCAGCGGTGGATTCTGGACCCGGGCACGGCCGAAGTCACGGTCGCCGCGTCCGACGGGGCGCTGCGAGTGACCGTCACGCGCGACGGCAGCGAGCGGTTCCCCAAGATCTACCGGCGTGTGTCGATCGAGAAGGATCAACCCTATACGGTCTCGTTTCGCGTCCGACAAGTGGCGGGCGAGCCTGCGCCCGATCTCGGCTTCGCCGTGGCACGGACGCGAGGCGGTTGGCAATCGCTGGGACTGGTCGCGCCCTATCGTGTCGGCGCGCAGTGGAAGACCATCCACCACACGTTTCTCGCGACGGAGACCACGGATCTGGCAGAGATCCAGTTCACGCGTTTCAAGATCGGCGAGTATGAGATCGACGATCTATCGTTCAAACCCGGGGCGACGGGCGCGTTCGGCGACAGCACAGGTTTCGAACTCGGCGCGGCGCCGGTCGTCAGCAGCCGCGAGTACGCGCCCGAGCAGGCGCGACGCGACTTCTATCAGTTCCTGATCGACACCGAGCGAGCCTATTGGACCGGCATAGCCGCGTATCTCAAGAACGAGCTGAAGCTGCGGGCGCCGATCTCCGGGACGCAGGTCTGCGGTTACAGCCCACCGATGCTGCAAGCCGAGCTGGACTATGTGGACAATCACGCCTACTGGTGCCACCCGAGCGTCCATACGCGATGGGAGATCCGTAACCTAGCCATGGTCAACTCGATGAGCTGCATCCTGACGCTGGCTGGCCAGCGCGTGGCGGGCAAGCCCTACACGGTCAGCGAATACAATCACCCGTTCCCCAACCAGTTCGGCGCGGAAGGCCAACCGATGTTGCGGGCATACGGGGCGTTGCAGGGCTGGGACGGCGTATTCGAGTACACCTACAATCACAGCCCCGATTTCGAGCCGCGGCGCAACATCTATTTCTTCAGCATGATCGCGCGGACCGATGTGCTGGCGCACCTGCCGGCCTGTGCGGCCATCTTCCTGCGCGGCGACGTGCGCGCGGCTCATCAGAGCGTGACCGGCGCCCTGTCGCCGTCGAATTATTTCGACCGGCTCGTGCGTCAACGGTCCGTCGCCGCCAGTATCGCCTCCGTCGGGCTGGACGGCCGACTCCCACTGGTCCACAAGACCGCGATGGACTTTTCCGACGAGCCCGACGCGGCAGTGGCGGACGCGGTAAAACCGGACGACAAGATCGTGACGAGCGACACCGGGGAACTGGTGTGGAATCGCGAGCTTGCCGGCAAAGCCTATTGGACCGTCAACACCGCGAACACCAAACTGTTCAGCGGATTTCCCGAAGGGCGCGAGATCGCGATGGGCGACGTAAAGCTGCGGATCGGCCAGACCCGCCTTGGCTGGGCCACGGTCTCGCTCACCTCGCGACACGCAACAGGTTTCGGCGAACGCGGCGTCCCGGCGACCATCCTGCTGGCCGCCACCGGCATGACGGAGAACGAAGGCACCGTGCTGGAGGCCACGGGCGAGGACGCGGTCGCGCTGGCCGACCGGCTCGATTGGGGCGAAGGGACCGTGTTGACCGAGGGCGTCCCGGCGACCGTGACGCTTGCCTGCGACCCGGCGCGGACAGCCTGTTTCGCGCTGGACGAGCGCGGCGAGCGGAAGGGCCAAGTGCCGATTGTTCCCGTTCCGGGCGGCAGTCAGATCGAGATCGGTCCGCAGTACCGCACCGTATGGTACGAGCTCGCCATCAGCGGCGATCCGCCACGGCCGGCAGGGACGAAAGGACGGAGGCGAAACACGCAAGGATGAAGAGAGTAGAGGCAGGAAACGGCCCGCAGGCCGACCGCAGACACGAAAAGGAAAGCCGATGAAAACGAAAATGATGGCACTGTCGATCGCCGCAGCGCTGGCGATCATGGTCGCGTTTCCAACGCTGTGGGCCGCCGATGCGCCAGGCGCCAGCGGCGCAGCGACCAGCGAGGCGTATGGGAAGCGATGGAATCCGGCCGAACAGGCGCGGATCGACGCGGACATTCGCGCCAACCGGATGGCCGAAGCGGTGCTGCGGCTGGCATCGGTCAAGCCGGGCACGGACGTGGCGGTCGAGCAATTGTCGCACGAGTTCCTGTTCGGCGCCAACTGTTTTCTGTTTGGCGATCTGAAAGATCCCGAAAAAGACAAACGCTATGCGGAGACTTTCGGGACGCTGCTGAACGCCGTGACCATACCGTTCTATTGGCGGACACTCGAGCCCGAGCGGGGCAAGCCTCGTTACACGGCGGACAGTCCGTATGAATATCGCCGGCCTCCGACCGATCCGGTGGTGGCCTACATGCAGTCGCGAGGCGTCAACATCAACGGCCATGCGATCATCTACGGCATGCGGCGCTGGGGCCATCCGACGTGGATGCCGGAAGACCGCAAGGCGATGGAGCCGCTGTTCGAAAAGCATGTCAAAGAACTGGCCGAGCGCTACGGCGACCGCGTGCAGCGGTGGGACGTGGTCAACGAATCCATCGACCAGGCCAACCGCGGCCTCATGCCTGACGACTACACCTTCAAGACCTTCGTCTGGGCTGACAAGTATTTCCCTTCCACAGTGCGTTTCAACAGCAACGACAACAACATCTACGCCGGCGTCAACATGCACCGCCGTTATGTGGAAATCGTGCGCAACCTGATCGACCGCGGAGCGCGGGTCGACTGTGTGGGCGTCCAGATGCACATCTACAGCCCCGGCATGGCCACGGCCATCGCCGACGGCGCGGACATCCTGACTCCGGCGGTGAACCGCGAGGCCCTGGATTGTCTGAGCGACGCCGAACGGCCGATCCACGTCAGTGAAGTGACCGTCTGCGCGCCGGACGCCACGGACAAGGGGCTGGCCATCCAGGCGGAAATCACGCGCAATCTCTACCGTCTCTGGTTCAGTCACCCATCCGTCATGGGCATTACCTGGTGGAATCTGGTGGATGGCGGCGCGGCCCCGGGCGAACCCTCGTTCTCCGGACTGTACGACAAAGACATGAACCCAAAGCCGGCATATCACGCTCTCGACCGGCTCATCAACCGCGAGTGGAAAACGCGTTTGACCCTGAAGGCCGAAGCCGGGAAACCGATCGCGTTCCGCGGTTTCAAAGGTCGCTATCGCGTCAGCTATACGGACACCGCCGGCGCCGCGCAAAGCGTGGAATTCCAACTGGCCCAGGGCGGCGACGGGTTGTCCGAGGGATAGGCGGCGATGGCTTCACCGCCGACGGGTGCGCACCGTGCGAAACCTTGTCCCTGTTCGGCAAGCCGGCAGCGGCGGCGTGTTGAAAACGCTCATTCCCATACGAGACTAGCGACATGAACAGACTTCTGTTGACGATTTGCCTCGTGCTCGCTTCGGCGGCGAGCGCCGACGAGTATTCTCCGCACTGGCTCGAGCGGGTCGATCCGGCGTCCGTGGGGATGGATGCGGCAGGTTTGGAGGACATCGACGCGGTCGTCGAGCAGACCATCGCCATCGGCCACACGCCCGGCGCGGTCGTGGCGATCGGCCGCGGCAACAAGCTCTGTTTTCTGAAGGGATACGGCTACCGACAGTTCTATCCTGAACGAGAGAAAATCACCCTCGACACGCTGTTCGACCTCGCGTCCGTGACGAAAGTCGCCTGCACCGCGACGGCGCTTGCCGTCGTCATCGACCAGGGCAAGGTTTCGCCGGACGATCTGGTCATCGACTACTTTCCGGAGTTCGGCGTCAACGGCAAGGATCGCATCACGGTCTGGCACTGCATGACGCATACGTCGGGAATCATGGACTACTACAACCAGACCCGCGGGACCAAGGAGGAGCTCTGGAAGCTGCTGTGCGGAGTGGGCCTGCGATATCCGGTCGGCGAGCGTTTCGATTACATGGACAACAACACGCTGATGCTCGGGCACATCGTCGAGAAGATCTCTGGCCACGATCTGCGGACGTTCACGATCGAAAACCTCTACCGCCCCCTGGGTATGTTCGACACGATGCACAATCCCGATGCCCAGCGCCGCCAACGTGCAGCGGCGACGGAAACCCGCGGCGACGTCTGGTTCAAGGGCGTCGTCAACGACTATCGCGCGTACCATCTCGGCGGCGTCGCGGGGCATTGCGGCCTGTTTTCGACCGCGCCGGATTTGGCCATCCTGTCCGCCCTCTGGCTGGGAAAGGGAACGCTGGTCCAGCGCGACGGCACGAAAGTGACTCTTTTCAGCGAAGCGACCTTCGAGAAGATGATCGCCCCGCAAACCGTATCCGCCGGACTGCGGGGGCTGGTTTGGGACAAACGGTCCGGGAGTAAGAATCGGCCGTGGAACATGACCCCGCGGGCGATCGGCCATGGCGGCTGGACCGGAACCTCTATCTGGATCGATCCGAGTCTGGATCTGTTCGTCGTGGTTCTCGGCAACCGCCGCCATCCGTTTGGCAAGACGCCGAACATCTATCCGACTGCGGCGCGGGTGGGCGTGATCGCCGTCGACGCGGTCCGGCGCGAATCGCCGGCAGTACCAAAACCGGTCGCCAGATCGCTCGACGCGCTGCGGGGGACGCGCGTCGCTTTGATCGTCGACCAAGCGGAAATCGGCCGTCCCGACGGCCTGCCAGCGCGGCTGAAGAACGATGGCGTTGAAATTGCGGCGTTGTTCTATCCCGACGAATCGAAGGCGGAATCCGAGGGCATGACTTATCAGGTGGTTCCAAAACCGCTCACAAGCGACGACCAAACCGGCGCGCCGGTATACGCGCTTACCCGCGACTGTCCGCGCATCCTGCCCCCGGCGGTCCACGGAGCCGCCGTGATCGTCTTCGCCTCGACGATTCCGAAGGACGCGTCAGACGAGTCGTTCTGGTTCCTGACCAACGTGCTCGGCCAGACCCTCCAATCAGCGTCGGACAACGGACTGAAGTACGGGGTCATCGACCGACCGAACCCGCTGGACAGGAAGCGCATCGAGCCGACGGACCTGATCGACAAGTACCGGCCGTTTGCGAGCTATGCGCGGGTCGCCCGCGAACAGGGGCTGACGTTCGCCGAAATCTCGCGGCGAATCAACGCCGACCAGATGCTGGGCATCGAAATTACGGAGTTTCAGGCGACGGGCGCGGCGGCGTTCTCGGACGCGCCCCGTTGATCGGCCAGACGTTGCCGCGACTCAGCTCGCAGTCGCAGCGGGCGGCTGGCCGGCGATGATGCGGTCCAGACGACGGGACAGCTCGGGCCAGGCGAGGCCGGTCTCGTCGGTCAGCCAGCCGTTGTAGCCCACGTCCTCGAGCGCCTGGCGGACCACGGGCCAGTCGACGCTGCCCTCCCCGATCGCGGCCCAGCGGCCGCCTTTGCCTTCGGCGTCGAGTCGGTAGTCCTTGACGTGAACCTTTGCCAGGCGCGGGCCGAAGATGCGGATCCATGCCTCGGGCGGGTACGCGATCTCGACGCGATCGCCGCGAAGGATGCCCGCGTACTTGACATGGTTGCCGATGTCGAAATATGCCTTGACCCACGGACTGTTGAACGAGGCGACGACCCAGTTGTACAGCTCGGGTCGCACGCACCAATTGTTCCAGACGTTTTCCAGGGCGATGACGACCTGCGTCTCCTCGGCCACGGGCAGAAGCTTTTTGATCGACTCGCGGACCGCGTCCATCGAACGATTGTGAGCTTCGATGTATCCTTGGAATTGTTCATTGTCACCGGCGACGAGCTGCGTGATATGGCCGTTGGATTCGTCGAACTTGATGTCGAATTCCCACGCTTCCGGCATGGGCTTGACGTGACATCCGCCCACTGGGGCCAGCACGCCGTCGGCGCCGTAGGCCTGGGCGGCGCGCAGGCCGGCCACCGAGCCGCCGCCGATCACCGAGTGGATCCGCAATCCGTACTTCTCGGCCGACTCGCGGGCCCGCTTCGCCTCGTCGACTGTCACCGTGCGAGCTTCGAAGCCCTCGAGGCCGGCGTCCTTCAGCCTCTTGAACGTCTCGTCGTTCATGCGGTCCGCGCTAAGGATGACGGCCTTGCGGAGCGTCGTCTTGAAGACAGGCTCGGCCGCCCGCGCCGCGGTCGCAACCAAGCCCGCACCAGCGGCAGAAACGGCAAGAAACTCGCGGCGGTTCAGATCCGTTCTCATCGCATCGTCTCCCTAAGGATGGTCATTTATGGGCACGGGACATATGCCGAACGTTGTCAGTCTAGCACATCGCGTCCGGCCCTTCCCAATCACGGCGTTCCCATCCACCCTACGCGCCACGCGTCCGTCTGTCAATGAACGCCGCTGATCCACCAATCTCCTCGGGCTAGGAAAACCGCCGTCAGGCTGTTGAACGGCAGCTCACGCCCCGCCGGCCATCAGTCGTTGGGATCACGGACAACCGGACAGCGGCTGTTCCGTTGCCGGCCAGCCTTTTTTGAAAATCCCCAGCAGGGCAAGGGCATTGTGGCCGTGGTCCAACCAGGCGTCGATTCCCACCGATGAAGTGGGGGCAGCGTGGACTGCCTGGTTCTTGGGGAAACGGGTTCGTCGCCCGCTGACGTGCCGCCTGACCACCGAGACATCAGCGGCGTAAACGAGAGAATGCGCAGCAGGTGTTGTCCAGGGGCGTTCACGGCGCCGGCGTCAGGACCAGGCAATCCAGTCCGACCATGTACGAACGCACGGCCTTGGCGTTGGCGCCCGTGATGGTGAACGAGATCGTGTTTTGGCCCGCCTTCAACTCGAACGTGCCCAAGGGGATCAGCCCGGTGAGGATCACACCCTGGTTGAAGAAGTCGATCGGCTCGCCCGCGGCTTGGCCGTTGATGGCGATTTGGGCGACGCCGTAATCGACGGCCTTGAGCAACTGGGCGCTGACTTGGTACCTGCCGGCTTGTTCCACGGGGAAACCGAGCGTCAGCGTGTCGCCGGGACGCTGACCGCCGCGCCACCAGAGATGGTATCCGCCGCTAGTCCCGTCCCATTCCTGTGGTTCCACCTGCCCCACGCGTTGGACGATCGCCATCGATTCGCCCTCGATGGCTCCCTTGATCCGCGGCGCCTCGTACACGGGCAGATCGCGCACGGCGACGTCGGCCGCGGTCGGCGTCGGAAAGGCATCGCCGCCGCCCGGGCGGGCGTACCAATAGGCCATGACCGACATGTTCACCCGGCACTCGCGCCAATGCCACAGCTCCATATCGAAGCGAAAGTCGCGACTGAACGGGATGCGGTCCAGGATGTGCCAGCGGTTGACGCTGGTCCGTCCATAATTTCCGGGTCCGTCACAACGCGGCTGGTTGTGGTAGGCGTGCGTGAACAGCCCTGGGAAGCACCAGGCGTAGCCGAAGTAATCCTCGGTGCCGGTGCCAAAGTGGCTGGGGAATGTCTCGCCATCCACGTAGATCTTTTCGTCGCCTTCACCCCACCAGGCCTTTACCGGATTGTCGATCGCCAACGCGACCCCGGCAAACACGCCTCGCCCGCTGAGCGTTGCATAGTTCCAATCGATCTTCGGCTCGGTGGGGATATCGAACTGAGTCCGCCATTTGGCGTGGAACAACATCGTCGCATCCGTCCACTCGTGCGCCTGGCTGACCAGCTCGCCGCGCACGTCAACCGCCGCCGCGCCCAAGTTGCGAACGCGGAGCTGCGCGGAACTCTCGAACGGCATGAACCAGCGGCACGCCAGCCGTCCGTCCCGCGCAACGCTCAGCGGCAGTGACTGATAGGGGTTCAACCCCGGGGCCGTCCCGAAGAAATCGCCCAGCGGCGCGGCGACGGTGGTCTGGCCGTCGAACTCGATCTCCAACACCGTGCTCCGCAGCGCCGGTTCGTCGCGGTCGCCCGAAGGTTTCCAATCGAACCGCAGCGTGGTGATCGCCCGCGGCCCGTCGAGCGCGGCCAACTGGGCCACTTGGCCCGGGGCAACCGATGCGTCGAAGGCCTGGCCGTGCGCGGCGGGCGTCGACGGCGCGGCGGCGGATACGTCAGGGGACGCGTCGTCAGGCGCCGCCAGCCGCGCGGCGGTTCGATCGATCGCCGTCTTCAAGCGCGGGATCTGGTCGCGGGTGAACGACTCGATCGGTGTCGCAGCCGGATACAGACGATAGTTCACGTGGTAATAGAAATTCCCCTGGTCGCTGGTGACTTTGCAATGTTTGGCAAAGGGGATCGGGAAGTACAGATTCCAGCCCTTGCTGTACTCGCCAGCGATCGGCCGCGGCAGCCCCGGGTATCGGCCGCCCAGCAGCTCGTTCATGGGGCTTTCGAGCGCCGGCTGGTCGGCCCCGTCCAAGTAGATCCGCAGCGTGCCCGCGGGGTTGGCCGACCAGATCCGCACGATCGCCCCAGGGCCGTCGACGTCCATCATCACGTGCTCGGTCCGCGCTCCCACACGCTCGACGCGCAAATAATGGCCACAGTCGCCATTGGCGAACCAGTTTTCCGTGGGCGACTTCGACGCCCGGTCGTAGGACGAGAACTGACGGCAGACGTAGGCCGGAGCGGGGAATCGAGCCATGCCCGCCAGGTCGATCATATCGGCCAACAAGGATTCGGTGGTGATCGGCGCTTTGCTGGCCCAGGCGGCGGGCGATGACGGGGCGAGCGTCGCGACGAGGATCAACGCCGTCGCCAGCGCGGCTCCGCGGCAATCAAACGAACGATGACGGTTCATATAGTCCTCTGATCCTTCCTGTCGTCGACCAACGGTTGAGCCTCGCCTGGGGCGAGGAGATGTTTTCGGTCCGCGGGTTCGCGCGGCCTGCGGCGCTAGGCCAGTCTGCGGCGCTAGGCCAGCGCCCGGCGTCAAGCCAGCGTCCACGGCGCCCGCATCGGACGCTCGAGCATGGCGTTGGCTTCGTCGTCGTCGGGGAAACGCTGGGCCGCGGGATCCCAGCGCAGCTTGCGGCCGAGCTTCATGGTGATATTGCCCACGTGGCACAACGTCGCGGTGCTGTGGCCGATCTCGACCGGCTCGATCGGGTCCTGGCGGCTCTTGACGCTGGCGACGAAGTTCCGTACGTGGTCGGGGATGTAATTCTTTGCCGCATCCTCGCTGCGATCCGGATTGCTGACCGGAAGATGGATTTCGTCGGGGTCGATCACGCTGGTTTTGAGCGATTCGGGCCAGGTCTTCAGGCCGCCATAACCGAATTCGACCCACCCCTCGGCGCCCTCGAAACGGGTTCCGAAACCGGGTCGCGCAGTCGCGCAAATCAGCTCCGTGCCGTTGGCATAGCGGGCGCGGAAGCTGACCTTGGTCGCCGTCGTGAACAGCCCGCCGACCGGGGGCCACTCGGAGCCCATGTCCTCGAATTCCACAGGCCCGGCGCCGTCCATGCCCAAGCCCCATTGGGCGATGTCGTTGGAATGGCAGCCGAAGTTGGTCGTCTGGCCGCCCGAATAATCCAAGATGAATCGAAATCGATACAGGCAGCGATCGACATGGTAGGCGGCCTCGGGCGCGGGGCCTAACCACATCCCATAGTCAAAGCCCTTGGGAACGGGCATGGGTCGCCAGGCGGGACCAGGATTGACGGCGTTGTTTTCGGCCACCTGGGTGATCACGCGTTTGACTTCGCCGATGCGGCCGTTGCGCACCAGCTCGCACCCTCGGCGGTTGGCGGGACTGGAACGGTAATGGCTGCCGGTCTGCAGAATCCGCCGATGCTGGCGGACAGCCTTGATCATGGCCTGACCCTGGCGCACCGTCAGCGACAGCGGCTTTTCGCAATAGATGTCCTTGCCGGCTTCGGCTGCCTTGACCACCATCAGGGCGTGCCAGTGGTCCGGCACGACGACGGCCACGGCGTCGATGTCCGGGCGGGCCAGCACCTCGCGAAAATCGTTGTAGGCGTTGCAGCCGCGGTATTGGTCGGCCGCGCGCCGCTCGGCGTAGAACGCGTTCACTCGATCCTGCGCCGGCTTGCGACCCAGGAATTGAGCGGGCGTCTTGTAGCCGTGGCTCGCCTCGTTCACATCGCACACGGCGACGACCTGGACATCGTCTTGGCCCAGGAACGCCGGCAGGTCGATCGTGCTCTGGTTGCCCGCGCCGATGAAACCAACGGCGATCCGATTGCTGGGCGCGTTGGCGCCGAAGGCCGACGCCGGAACGAAATACGGTGCGGCCAGGGCGCCGGCCGTCGCAGCCGACGTCCCCAGGAACCCGCGGCGGGAAATCGAACGCATGGCAACGTCCCCCCGAAACGGAAAGCTCGACGCAGCGGCAACCCCGATCGACATTCGCCCGGCCGCCGTGTCCGACATCTTCACGACATTAGGCCGCGCAGCCCCCGCTGTCAATGCGCCGTGCGCCGTCGCGTGTCGTCCCGTCGTCGCGAGGCCCCGCAACATCGCGAGATCGTCGGTCACGAGTCCCGGGACGGACGCCCAAGGCGCGTGGCTGCGTTCCGCGCCCTGGGCTACGGTGACGTACGCCTTGAGCGTACCGTGGGCATGTTGGGATGGACGCGACTTCAAAGGCTCGGTTGCGTGGCGAGCGCCGCGCGGCCTGGCCCAAACGATTCCACGCAGGCGCCGTTATCTGCCCGCGTCAGAGCGCGACGACGCCTCCACGGTCACTCGCTTCGCCGGGCTGTCGGTCGAAGAAACGCATCGATCGATCTGCCCCAACGTGCGGTAGACTTCGCGGGTCCAGGCAAAGCCACGGGCTGACGTGCCGGTGAAGACGATCGGCCGCGGGAACAGAAGCGCGGCGGCTTGAGGGACGTCGGCATAGCGCAGGATGCGAAACAGGGCGGTCTCCGACTCGTGGTGGTCGGGCGCATTCTCCAGGAAGACGCCGGCCACCCGCGTGTCGACCACGGCGGCGTACAAGGCCGGGATCGCCAACTCGCCGCGACCCCACAGATAGATGCCATGCGGATCGACCGTGTCGCGAGCGGCCAGCGCGCGCACCGCGCCCAAGGCGTCGCGGACGCGCAGCGAGGTGAGCGTTTCGCCCACCAGCGCGGCTAGACGCAGCAAGTGCGGACGCTGTTTCGGCGGGAACATGGCCGGATCGACGCCGGAAGGTTCGATCACGAGCAGGTTAACTTCGGCCGATTGGAGTTCGGCGGCCAGGTTTTGGGCTTCGTCCGCCGCGGCGTGGGCCAGCAGGATGACGGTCTTTCGCCGCGCGCCCGGCTGGAAAACGAAGGCAGCCCGATGCCGCAATTCTCCGTCCACAACCAGCGTCCAGCGGCCGCTGTCTTCGATCAGTTCGGCCGCGAAGGGCAAATACGCGGTCCGCAGCACTTCGGTACGAAACCGTTCGGTCAGTTCTTCTTTGAAACGAGCGAAGTCTGCTTCGTTTTTCACCGTGTGCGTCGGTGTCGCCGGAGTGAACTGCTGTTCGATGTTGACTGCATCGTCCGGCGGCGTGGGAAAGCAGCGGACGTTGGCCCGCTGTTTGAGCGATTCGGGCACGGGTTCATCGACGATCGGTTTGACGCCTGGGCGGTCTTTTCCCAGCCAGCGATCGAACCAGGCATATTCCGATTGACGCAGGGCGGGCGTGTCCGCGTGGCCTTGTTCGAACACTTGATAGTCGAACGATTCGGCCTGGCCGAGCGTCGCGTACAGCGATTTCAAATAGTCGGCCACGGGTTCGGGATTGAGATACAGTCGATCGGTCGTCCCATGCTGGACCAACAGGCGCCGCGGCGCCGCCAAACCGTACAGTTCGCCGTACCCCGAGCCGTAATAGTTGTAGAAGATATGGACGTCGCAGGTATTGGGCAGCGACCCGCGATAGCCGGCGATCGCCGTGAAGCCTTCGCCCGCCACGCCCGCGGCCAGACGCGGGTCCGCCGCCATCGCCCACAGCGTCCGCGCGGCGCCTCCCGAGCGGCCGGTGATGCCGATGCGCTCGGGATCGACCAGCGGCTTGCCCGTCCGTTCGTCCCGCAGCGAAAGCAAATAGTCCACGGCCCGCATCGTGTCCCAGACCTCGGCGCCCGCCGGGTTATAACCCGTGTTGTACCAGTTGTACTTGTCGTAGTAGGGCTGTTTGTGACCGCATCCCATCCCGCCGCCGGTCTTTCCTTCTTCGCCCAACGCCGGCAGATTCAAGGCCACATAGCCTGCCGCCGCGCAACTGAGCGGATGCTGATGGTAGCCATCGCGATTGCCGTGCCCCGGAACGTTGATGACGGCCGGGGCGGGGGCCTGAACATCCTTGGGCAGGTACAGATGGGCGGCCACGTAATTTTTGGGCCGGCTTTCGAAGACCACGCGGCGAAACACCGACCGTCCCACATCCAACGGCTCGCCGACGAACCGCGCGTTCAGCGGCGTCTTGTCCGGCGGCGGGTCGAGGCCGAGGATGGCGAGGTACTGCCTGTAGCGCGCGGCGCGTTGCTGCTGCCAATCGGCCGCTCGCGCGGGCGGCCGGACGGACGCGGTCAGTCGGGCCGCTCGGGATTCGAGATAACTCGCCAGGTTGTCCGGGTCGATTGGTTGCTGTTGGGCTTCGGCCATCGCAGGCGTGTCGTCCGCCGCACGCCCCTGCACGGCGAATCGGCTGCCGCACCCCAGCGCCAGCCCGGCCAACACAAGGCTCGTCAAGATCGGTTTGAGTCTCCCGGTGGTCTCCATGATTCTCTCCCATGTCTCGCATATCTGACGTCGTTTTTGTCGTCCGGTCGCGCAACCAGTCTACCGCGTTGCAATCGGCCGTCCCACCGGCAGCCGTCAGTATTGCGCAGGGTAGAACCTTGACGTGGTTCGAATCGAGCGGCAGGGCCAAGCCGGCAGGATCGAGCGGCAGGGTCGCGCCCGCAGGGTCGGGCGCAGCGGCGAGCGGCAGGATCGCGCCGGCCGAGCCCGCTCGCCGGGCGCGGTCAATTTCTTAAACTACGGCCGCTTCGGTTGTTGCGTGTTGGAGCGCAGCAGCGCCGCTGAATCTGTTTGGCCGAAGGCCTTCGATCACCGTAGCCTGGGGCAACGCCCCAGGACGGGTGCCGCGTGCGTGCCTCTTTTGGCCAAAGGCCCCATTCGTGCAGCCCTATTCATGCGGGCGGAGGTGACACGGTGAAGGTGGCCTTCGGCCAACACGGTTGCTGTCGTCTTGGCTGCGCAACAGTCATGCAAGATCAATTCCACCTACCCCCCTCGCGCAACCGGCAGCCGCAACCAAACAAGGGCCAAGAAATATCGAAGAGGACCACGAATCACACGAATAAAGACGTCGCGTCTAAGCGTTTTTCGTCATTCCCGCGATCCGTGTTGATCCGTGTTGATCCGTGGCTCACAGGCTGAACACTGAACACTGAACACATCCGTGTTCATCCGTGGCTCACAGGGCTACTGCAGGCACAACATGTATCCCGGAACAACGGAACGCTGTCGCTGCCGGAAAACATTGTCAAAAAGTTCACGATGCTTGAGGTTCGTAGTACAGTTTTCGGCTTTTTGACCGCGCCTCGCGTACCCTGTCACCGAGTACGCGTCCCGCGACCGGGCGGAGAGCTTTAAAAATTGAGCGTCTCAGCGGCGTTGCACTCGACAAATCCGTTTCGACTTGGCAAGATTAGGGTAGTATTCTTCGTGCTTTTCGATTGGCACGCTTTATTGCCGCTCGTCTTGAGGGGTGCTGGAGGCTCGAACATGTCTACACGCGACAGGTCTGGATTTACGATTGTCGAGTTGCTCGTGGTGGTTGCCATCATCGGCGTGCTTGTGGCGCTGCTGATGCCGGCGGTGCAGATGGCACGCGAGGCGGCGCGGCGGGCGCAGTGCAGCAACAACCTGCGTCAATGTGGGATGGCCATCACACATTATGCGACCGCGAAAGAGTTCATGCCGGCGTCGCGCACTCGGGTGCCCACCGCGGCGGGCACGGCAGACCTGGGCTGGGTAGTCCCCGTCTTGGGCGAATTGGAACAGGCAGGACTTTTGATGGATCTACGCGACGGCAAGCTACCGACCGAGGCAACGCCGCTGCCGATCCTTAAATGCCCCAGCCACGGCATTTTCGGGTCGGAAGATTTCCCGACCAGTTACGTCGTGAATGGTGGCCGAAAGAATCGAAGTGGGAGCGATGTAGATCACGACAATTTCGATTGGACGGCCAACGGCGCATTCGTCGACGAAGCGCCGCTGCCCAAGTTTGCCAAGGACAAAGGACAGCACAAAATTCGACTCGACGAAATCGCCAAGTATGACGGAACATCGAACACCTTGATGATGACGGAGAACGCGGCCGCGGAAGGGTGGCTGATCGCAGATTTGGAGCAACTGGCCCAGACGCTTTGGTTCCCGGAGGATCCAACGGACTCAGGCTTTTTAGGCCTCAATGCCGACTTCAAGGCAGGCCCGGCCAAATTGCGGGCCAACGTCCGCTACGCGCGTCCGGCCAGCTCGCACCCGGGCGGTTTCATGGTCGTGATGTGCGACAACAGCGTGCAATTCATGTCCGAAACGACCAATTATCGTGTCTTTGCCGTGTTGATGACGCATCGCGGCGAGCGCGCGAACGACCCGGCTTTGGATTCGTTCAGCGCAACTACTCCAAATCCCACGTGGCAATCCCACAAGGACACGGACTATCCCGGCACCAATTTCTGAGCGACCTGCTTCGGCAACACGAACGTGTGCAACGAACACGGCGAAATCACCGTGTCTGCTGCGCGCACCGACCGCGAGACATCCCGTGGCGTCGTAGGTAGAGGGATCGTCGCCGCACGACGTTCTGCGGCGGTGGCCGGGTCGAACGCGCCTCGACCGCACTCACGCCCCGCGGCTCGCGGCAGCCGTGCTGTAGGTCGGATCGGCTTCGCTCCAACTGACATCGCCCGATGGCCCGTAGATTGCCGGGACATGCAGGCCGGCTAGGCGAAGCCACGCTTGAACCTGCGTTCGATGATGGCAGGTGTGCAGCACGCGCCGCCAAAACGTCCAGATGCGCTGTCGCTCGAGTCCGCCGAAAAACGGCCGCGGCGTCAGCCACCAATGTTGATCGGCCGCGGCCAGTTGCGGCAACCGCAGCTTGGCCAACCACACATACCGGTCGATGTACACCTGTGCGGGCGGCGCGTCGCCCACGGGCAGCAGATCCGCGACATCCGGCTCGGACGTGCCCACGAACTGGGCAAAGAATCGCCGTTCAGACAAGATCTGATGGACCATGATCGTCCGGATGCTGTTCATCTTGTCATGAGGCTTGTAATCCAGGTGATCGTCCGGAACGGCGCGCCAGATGCCGACCGTTTTATTCGTCTCGCTCGCATAAGTCACGACCAGGTGCTGGAACGCCTGATCGACGGCGATCGGAACCTGATCGTCGGGGATTGCGACGAAGTCGTAATGCACGGGTTCGCTCCTCAATCCAGGCAGACGGCAACTGGCACAGCCAAAAAGCCGGAAACTACGGCGCGTAGAGTCTTAGTTCGTATCGTGCGCGCACGGTGCGTGCATCTTGTACACCGGCCTGTACTGTACACTTGTGGGTTGCTCACACTTGACCGAGTTAGGTGACATTGGCGTTGGATGACTGTTGTCCAGGACAGACGACAGGAAGCGTGTTGGCCGAAGGCCAACACCAACGTAGCCTGGGGTAACGCCTCAGGAGTCAGAGATCATAGCAACCGTGTTGGCCGAAGGCCAACATCAACGTGTCACCGTGGCCCGGATGAATATGGCCTTCGGCCAACAGAGGCACGCGCGGCGCCAGTCCTGGGGCGTTGCCCCAGGCTACGGTGATCGGAGGCTTTCGGCCGAACAGACTCTTGGGCT
>JAVYAJ010000205.1:0-44182 GCA_032229885.1 Candidatus Anammoximicrobium sp. | reverse complement strand
GGCAGCGGTGGCGCGATCCAGCCTTCGATTACCGACCTCGAACGCTGCTTGATGCTGGCGTCCCGTTGCCGGATATCGGCAATCTGCCTTAACGCCCACAGTTCAGGAGCCGACAGGTTCCGCGACAACGCAAGGGAGAGCGCCGAGCCGCGTGGGACGGCACGGCGTCGCGCGTTATCGTGGCCGATTGGCGGGCTGCAAGGTGGCTTCGAGCTCGGGCAGCGCACAGATCGGCAGCGCACGGATCGCGCTCAGCCAGTGGTCGAAGGGGATCGTCAGCTCGTATCCCGGCGCGGTCCAGGCCAGGACGCCGGCCTCGGCCACCGATGGCTGGCAGACGTCCAGCGAATCCCAGGTCGTCGCGATGTGGCCCAGCAAGTCGTGCTTTTTGGCCACGTCGAGCAATGCGATCGTGTTCCGTTTCGTCTTCCATGGACAGACGACCACGGGAAATCCCTGATCGTGGAAATACTTCGGTACGGGCCATTCGTTGGTCGCCGAATAATTCCAGGCTGCGATGATCACGTCACGGGGCAGCGTCGGCAGGGCCAGGTGCGTGTTGAACGGCGGAAAGCTGTTGGCCGGCGATTGACGTCCGAGCTGGGGATGGTCTCGTTCGAGAAACATGTCGTGCCAGACCAGCACGCGGATGTCACGGCGGGCGAAGTAGTCGTGCAATTTAGCCAGGTGGTCGCGGATCAGTTTCAGCGGATCGGTTCCGCGAAGCTGCTCGCTGGTCTGTTGTCCGAGATGTCCCCAGGCTTCGTCCAGCCCCAAGTGGAAATAGCGGACGGGCGCGAACAGCTCGAGCAGTTCGTCGTACCGATCGAACAACTGGTCATAGATCGCCGGGTTCGACAGGCAGAACGACCAGCCATCGACCTCGTACAGATCCTTGTGCTGAGGATACCGGTCGAGCACCACATGCTCGCTCGATCGGCTGCGCATTCCGCTGGCGTGGCCCCAGGAATTGAGCATGGGAATCATCTCCATCCCCAGGGCGCGGCCCAGCTCGACCAGCGGTCGGATCTGCGCCGGTTCGTAGGCATGGGCATAGGCCGTCTCGGGCTGTTTTCGCGACTTGAGCGACGACCACGGTTCGATCACTACGGCATTGTATTTGAAACGCGAGGCGAGCAGGATCATCTGGCGCACGGCCGCCAGTTCGGTGTTGGGAAAGATGCAGATGTGGACGGCGCGGAATCCAAGCTGAGGGTAATCGACGATCCGCGCGCCGTGCAGCCGCCGCCCGCCGGTGGCCGGATCGGGTTCGACCAACTGCAGCAGCGTCTGGCACCCGTACACCAGCCCGCGCGGCGAGCGGGCCAGGATCATGGCTTCCGTCGGTTCGACTCGTAGGACATAGCCTTCGTCCGGATTGCGTTGCGGCGGCCATGGGACGCGGCTCGAATTCTCGCGCAGCCACGCTTCGCCCGTCGGCGAATCGGCCAGAACGAGCTTGATCGCGGGGGCCGCTCCGGCGCTTGCCGCGGGCGCGACTCGCTGGTCGACGCCGTGCAACCGCCGCAGTTCGCTCGCCAACAGCCGGGCGACCTGTTGTGACTGAGGCGCGTCGGCCACGATCGGACCTCCCGGCCGCAGCTCGAAGCGGGCGTCCGTCCACGCGAGCTCGCGTGGCGGCGGAGTCAACAGCGGCGGTCCGTCGGTGTCCGCGGTTTCGCCGCCCCGCGCGATTGCCCCGACGCCGGTCAGCGTCGTTGTCAGGACCAGCGTCATCATCGTGGCCATCCAGCCGGGCGACACACTGGTGGGCAACGCGGCGGGCGGCGGCGGAAACGCGATCGCTGACGACGCGCACGCCGTCGCCCGGGACATGCGGCCAGATCCAGCGGCGCGAACCGCGCCGGCCAGCGCAGCGACACGAGATGTGTCCGTCGTCGGGGCCTGCGAAGTTCGCCGCTGTGACACCGACAATCGGTCGCCGATCCGTGGGCGCGACAAGGTCGCAGTCCGGAACGAGGCTGTGGGGATCGTCATTTCGCATGATCTCCTTCGAGAGGATGCCTCAACCTTCGGTCACCGCCGAAGTTCTACTCGTTCTGCACAGCGCTGGCAAGCTGCGGGCTCGGTGGCTCGGCACGTAATGGTCAGCGAAATGCTGGGCGGCGACGGCAGGGAAGTGCGCCGTCCCGGCGGGACGCGTTCCGTCGCGTCGGCCCGGTTGCGGCCAAGACGAAGCGTGGCCCGCTCGGCGTGGCGTGGACTTGCCGCGAGGGATGTATTCCAGGCTGATAAACTACACGCGGGTGATCGCGAGACGTAATCCGCAGCCTGAGCGAGGGACTCGCGCGATGCCCGGCAGCCTTCGATTCGTCGGGGAATGAGTCGGTGGCACCGACCCGCCGTCGGCTGTCACCACGCGCGATCCGGAAAACACAAGAACCCGAAGACTCAAAACGGGGAACACTCGCCAGCGGTGGACGAGTTCGGGTCTCCGCGTCTTCGCGTTTCTTCCGATTCCTGCTGTGCCGATCACGGCAGCGTAGGCAGGACCAGTACGGCGCCGTCGGCGGCGCCGACCAGCAGACGGCTGCCGCCAAACGCGACGGGGCCCGCGGCCAGGTGTTCGCCGGCGTCGACCTGGCCGGATTGGGTTCCGTCTTGGGCAGAGATTCTCCACACGGTTCCGGACAACGAAGCCAGAATCAAGTTGTCATCGGCGGACAGGGGACGGCCGACCAGTGGGCCGTAGCTCAACGGACTGGTCCAACGCTGCTTTTGGCCTGTCTCGAATGCCAGCAGCTTCTGGCGGTCCGTGGCGACCAACACCAATCCGCCGACGGATTGCGGTCCCCACACGACGCGCCCTTCGAGCGGCCACGCGGCGCCGGCGGCCAGATCGGCGGCGTTGAACGACAGGATCGTATCGTTGGTCGCGCCGCGAACCGCCCCGTATACCGTGTCGCCGACGCTGGCCAGCGCCGAGGCGAGATCGACCTCGAGCCGCACTTGAGCGAGCTCGGCCAAATGAGGCTCGGGCTGGTCTTTGATGCCCACGCGAAACAGCTTGCGGCGGTTGTCCGCGATCACGAATTCGCGGCGCTCCGCGCCGATGGCCGCGGCGCGTTGCCAGCCGACTTTGACGCCCGCCTCGACCGGCGGCTGGAACGGGAGGACCTTGTTGTCTCCGGTCAGCAGGTCCAGCAGCAAGACCTGCCCGTTGTCCGATGGCACGATCAAGCCGTCCAGCGCGAACGTGGGCGTTGCGACGATATGCGCCGAACCAGCCGCTTTGAGCAGCACGTCGCGCAGCCGTCCGCCCGGCGTCGCGGCGCCCGGATCGTAGATCACCGCGTGGCTGCGCTCGGTGGGGCTGGTCAGCGCCCAGCGGGCATTGTCCAGCGGCTGCGCATCGGGGAAGGCTTGGCCGCGGACCACCGCGCCGCCTGTCGCAACCGCCTGGTCGATGATCGTGGTCCGCCCGGCCTGCATGTTTTCGGCCGTCAGCTCGAACAACTCGGCCTGGACGGAAATCGCGTGTATCTGTTTTCGCTCGCCATCGATGCTCAGCAGCGCCATCGGCACAGCCAAGTCCGTCTCCCAGTACACCTTGCCGTCGTCTCCGGCAATCGCCGCCGCCGTGTACGCCGGAGAATCTCGCCGTCGTCGCAGATGGTAGACGGTATCGCCGATCACGATCGGCGGGGCGACGAACACATCTCGCTCGTCCTTGATCCACTGCCGAACCAGACGGTTTCGCGAGGTCTGCACGTCGTACTTGGTGAATCGCTGATCGCCCACCCATAGCCGGCCCGCGTCGAACGCCGGATAGCCGGTGATCGGCGACTTGTACGAGGCGACGATCGGTTCCACGGCGTCGGTCACGGGAGCTTTGGCATTGGCCGGATTAACCTCGTACACGTGAATCTCGCCCAAATCCGTGACCACGAAGACGCGCGCGCCGACCAGCGCCAAGGGCGCCTCGACACGGCCCCGCAAGCGAATCGGCTTGATCGCCGGCCGGGGCGCCAAGCCGTTGGCGTCCGTCGCCAGGACATGCAGGTCGCTGTGGGCCGCGCCGTTGTTTTCGATCACGAACAGATGGCCGAGCGCCATCACCGGCGCAGCCGCCACCGTGCCCGGCTTGTGGCCCAAGTAGTACACGTCCTTGCACTCGAGCGTGGCCTCGTCCAGCACATACACGTTGGAGTGCTCGGCGACCTGATACAGATGCCCGGTTTCGCTGACGCCAGGCCCCACGGACAAGGGCTGGGGCAGCTTGACGCAGTGCGTCGCGTCGCCGGTCTCGGCATCGAGCGCCAACAGGCGTCCGCCACGGGTCGCGACCAGGATCCGCGCATCCTTGACCACCGGCTCGGCGAACGGTTCGCCGATCGGCGTCCGCCAGACCAGATTTCCGGTTTCACTGGCCAGTCGCAGCACTTCCTGATGTCGCGCGTCGCCGACGATCACATCTGCGCCCGGTTGCCGCGCCAGGGGTTGTGGGTTGGCCAGTGTGTCATAGCCGACGCTGCGGCGCCACTTCAACTGGCCGGTCGAAGCCTGCAATCCGAACACCGAGCCTCGCGCTAAAAAACAGACCATCTGCCGGTCGTTGCCGGGTTTGCCGGGACCGCGCCGGCTGGCGAGCGCGACGCCAAACTCGACCCGCGGTGGATGGTCGTCGCGAACGCCGGGAAGCGCGTCGTTGACGATCTGCACCAGCTCGCGTTGGCGCTGCGTGATTGCGGACACGGCGTCGAGCAACTGGGCGTTCTGCTCCAGCCCGGGATACTCGCTCAACAGTCGCCGACGCTCGTCGTACGCGCGGGCCGTGTCGCCGGCCTGCGCCGCCTGGCGGATCGCCGCGACGGTTTCGTCGAGCCGTTTGCTCTGGTTGATGTTTCGTCGAGCCAGCTCGATGTCCTCGTGGATGTTGTCGATCCGCGTCTCGACCGGCCGCCGCAACGAGGTGGGGATGTAGGCCGGATTGTTCACCAGTTGCAGCGCTTGCGCAGCCAGATCGACCAGTGTTTGCGATTTGGCGACGTCCATCTCGACTTTGGCCGGCTGCGAGAACCCTTCGGCGATCTCCGGCAGGATCGACGCCAGTTCGGCCCGCGCCTCGTCGAACGCGCTCTCGTTTTCGATGGTCGGCAAGACCTCGGTCGCCACCTTCAACGCGGGCTGCTTGTCCTTCGAGCCTTCGAGCACCTGCCGGATCCGCGCGGTCCCGATCCGCACGCGGGCCAGACTGACATTGGGATCGTCCGGGTATTTGGCGAGAAACCGCTCATAGTTGGGAATGGCTTGGCTGTATGATCCGGAGCGGTACGCTTCGTCCGCCGCCTGTAGCAACTCGGCCGCGCTGACCCGGGTTAGCAAATACCAGAGGACGACGCCCGCGATCAACAGCAGCGCCAAGCCGCCGCCGCCCGCGTACATCAGCGTCGAGTCCCACGGGCTGCCCGCCTTGGGTTTTCGTCCCAGACGGCGTCCCGCTTGCAGCGCGCCCGAGGGAGATCCTAGGGCATCATCCGCCAACGCCGGTGATTCCAACTGGTCCAGCCCAGCGCCGAGGTCCAATTCTTCCAGCCCGCCGACGCCGCCCAGCGGTGGAACGTCGTCGATCAGCTCCAGACCGCCCGTCGGCTCGAGCGCATCGAGTGGCTCTAACGGAGGCGGAACGGGCCGCGCCGGTCCGGCGGGTTGTGCTGTACCTGGCTTTGTTTCGGCGGGTCTTGTTTGCGAGGCTCTCGGCTCCGCGGTCTTCGGTTCGGACCGGGCCGCGGGGGAGCGCGCTGCTCCGTCCGGCGTTTTTGCGGCTCGTTGGTTGGGTTGTGCCGGCGGCGCGGACGTCGAAGGCGATGTTGTCAACTCGTCCCCGGGCAGCGGCGCCAAACCCAACTCTTCGTCGATCGACGCATACGACGGCTCGGCGGGGCTGGCAGAGGGTGCGGTCGGCGGCGATTTGGGCGGCGCTTTGCCCGTGGCGGTCGAGCTCGGCGACGAAGCCGCCGCGACGTCGTCGGCCGCGTCGGCCAGCAGTTTCGAGGCTTGGAGCTTGGTCAGGTGTCCACTGCGCACCAACCGCTTGGCGATCGCATCGGCCGTCGTGGGCGTCTTGGACGCCGCCGCTTGTTCGCGCAGAGTCTGCAGAAACCAGGCCTCCAGCAGGCCGGTCTGTTCGAGTCGGTCGAGAAACGGAGCCGCGGGCGTGGGGGTCATTCATTCTCCTCGATCGTCATCAATTGAACCTGCTCCATACCCACTGCCGTCCCGGCGTCCAACGCCGCCACCACTTTTCCGTGCAGCGAATCCCCGTGGGCTTTGACCAGCAGCTTGGTGGGCGTCACGCCACCGCTGCCCGAGTTGCGCGCCTCGCGCATGCGTCGCAACAATTCCTGCTCGCTGGGCGCTTCGAGGTCCCACTCGGGGGTGACCACGCGATACGTATTGAACTCGTCGACATAAACGGTGACATACGCCGGGTCTTCTTCGGGATCCTTGGCCACAACCTGAGCGCTCGGCGCGTCCTGATTTGGCTTGGGAATTTCGATCGATTTCTGCAAGGCAAACGCGGCGGTAACCATGAAAAAGATCAGCAGTTGAAACGTGACGTCGCACATCGGCGTCATGTCCAATTCGGCTTCCTGCGGCGCGAACCGTTTGCCCGATACGAGCGGGCCTTCGTCGCGACCCGACGGCCGCACCGCCCGCGCGCGGCCGGGTCGCGCCGTCGCGGCTCGAGGCGGCTGAGGAACGACGATCGTCTGGCGGCAATGGTTGCAACGAACCCGCCGCCCGCTCAGGCTCTCTGGCGCCGAGTGCTCCACATGGCAAGATGGGCATTGAAAGGTGAAGGCCACGGTACAATCCGTCTCGGTCATCGTGAATATTTACGGCAATGTTTCCCAGCGTCGCGGCCACGGCCGAGCGTGGCCTTCCAGGCCTACGCCGTCGCGCTCGTCGTTCGTCGTGTCGCCGGCAGACGATGCATCTGGCTGCCCCCGCACGCCACGGGGCTGCGCCGGATTATTTCACTTCCGTGACCGCGACGAACAATTGCTGGACGCTCTCGTTGCGCGTCGCCGCCTTGGCGATCCGAGTAACCTCGCGTGTTTTGAGATCTTGAGCGGCCTTGATCAACACATTTTCTTTGGCCCCTGACAGGAACTCGTGCTCGACGTAATTGGCGACGCGTTCTTCCTGTGCCGCCAGGTCGCTGCCGTTGATCCGATTCTGCTCGACGATCCCGTTGCCACAGTACACGATGGCCTTGCCATCCTCGGCCGCCGCCAGCGTGAGAATGATCGACGATTTCTCGACCACCGGCATCCCGTATCTCGCGGGCGGCAACTGGATTTGCCCTGTCGGATCCATCTTTCCGGCAACCAGAAAGAAGATCAGCAACAGAAACGTCAGATCGATCATCGACGTGATGTCCATCTCCGTTTCTTCGAATGTCTTGGAGCGCATCAAGGGCTCCATCAGCTCGCTGTCGCGATTCTCGTCAGCCATCGCCGCTCGCTCAACTCCTTCCCACGGCGTCCAGGCCGCTGCGCAGGCTCTCTAACATGCGAGTCAACCCCGAAATCGCCAGATCCTCCATTTTGCGAATCCGCACGTTGATGGCGGCCATCGCGATTCCCAGCGGAATGGCGATCGCCAGGCCGATCGCGGTTGTGATCAGCGCCAGACTGATGTCGCTGGCCAGTTCGGTCGGCTTGACCGTCTCGGCGGCCGCCAGCTTGGCAAACGCGCCCATCATGCCCAACACGGTGCCGAACAAGCCCAGCATCGGTGCGCTTTTGATCACCATGTTGATCCAACTGATGCGATACTCGAGCTCGGCCATCAGATCGCGTTGAAAACGGTCGATCACGATCTGCCGCAAGCGGCTGAATCCCAGCGTGCGGTTTCTGATGGCCAGATGCGTAAGCTGAGGCACGACGCGCGGATCGCTTTCGCAGATGGCGTCGGCCGTAGCGTAATCGCCCTTTTCCAGCGGTTCCTCGACGGTCGACAAAAAGTCGATCTGCGCCTGTTCGTCGCGAAATCGCTTCTGCGCAACGCGCCGCCAGACCATGACGACACAGTAGGCGCCCCATAACGCGACGATCGCTTGCGCGCCGTACGTCGCATTTCCGATCCAGGTGACGAGTCCCTCGTAATTCATGTCGTCGTCGGCTGTTGTCTCGTTTGTGGGAAATGAAGACGCATATCGTACCGCTGGTTATTGTAGTCGAAGCGCAAGCCCAGGGGATGGTCCGAGCTTGGGGTCTGGAATTTCTGTGACGCGAAGCCGACGCGGTGGGCTTTCGTTCTCTGTTCCTCGTTTTGCGGACCGAAATGGCCTGCTTTCGTGGATGACATTGTCCGGCCTCACGTCGCGCGTCCGCTGCTTGACGCCGATCCAAATCATCCGCGTCCGGAGCCTTGGAGAACCGCGTTTAGGTGTCGAAAAATATCGATCGCGGAAGCGCTCGAGGGCGAATATCCGATGCGCGCGCGTTGTCCAGGCAAAAAGTTTGAGGCGAAATTTGTCTGGCGGTTGCCCATTGTCCGCGCGAAATTGAGTCTTCAACCCGCAGACTCTGCGTGGACGAGGCGCTAGGAGGCGGTCCGAGCATTCAAAAATGCCACCATAGGTTGTGTTGCTCGCGATCGCGCTTATACAACATACAGCGCGTAAAGCCCAGTTCTCGGACAGCCTCCTGGGGTGACGTCAAGACTAACGGTTGGGGTCGCCGCGATTGTCGGGCCGTGGGAGTTCCGTGCTCGGGCGAGCGCGAGAGCCCGAAAATTATGATTGGGCGACGCAGTCGACCGCACCGCCCGACCTGCTCGCCACGCGATGACAAGGAGCCGCACGATGTTCAACGCCTTTCGTTCCGTCTGCCGACTCGCGCGTGCCTGCGGGCTGGGCGCCGCGTGGCTCGTGTACGCCGCGTCGTGTTGCGTCGGCGGCGAGTCCGTCGGACAGCGTCCTTACGAGATGGACTGGGCCGGCCGCACGACGGACACGCGGCCGCCGACGGTGGACTTCGAGCAGGACGATCCGTGGACCGTCGACGTCCGCGACGCGGTCGCCTCGTTCAGCCTCACTCGGGAACAGCAGTTGTTCGG
Organism: Candidatus Anammoximicrobium sp.; assembly: GCA_032229885.1. GTDB lineage: Bacteria > Planctomycetota > Planctomycetia > Pirellulales > Pirellulaceae > Anammoximicrobium. Next base: position 35,092 of record JAVYAJ010000205.1, on the reverse strand, counting down.
CGAGCATGTCGCCCGCTTGGTCTACCGGTCCGACGGAGCCCAGCCGCGCGTGACGCTGCGGCCGCCGCAACCGATTCCCGTGCCCGCGGACTTCGATTGCGTGAATCTGTGGGTCTATGGCAACAACTGGGCCTGGGCGCCCGACCGTTCGACGCCTCAAGTGGCCATCGCGGCGTTGTTTCGCCCGACCGACGGCGACTCGATTCGCGTGCCGCTGGGTTCGGTGAATTGGCGCGAGTGGTGGCTGATGCATCGACGCTTGACGCCGGACCAGTTGACCGCGCTGCGCGCGGGCGCCGTATTCGAGGGATTGGAAGTGGCCGGCGGGCGCAACCGCGAGGATCGAACGCTGTTTTTCGACAACCTGTGCCTGTACCGCGAGACGCTCGACCCGCTGACGTTCGAGCCTCGGCCGCAGCGGGGCGTCGAGCTGTTTGCGGGCCAAAGCGCCGGCACGCACACCGGGCCGGGACGGTTGCCGTTCCCCACGCGAGCCGAGACGATTCTGCCGGACAACCTGACGCAGACGTTTCGGGTCTCGGTGACCGAGCGGGACCAGGCGTACGTCTTCGTCTACGAAGGCGACGATGGGCGGCTCGAGTATCGCTATGCGCCGGATGCCGGAACACTGAGCGACGTGTCCGGCGCCTGGACAGCGGACGGGCGGACCGTGCAATTCAAACCGCTCGAGGACGGAGGCGTGCGGTTCGCGACAGGCCCGGGGGCGGGCGCGGCGCTGCCCGACCGGATCGAGCCGCTCGGCTGCAGCTTGCAGGGCGAGACGGTGGTCAGCCGTTGGAAATGCCACTGGGGCGAGCAGACCGCACAGGTCGACTATACGTTTCGGATGTGGCAGAAATCGCTGGTCGTCGATGTGGCGTGCCTGGGCGGAGCGATCGGCCAGGTCGATTTTGGCCATGCAACGGGGTTTGACCAGCCGCGATTGGTGACGGTCCCCTACCTGGTCGGGGCCGAGAAACGGCCGGCCGTGGTCGTGTCGGGGCCGCCCGAACGGCCGCTGTTTCTGCTGGGCCTGGTCGACCACACCCGATCGAACGCCTCGGAGCTGTGGTTCGAGAACGCGGTCGACGAGGCGCGAGCGACGTACAACGGCGGCTCGCGATATCTGCCCAAGACCGACGGCCGACGAAACGACTGCTTCGAGCGACTGTTCGTGACGATCTCGCCCCGGTTCGAAGAGGTGCTGCCCAACATCCCCAATCCCAAGTCGCCCTGGATGCACGTGACCGGCGAGCGGGTGTGGCGAGCGCACGGGGCCAGTGACCGCGAGCGGGATTACGCCCAGTGGCGGCAGGTGGTCCGGCGCGGCATGACCAAGGTTCTGGTGACGGATCACGAGACCGGCTGGCGCGATGGCGGCGAGAGCTTTACATTCCGCACGCGGGCGGCGCCCGGCAAGGGCGGCGACGAAGGACAAGCCGAGTATGCTCGCCGGATGCACGCCTTGGGGCTGCGGTACGGGATCTACAACAACTATACCGATTTCGCGCCGGTCAACGAATTCTGGAACGAAGATATGGTCACCCGCCTGACGGACGGCCAATGGCGCACGGCCTGGGCGCGGTGTTACAACCCCAAACCGGCGCGGGCGGTCGAGTACGAGGCGCGGCTGGCGCCGATCATCCAGAAAAAGTTCGCGCTCGACACGGCCTACTGCGACGTGCACACGGCTGTCCGCCCCTGGAGCTACGTCGATTACGACGCCCGCGTCCCCGGCGCCGGCACGTTCGCCGCGACGTTCTACGCCTATGGCGAAATCATGCTGCACCAAAAGGCGACCTGGAACGGGCCGGTGTACAGCGAGGGAAACAATCACTGGTACTACTGCGGGTTGACCGACGGCAACTATGCCCAGGACCAGCTCGCACGGCTGGATCGAAACCCGTGGCTGGTCGATTTCGACCTGCGCAAGCTGCACCCGCTGGGCTGCAATTTCGGGATGGGCAATCCCGGGATGTTCTTCGGACGCGGGCAGGGATTGGGGGCGAACTCGGAACAACAGGCCGCCCGCTTAGACCAGTTTCTGGCCGCAACCTTGGCGTTTGGCCACACTGGCTTTTTGGTCATGGAGGGCGGGATGGCGAACGCGATCCGCAGCTATTTCTCGGTCCAGCAGGTCCATGCGCGGTACGCCCAGGCGCGGCCCGCCGAGATCCGCTATGCGGACGCCGACGGTCGGCTGTGGGACACCTCGGCGGCCGTCGCCCGTGGCGCCCACGCCCGTTCGCAGTTCGCGACGCGTTACGACAACGGCATGCGCGTGGTCGTCAACGGTCATCCGACGCAGACGTGGACGACCGCCGAGGCCGTACTGCCGCCATTCGGTTGGTTCGTGCAGGACGAGCAGCGCGGCGACCTGACGGCCTATAGTGCGTTGATCGACGGCCAGCGAGTCGACTATGTCGAATCGCCGGCCTACCTGTACGCGGATCCGCGCGGCCGATTCGCTCGATTCGCAAAACTGGCGTGCGATGGTCCGCTGGTCGTCCTGCGGCACGCCGCCGAAACGGTCGAAGTGATTCCCGTCGGGCCCTGCTCGCGGTTTGGCGTGGCGCTCGACGGCCACACGGCGACCGCGATTGCGCTCGACGAAGCGGGCGCGGAGCTCGGACGGGCCTCGACGCGATTCAGTCGCGGCTTGGTGTACATCGAGCCCGTCGAGGGGGCGGTCAGCTATCGTCTGACCCGCCAGGCGCCGCCCGCCCGGACCTTGTCCTGCGAGCGGGTCGAGGTCGTGCCGGGCGAGGCCGTGACGATCCGCGGCGCCGCGGATCATCCGTTTCAGGCCCCTGTAGACGCCGTGCCCGGCACGCAGTTGTGGCAGCAGTTCGACGACGCCTGGATCGATTTTCTGGTCCAGCCGTTGGCCGACACGCAGCTTGAATTGAACGACGGGCTCGACCTGCGCATCGTTTCGCACGCCGCGCGGGACGGCGATGCGCGCGTCGTGCTAGATGGCCACGCGCAGCAGGTCGCGCTTGTTCCCGGCCAGCCGCGAACGCTGCGGTTCGCCGTCTCGCGGCCCGACCGCGAGTCGGTTCGAGAGCTGCCCTTGGAAATCCGCCAGGGACCGCTGGCGTTGCAGCGCCGCTGGTGGTTGAAGTCGGAAGAGCAGACTCAAGTGTTGGCCAGCTTGACGGCATACGCCAAATCCGCCCAGCGAATCCGCGGTGGCGAGGAAACGCCCGGGATGGCCGACTGCGGCACGCAGGCGTCGTGGAGCGAGATGACCTGCGGCGAGATTTCCAGGCCGGGCCTGTTCATGCATCCGCCATACAAACGCGGCACGGGTTATGTGTACGCCGAGTTCGGGCCGCTGTCGCTGCCGACCGATCCGCCGGCCGTTTTCCGCTGCGAGGTCGGCAAGCGGGACGGCAGCGACGCGGGCGACGGGATCCTGTTCCAGGTCGTCGTCGTGGCCCGCGACGGATCGGAGACGACCGTTGCCCAACGACAATGGATCGAACACGCCTGGACGCCGTTGAGCGCCGACCTGGCGCCTTGGGCCGGACAGGATGTGCGGCTGCGACTGGTCACCGACGCCGGGCCGGCGGACAACTCGTCCGGCGACTGGGCGTGCTGGTCGGCGATGCGCGTCGAATCGGCGCGGCCCGTGCTGACGCTCAGCCTGCACGACGAGCCCGTGAGCCTGGTTTTCGCTGACGGTCCGCACCCGCCCCCATCGCTGAGCGCGGTCCAATTACGGACGGCCTTGCGCGGCCGCGTGCAGTACGAAGGCATCGGGCTGGAGTGCCACGGCCAGTACGTCAGCTACGGATCGTTGAACGGCGTGTCGCTCGGACCGCTGTCCGGGGCGGGCGGCGGCGAAGGCGACGGCGTGTGGGCGACGGCATCCGTTGCCTTGACGCCCGAGGCGATCGCCAAGCTGGATTTCGAGAACACGTTTACGATCGACAACCGAGGAGGCGACAATTTCAAGATCGGCCGGATCTGGATCGAGCTCGAGATGCCCGACGGCCAGAAATGGTCGTCGAAGATCAACACGCGAGTGTTCACGCAGCCGCCCGAGTGGCGGTATGCCGAGGGGACCGGGGTTCCGTTTTCCGAATCCATCACCGTCCCGCTGCGGTGGCCGCGCCCCGCGTCGTCCGCCCCGCGCTGAACGGACGGTGCTACGAACCTGGATCAGCGAGGACGGGATGACGATGGTTTCACGTTTCCCCCGTCGCGTCCGCCGTCTGGCAGTCCCGTTTGGACGCGGATTCTGTTTGGCCGCAGGCCCGCGATCACCGTAGCCTGGGGCAACGCCCTCCGGACGGGCCCACGAGCGGGGCGCGCGGGCAAGATCGTCCGTCGGTCAAGCGTCGCCATCCCGGCCGCGGCGCAGCTCGGCCAGCGCGTCGCGCAGACGTTGCAGATCGTCGTCGGTGTGCAGATAGCTGACGCTCACCCGCAGCAGGCATTGGCCGCGCGGAACCGTTGGCGGACGGATGCCCGGGACGAACAGCCCACGATCGCGCAGCGCGGCGGCCAGGCGCATCGTCCGCTGCGGATCGCCGACGATCAGGGGCACGATCTGGCTGCGGGACCGCCCGATGTTCCAGCCCTGCGCCTCGAGCGCCGCGCGCAGCTCGGCGGCGCGCCGCAGCAGCGCCGTGCGGCGCTGGGGCTGACCAGCCACGACGTCCAGCGCCGCGAGCGCAGCCGCGGCCCAGGCTTGGGGCAGCGCGGTCGAGAACGCGTACGAGCGCGCCCGGTTCGCCAGCCAGTCGACCAGCGCCGCCGATCCGGCGACGAACCCGCCCATGCCTCCCAACGCTTTGCTCAGGGTGCCCACGCGGACGGACACGCCTTCGACCCCCAGCGCCTCGCAGACCCCGCGGCCGCGCTCGCCGAACACGCCGGTCGCGTGCGCCTCGTCCACCATCAGCATGGCGTCGTATCGCTGAGCTAGCTCGGACAGCTCGGCCAACGGGGCCAAGTCGCCGTCCATGCTGAACAGGCTGTCGGTCACGATCAGCCGCCGCCGAGATTCACCGCGGCGAACCAGCCTGCGCTGCAGAAAGCTGGTGTCGCCATGAGGATAGGCCTCTAGGCGCGCGCCCGACAGGCGACAGCCGTCGATGATGCTGGCGTGGTTCTTGGCGTCGGTGAACACGACATCGCCCTTGCCGACCAGCGCAGCGACCGTGCCCAGGTTGGCTGCGTAGCCGGACGAGAACAGCAGCGCCGCCGCCGTGCCCTCGAACTGCGCCAGGGCCTGCTCCAAAGCCTCGTGCATCTCGCCGCGGCCCGCGACCAGCGGGCTGGCGCCGCTGCCCCAGCCGGACGATTGCGACAGATCGTCGCGCGTCGCGGCCAGGCCCAAATAGTCGTTCGAGCCGAAATTGATCAGTGTTTGCCCCTGCCAACGAATCGGCGCCGCGCCCAGCGGGCCGGTCCGCGCACGCAAATGCCGCCGCAGGCCGGCCGCATCGAGAGCCGCCAGTTCATCGTCGATCCAGCGCAACGGGTCCGTAGGCATTTCACGTTCTCTACCGCGGGTCGGCCTACGCGGCGGCGGGCCGCGGCCGCGCTGCGTTGGGGCGACCGCAATGGCCGCGTCGATGGCGCCGCCGCAACGCCAGCGGCGGCGCCGCATCCTGTCGGACGGTGACCGGCCGCACGTCTCTCGCGTCCGCGTCGCCGTTGGCCCACACGTCACCAGCGAGCCTCGACCTGCGCCCACTCGTACGCCGTCAGCCGCACCGGGATCGCGTCGTTTTCGATCGGGCATTCCGCGAGAAAGCCGTCCTGAAAGTTGACCTTTCGCGCCGAGCCTGGCGTGCGGAAGCATTGCAGCCTGGCGGTGACCTGGCGCCCTTGGGTCTCGAGCAGGCGGGCGCGAAACCCGACCGCGCGCGCCGCCTCGATGATCGGTTCCCAGTGCGTTGCGATCACGTTTCGGGCGTCCACGTGGAACAGCCAACTGGTCGGGCTTGGGGTGGGCGCCGAGGCGATCTGCGGCAGGGTCGGCAGCGGCGAGATCAGGTGCAACGCCTCGTGCAGCGGGTTTTTCAGGTCGATCCCGATCCCCAGGCGAAAGTGCCGACACCGCTCGCCGGACACGATCAGCGGGGTATCCAGCATTCGGGAACCATGCCGTCGGTGAAACGGCAGGCCTCCGGTCAGAATCGTCGCCCGGCTGCCCTGGTCGTCGATTTCGATGAACAGCGGCGACTCGAAGCGTCTGGCGTTGGCCGGCTGTCGCATCAGGTTTGCCGCGCGGTGCAGTTCGGCCGTGTCGTTGGCCCACGCCACGCGGACCCCGTAGTAGTTGTTCCACGGATCGCCCGTGCACGGCTGTTCGGGCGTCAACTCGACGTCGATCAGCAGGACGCGGGCACCGCGCCACAGCCGAAACGTCTGCTGAAATGCGGCCAGCGGTCGGCCGCGGAGATCCGTCAGTCGCCCGCGCGTCGTGATCTCGCCCAGCGTCTCGGTCGCGACCGTCACCCGGACCGAATCGGCCACCATGATCGACGTCGGCGGCTCGTCGTCCGCCGTGTCCTTTTTGCGGCGCGTGTCGGAGGCCGCGCGAAAAACGAGTTGCTGGCCCAAGCGGTTGTGGCGGCCGTTGTACTCGCGGACCGCGCGCAGCCCGCCCGTCTGCGAGTCGATCTGCGCTTCGATGAACTCGTTCCGCAACCGGTGATCTTCCACGAGCGTCGGTCCGGCTTTGCGGGCGGCGTCGCCCGGCGACCCTGCCGCCACCCAGACGAATCCCAACGGCGGCACGTCGACGACCAACTGAGTCTTGCCCGCGGCCGCGGTTGCCGCGTAAACGGGCCGGGCGATCGTCGGCGGCGCGTCCAACGCCTCGATCTCGAGCCCCGCGCGGCACACGAACGAATGGGGATTGACCACCAGACATCCCGCGCCGGCGGCTGCGTCCGACCGAGGCAGGGCCGCGGCAAAACGAGCCAGCGCGGCCTGGCGCGCGGCGGCGACGGCGGCATCCAAGTCCGCCGCGTCGGCCGGCTCGTCGACAAGATCGATTTCGTCGAGCAGATCCGCCGGTTCGCGCAGGGCCGCTGGTCGGGCGCTGCTCGGTTCGGTCGCGATCCGGGCGGCGTGCGCCGAGCTGTTCGGTGCGGTATTATCTTGCGTCGCGTTGTCGGGCCTCGGCCCGCTTTGTTCGGACACGTCTCGCGCCGACACGTTTCGAGCCGACGGGTCTTGCGCAACATCGTCTTCCGCCAGGCGAACCTCGCTGCCGGTGGCCAGGGTTGTCAGGGTCACGAGCGCCTGGGCAGCCTCGGCGGCGGCGCGTCGCCGCCAGTGGCGCACGACGGAAGAAATCGGGTCCGGCTCGCCTCGGGCAACCGCCTGGCTCAAATAGGGCGACCGATATTGGTCGTAGCGGAACCGATCCTGGTGTGTTGCATAGTCCGTGCCGCGAAAATACTCTTCGATCGTCACGAACTTGCCCAGCGCCGCGCAGTACTTGACGATCCGTCGCAGATCCTCGTACCACGGGCTGGGACTTCCCGGCCAATGCGCCAGGCAGATCGTCGCGACCTGGTCCGCGTCCAGCGACTCGCCCAGCTTGACGCCCAAGTTCACAAAGGTCTGGGGTTTCGCGGCGTCCAGGGGCGGTCGGGCGATCGCCGTGATCGTCGTTCCGTCGCAGCCCTCCCACCGCACCTTGCCCTGCGAGCCCTCGGGCACGTCGCCCGCTTCGAACGTGGCGTGCAGCGCTCCGTCGAAGCCCAACTTGGTCAGGATCTGGGGCATGATCGGGGTCAGTCCAAAGCGTTGGCGGCCGAAGGCTTGGAACGCTCGCCCGACGACCGCGTGGCATTGGGCGCCCCCCAGGCGGAATTGAGACAACAAGGTCTCGGCCGAGACCAGCGCGCTGCGCCGCGGATGATACTCGCCGCCGATCAGGCCGGTGCGGCCATCTTGCACGGCCTGCCGCAGGGCTTGCATCAAATCCGGCTGGTCGCGAGCGATCTGGTGGAGCAATTCGCCCGACACCAGCAGATTGGAGGCCACGGGATCGTCGAGCTGACGTCGCAACTTGTCGTCCAACGTGGCGGGCGTGAGCATCGTCATATCCAGCAGAAAAGCTTCGCTCGGATAATAGTAGTCCCGCTGGCTCGCCAACAGATCGAACGAGGCCGCCAGGCGCGCCACCACCTCGTCGGCCTGGCCGGCCACCGCGGCGACGGCGGCGGCCACGACCTGGTTCTGAAAGTGGATCTCGTCCAGGTTGCTGGAATAACGCAGCTTGCGGGCGAGCAGCTCGATTTGAAGAAAGCAGTACCCCAAGGCCAAAAAATCGCCGGCCCAGGTCTCGGCGTCGGGCGTGGCGGGGGGTTCCAGACGGGACAACGCGGCCTCGATGATCCGCTGGCGGTCGAGTTCCGAGCTGACCAGGCAGGCGGCCTCGGACTGGGCGCGGTCGAGATAATCCGCGGGCAGTTGCGCCACGGCCACCCCAGGGACGACAATCAATTTATCCGCTACATTTTCCGGCGGGACGTCTGCGCGCTGCCAGCCGGGCATTTTTCCGCAGGCTGCGATTAGCGCGGGATGCCAGAGGGCGGTCCAGGCAGCCAGCAGCCCCTGGGCATCGTCGCCCGTGTGATGCAATGGGAAATCTTCCAGGCTATGGCAGGGCAACAAGACGATAAGTTGCTGGTAATTCATGGTTTTGTAGCATAAACTAGACTGTCGCGCAGCGTGGGATCCGTGTTCAACGATAGCCTGTATACGGGGCCGGGTCGAGGGTATCACGGCGGCGAGCGGCGCAGCGCGGCCGTTTGATTGACACGTTTTCGACGGCGACACTAAACTGAGGATAGCGATTTCGTCTCGTCTTTAGGATTAGGATTTTTCTTATGGCGGCCACCGGCGGCGTGTGGGGACTCGACATCGGCCATTGCGCGCTGAAAGCGTTGCGGTGCGAGTACGACGACGCGAACCAGGTTCTGGTTGCGACGGCGTTCGATTATATCGAGCATCCCAAGATCCTCAGTCAGCCCGACGCGAATCCGAAGGAACTGGTCCGCGAGGCGATCCAGCAGTTTCTGCAGCGAAACAACGTCCGCGGAGATCGCGTCGCCGTCTCGGTGCCCGGCCAACGCGGCCTGGTGCGATTTTTCGCGCCGCCCCCGGTGGACATGAAGAAACTGGCCGACATCGTCCGGTTTGAATCGCGACAGGCGATTCCGTTCCCGCTCGAGGAAGTCATCTGGGATTACCAGTTGATGGGCGGCGCCAACGAGGTCGACGGCTTTCTGATGGAGGCCGAGGTCGGCTTGGTCGCCATGAAACGAGACCAGGTGTACGAGGCGCTCGAGCCGTATCGCGAAGCGGACGTCGAGATCAGCATCGTCCAGTTGGCCCCGATCTGCACGTACAACTTTGTCGCCCATAGCCTGATGACCGAGGCTTTGTCGGCCGACATTTATGATTCCGACAACCCGCCCGAATCGTATGTCGTCGTCAACATGGGGACCGACACGACGGATCTCGTGATCACGAATGGGTTTCGGATCTGGCAGCGCAACATGCCGATCGGCGGCAACCACTTCACCAAGCAGCTCACCAAAGAGCTGAAGCTGACGTTTGCCAAGGCCGAGCATCTGAAACGAAACGTCCGCGAAGCCGAGGACGCCAAGGCCGTGATCCAGGCGATGCGGTCCGTGTTCAACGACCTGTTGACCGAGGTTCAGCGGTCGGTCGGTTTCTTTCAGAACATGGACCGCAAAGCCCAGATCGGCGGCCTGATCATGCTGGGCAACGCGGTCAAGCTGCCCGGCTTGCAGCAGTACCTGTCGAAAAACCTCGGCTACGAACTGGTGAACGTGGATCACGAGCGGTGGTCGGCGCGGCTGGCCGGACAATCCGTCCTGTCTTCGCCCCAGTTCAAGGACAATATGCACGCCTTTGGAGTGTGCTATGGCCTGTGTTTGCAGGGGCTCGAGCACGCCCGCTTCGACACCAATCTGCTGCCTCGCGAGATGCTGACCGAGCGGATCATCCGCGCCAAGAAACCTTGGGCTCTGGCGACGGCAGCCGCCCTGATGATGGCGTTCGCCATCAACTTTTTCTTCGAGTACAACGCCTGGTACAAGGTCCATCCCCAGCGGCTTCTGGACGGCGTAACCTGGGACGCCGCCATGAAAGAGGTCGACAACGTTTCCTCGCAGTTCACGAGGAACGAGCAAGAAGACGCGGCGCGCGTCAAACGGCTCGACGAGTTGGTGTCCTTGGGCAAGGAACTGTCGGGCAACTCGGATCGCCGTCTGCTGTGGATGGAGCTGCTGAAGGCCATCAACGAGGCTTTGCCGCGCGATGATACGGTCGGCGGCCGCGTTCCAGACCCAAAAGTGGTTCCGATCTCGCAGCGGAAGGACATCCATATCGAATACATCGAGTCGCAGTATTTCAACGACTTGAAAGTATGGTTTACGCCGCCGATCAAACGCAAATATTTAGAGGAGTTGGCTCGTCTGCAGGGCGGGCCCGCGCCGACCCCGGATTCGCTGCCCGCGGCCGAGCCTGCGGGCGAGGCCGCGAAGACGGCGCCGGACGCGGCGGCAGCGGCGGGCAACGGCGCCGCGGGCGCGCCTGCCGGACAGGCCGCGACGCCTGCGGCGGCTCCCGCCGCGCCGGACGGTGCGTCGCCCACGCCGGGGACCCCGCCGGACGCTGCGCCTGCCGCCGGGCAAGACGCCGCCGATGTCGCGGGGGCGCCTGCCGCCGATGCCTCGGCGACGCAGGCGGCGGGCGGCGATGCCGATGTTTCCGGACCCGAAGGGCCGGGCTGGGTGATCGAGGTCAAAGGCCATCACTTTTTCAACGCCGACATCACCACCTGGGGTGGCACGCACGTCCGCGACACGTTCATGAAAGCGCTTCGTGAGCAGAAGGTCGAACTGCCGACGGGGCCGGGGCTGCCTCCGACGCAGTTCACGATGGCCGAGCTGGGGATCAGCTATCCGGTGCTGACGGTCGATCCGCCGATCGACCAGTCCAACCGGATTGCCAATCCGTATTACGAGGGGCCGCAGCAGGGGATGGGTGACACCGGCGGGATGATGCCCGGGATGATGCCCGGCGGCGCGCCGGGGATGATGCCCGGAATGAGGCCCGGAATGAGGCCCGGAAAAACACCGAGCGGGGCCAAGCCATCTGCAAAAGATCAAACCCGCGGCAAAGCCAAACCGAACAAGACCGAGAAAGAGACGCCGGACGAGCCGCCGTTCTTTTTAGCGCCCAAGTACACGTTCGTCCTCCAGTTCTGCTGGCAAGAGCGTCTGCTGACGGAACGCCTCCGCCAGCGGCAACAAGAACAATTGCAACCGCAGGCGGAACCGCAGCCGACAGACCAACAAGAGCAAGCCGAACAACCGGAACAACCGCCGGGCCAACAGCCCGCCCAGCCGGACCAACAGCCGGCCCAGCCGGCGCAACCGGCCGCGACGGACAACAAGGTGGCGGCGGCCACGACCAAGGGAGCTTAACGCCGTGGACCAAATCAAAGTATTCGCGCGCATGGCCGCCAAACACGTGTTTTGGATCGGCTGTGGTTTGATTCTCGCCGGCAGCATGGGCAGTTGGTTCATGGCGCGGCAGTCGCTGCATTCCGAGTTCGAAAAGAACCAGGGCGACATCAAGTCCAAGTTCACTGCGGTCAAGGGACTGCAGGCGAAGCGCGATCCGCCCAATGCCAAGTCGCACGAAGAGATGGACAAACTGCTCGAGAATACGCTCAAGCTGGTCGTCCAGGCCTGGCAGTTGCACTACGCCCAGCAGGAGACGATCCTCCGGTGGCCGATGGACTTGAAGGAGGATTTCGTGGCTGCTGTGCGGCCGCTGAAGCCGATCGAAGCCAAAGTCGAGTTTCCCACGCCGCCCAATCAGGAATTGAAAGTCGACTTTCGTCGTCGGTATGCCGGCTACGTCGGCAACCTGCTGCCGCGGCTGGCGGACATCCCCGGAGCGATCTGGGCCGTCGGTCGCACCGGTTCGGGAGGGATGCCGGGAATGATGGGTGGGACCCCGGCGTTGTCCCCGGAGGAAATGCAGAGACTGGGGCAGCGCAAGCCGCCGATCGTCATCTGGGATCCGGCGGACCAGGCACGGCTCGTTTCGACGCACTTCGACTGGTCTCGGCAACCCGACAGTTCGCCGACCACGCTGCAATTGCTGTACGCGCAGGAAGATCTGTGGGTGCTGACCGCCTTGATGCACATCATCCGGCAGACCAACGGCCAGATTGAATCGCGTCACGAGGCCGTGGTGAAGAATATCGAGACCATCCTGATCGGCCGGCAAGCGCCGCCACGAGCCGGGAAAGTGGTTCGGCTCGGCGGCGGTGGCGGCGGCATGGGGGAAATGGGCGGCATGGACGGCGGCATGGCCGGTCCCGAAGGCGATTCGGCGATGCCGGGAATGGGGGCCGATATGATGGGATCGGCGCCGGGCGGCGACCTGATGGGGCCCGGCGACATGGCTGGCGGCGAGATGGGAGGAATGGGCGGCACGGCGCAGCGGGTCGTCGATCCGGCCGAAGGACGCTATGTGGACAACGAGTACCAAGCGTTGAAGGCCGAAAAATTGCGGTCCGCATTGACCGCGGCGTCGCCTACGCCAGACGATGCCTTTCTGGTGGTCGCCAAGCGCATGCCTATCCGGATTCGGTTGGTCGTCGACGTTCGCAAACTGCCTCGACTGCTAGCTCAATTGGGCAATTCTATGCTGCCCGTCGAGGTCCGCCAGGTTCGGATCAACCGCAGCAAGGATGCCGGCGGCGGAATGGACATAATGGGCGGTAATTATGGCGGCATTGGAGGTATGATGGGCGGTGGGCTGATGGGCGGCGAGATGATGGGCGCCGACATGATGGGCGCCGAAGCCGGCATGGGCATGGGATACGGAATGGCGCCCGACATGGCCCCCGGCGCCGGAATGGGCATGGGAGGATACGGCGCGACGCCCTACGGCACGGACTACGGCGCCGGAGGCGGACAGAATATCAAGGGCCGCACAAGCGTGGCCAGCACGTCGCAGAACGATGTGCCGGTGGAGATCTACGGAATCATTTACATCTATAACCCAGTGGACCAGAAGAAGCTGGGCGTCGAGCAACTGCCCGCGCTGACGGGAATTGCGGCGCCACCGGCCCAGGCGGCCAGCTAAGCGTCGACGCGCGAGGCCGATGATCCATCCCGATGGCGGTGAAACATCGCTGCGCGCTATGCGTGGTCGGCCGATGGCGGACGTAGAGAGACACAGACCATGAAGTTCAAGCTAAGCTTCGGCAAGGGCGGCGTGAAAGGATTCGTGATTCAGCACGCCGAGAAGGGTATTTTCGGAACGGTGCTCCTCCTCGTGGCCGTGTTCATCTATTCCAGTGCGACGCAAGAGGCCGTCGAAGAAGGCGAGAGCCCCAGCAGTTTGAAGGGCGGCGCCAGCAGCGCGCTGAATACGCTTCAGACGGCCAATCCCTGGCCCGCCCTATCGACCGAGCGGCTGGCGAAGGTCGATAATTACCCGGCGCTGGCTCAAAATGCGCGCCGTGCCGTCGACGACACGGGATATCGGGAGACGACGCCCTGGATCAAGGAGTTGATCCCGCGGCAGCAAAAGCGTCAGGATCCCGAACTGTTCGCGCCGATCCAAGTCGAAGCGGATGGAGGCGTGTTCTCGGTCCTGACCCGTCTCGCCGGGAACGATACGACCTGGGACAACGACAAAGACGCCATCGAGGAACGCAAAGAGCCGCCCAAGGCCAAGAAGCCGAGGCGCCGCCGTCCGGCGCGAGGCAGCGAGATGATGGGTCCCGAAGGAATGGCGGCCTATCCCGAGGAAATGGCTATGCCGGCCGGGGACTCGGCCATGGAGATGGACCCCATGATGTCTGGGGTCGGCGGTGGACCGGTGGCTGGCCGACGCACGTTGAGCCAGTTCTATGTCAGCCATTATTTGAGCCGCGGGTTCCGTCCGTCCGGCGCAGGCGGACCTGGAATAGCCGCCCGCTCGTTCGCGGTCGTTTCCGTCAGAGCGCTGGTGCCGTTCGAGAAGCAGTGGGAAGAATACGAGCGGACGCTGGCCAATGCAGTGGGATATAGTCCGATGGACGACGTTCCCAAATACCTGCTGTTCGTCGCGGAACGCGCCGAAGTTACGGACGACGCCAACGCCCCGCTGCAGTGGCGCACGATCAGCAACAGCTCCTACGCCTTGGATTGGATTCGCAAGAACTATGCCGCCGCTCCGCCCGAACTGGCCGACGAAGCGTATCTGTCGCCTACCTTGACAATGCCCATCCCTCCCATCTTGATGGCGCCATACGATGCGTTGGCGCTGCACGCCGAGGTTCCTCGCAAGTCGCTCAGGCCCCAGTTGGCGATGGCGCAAGCCGGGGCGGCAGACGCCGCGAACCAGCCGGCCGACGAGGCGCCGGCCCAGCCGACCGCCGACTTCAGCGAGGGGCTTCCACAGCTTCCGATGAGCCGCACGCCCGGGGCGGGCGGCTATGGAGCGGGCGACGGCATGATGCCGTCGATGCCCTATGCCGGCGCCGATCCCGGATATGGCGGCGCGGCTGGAATGTACGAGGGGGGGTATCCAGCTCCTGGAATAGAGGGCTACGGCGAGGGCGGATATGCAGGGGGCCCCGCTGCGATGCCGGGCCAGGGTGGCATGCCCGGCCTCCGGCCTCCGCTGGTCAAGTATAAACTGGTGCGTTTCTTCGATTTTACCGCCGAGCCTGGCAAGTCTTATCGGTATCGAGTTCGCGTCATGCTCGAAGATCCCAACCGGCCGCGCGACCCGCGGGTCGAGCCCAATCCGCGGATCCTCGATCAGGCGGTAACCGATCGACTGACCAAGGTGATCGCGGACGACGAGCAATACCAGAAAGCCAACAACAAGGCGCGTCGGACCGCGTGGCGCGAGACCGCGTGGAGCGAGCCGAGCAACATTGTCACGGTGGCCGTTCCCAAACGATTCCTGGCCGGCGGGGCCACCGCCGCCCGCTCGGTCAAGCTCACCTTGGTGGGACCATCGGTCGAGCTGGAAGAGGGCCGAGGCAAGGTCGTCACCGTGACGTGGGATCCGCGACGGGCGACCGATGTGGCGGCCGAACGCGAGGTGCTGCGCGGCGAGTTCCTCGATTTTACGCAGACGGCGGACGTCCTGCAGCCGGTGACGTTGCAGATCAAGCGGATCGAGGATTTCAAGTTCTCGACCGACGCGTTCGTGGCGGACCTGCGCGGCGGCGAACCGTTGATGACGGACGTGGACAAGACGACCAAGGAAGAGACGCCTTTGCCCACGCCCGGCGAGTTCCTGGTCGTAGACGGCGATGGTCGCCTGGTCGCCTGCAACGAAGTCGATGATGCCGAGGAGTATCGGCGGCTGATGTTCATCGAAGACCGCCCGAAATCCGCCTCCACATCGACCGCACCGGGCTACGACGGCCTGATGATGGGCCCGTGACGGGATCCCACGCACGGTTGCCTTGGAACGAGCGTCCGCCGGATCGCGCGGATCGCCGACGTCGGACGACAAAAACCCGACGCCGCAAGCCCCACGGGAAATCTGGACGTGGCGCCGTCGGCGCCCCGCCGCGCGTCGTCCTGGAGGGACGCGCTCCGGCGCGCTGCGTCGCGTCCACCCGGCTGCGGTCACGACGGAGCGCAGTCCTCCGGCGCGGCATGGGCTGGCCTCGCGGGGCGCGCTGCAGAGTGATAAACCAGGCAACCATTGTCCGTAGTGGGCGATGAATTCGGACGTGCCGCACCAGACCTTGTGCGCGCCGTGCGTACGCTAAGCGGTTCCAGCCTACGGACGTAGTCAGGCCTCGGAGCCGTAGCGCTGGCGCGGCCAAAAAGCCGGAAACTGTGGGGTTTAGGTGGAATTAGTATTGCATGACTGTTGCCCAGCACAGACAACGGGAAGCGTGTTGGCCGAAGGCCATCTTCAACGTAGCCTGGGGCAACGCCCCAGGAGTCAGAGACGGCAGCAACCGTGTTGGCCGAAGGCCAACATCAACGTGTCAGCTCCGCCCACGTGAATTTGGCCTTCGGCCAACAGATACATGCGCGCGGCGCCAGTCCTGGGGCGTTGCCCGAGGCTACGGTGACCGGAGGCCTTCAGCCAAACCGAATCAACGTCCAAACGGAGCTGCCGGACCGCGTGCTGTTCGCCGTTGGAGGCGGGAACAATCCAAGAGCCAAGGAAGCCAACAGTGGTTACATCATGGTGAGGCGATTCGTCGGCCTCCCGGAAGACCCGCCTCTGCGAATTCATGGCTGTGGAGCGGACACGATGTCGCTCGCCGTCGGTTGAGCCCGACCCGTCGGTTTTCGAGGAGCCGTCCGAGCGCTGCAAGTGGTCTTTCCGTGGTTCGACGGCGAGCGATGCTGCCTGCACTCAAACGCGCAACAGATGAAGCGGTAGTAGTTTAAGAAATTGACCGCGCCACCATAGCTCTCGCCGGCCGGGCGGGGAGCTTTGTGGACCTTGTGCGTCCCGCCTGCTGAGCGGGGCGGACAACACGAGCCGGTGGTTGTGACGGAGCGCGGCCAGATCTACGGGCGCGCCAGATTGATTCCTGTTTGAAAAGATGGACGGTCGTATGAGCACGCCGCACGGCCTTCGTGTTCGCGAGACTTGGCGAGCGAGCCGCCGTCGATTTCTGACGACTGGCGCGGCACTGGTTGCGCTCCCACGCCTGATTCCCGCCTCGGCCTTGGGACGCGAAGGCCATTCGCCTCCGAGCGAACGGATCGGGATGGGGTTCATCGGCCTGGGCGGCCAGGGAACCGGACACCTGCTGGGTGGCGCCTGGACCTACGTGACCGGCGGCCACGTCGCCCGGAACGACGTGCACGTGCTGGCCGTGTGCGATGTCCATCGCGAGCGGCGCGAACAAGCGCGCCAGCGATGCAACCAGACCTATTCCGAGAAATTTGATCGAGCGAATTACGACGGCGTGCGGGCCTATGCGGATTTTCGTGACGTGCTCGCCCGACCGGACATCGACGCCGTGCTGCTGGCTCTGCCCTACCACTGGGCCGGTTTGATGGCGACGATGGCTGCGCGAGCGGGCAAGGATGTGTACTGCGAGAAACCCGTGTGTATCACGGTTCGCGAAGGTCGGAACCTGGTCGAGACGTGTCGGCGATTCGGCCGCGTCTACCAAGCGGGCACGCAGCAACGATCCGAGTACGGCGGCAAGTTTCGGCTGGCCTGTGAGCTGGTCCGCAACGGTCGGATCGGATCGCTGCGCGAGGTCTACGCCTATCGATTGCCCGGCGCGTTCGTCCCGACGGACTGGACGACAAGCCAATCCCGCCCCGTCCCCGACGGATTCGATTGGGATCTGTGGCTGGGCCCGCTGCCGTGGCGGCCTTACACGGGTCCGGTAGGCCACGCCTTGCCGGGATTCTTCGTGGGGGATGTGAACTGGAGTCCTCACCACTACGACATCGTGCGGTGGGCGATCAACCCCGACCCTCGCCAGTGTGTCGAGGCCTGGCCCGCGGACGACGCCGTCCACTATCGCTATGGCAACGGCGTCGTCGTTCACTCGACCGCCTACCCCGGCGAGCCAGTCGGCGCCGAAGGCGGCGCATGCTTCGTTGGCGACGCGGGGCGGATCGCCGTCGATCGCAATCAGCTCGTGTCGTACCCCGCGAGCATTCTCCGCGAGCCGTTGCGGCCCGGCGACGAGCGTCTGTACCGCGCCACGAGCCACGCGGGCAATTTCCTGGAGTGCGTTCGGACTCGCCGAGCGACGATCTGCGACCCGCAGACGGCCGTGGACAGCATGATCTCGATCCTGATCGGCGGGATCGCGCTGGCGTTGAATCGAGCCGTCCGTTGGAATCCGACGTCCGGCGAATTTCCCGACGACGAGCCGGCCAACCGCCTGTTGTCCTACGCGCCTCGGCCGCCGTGGCGGCTGTGACGAGCTGGACGCCGTGGCGGGCGCGGATCACGATGCGCCGGATGGACGGCGCGGCGGCCAGCGCGAACGAGTCGAGGGCATCGCCCGAACCGAGACCTTTGGCGTACGTGAGTTTCTGCGGCGTCCGCACGCTGGGGTTTGCCGCGACACGGCTCGAGCCGTTCGGGTGACGATCGATCGAAACAACCGGAGCGCAAGACGACGAGATGACTGGCAAGAGCATCGTTTCCGCGCCGCAACGGTGGCGCGCCGCGGCGATTCAAGTGGGGATCGGCTGCGTCTGGCTCACGTTCTTTGCCGTGGCCTGTCTCTGGATCGCGTCCGTCCTATTCGGCGCGTTCCGCGCGGGCCGGTTGTACGACTTTGCCCAGGAATGGACGTCGGCTCGCAACTATCTGAGTGGCCTTCCGGTGTACCTCGACTTCGGTCGATCCATTGCGCTTCATCTCGGAGGAACAGCGAACCCGACGTTCGCCTACAATGCCCATCCGCCGGCGGCGGTCCTTGTCGCCCTGCCGTTCGGGTTGCTGCCGTATCGCGAAGCTTATCTGGTCTGGAATATCGGTGCGCTGGTCTGCCTGGGCCTGTCGCTGTGGATGATTGTCGGCGATCGCAGCGCGTGGCCGGCGAGGCTCGATTTTCTGGGCCTACTGATCCTGATCGTCTTTGGCAATGCCCTGGCGCATCAATTGGTCCAAGGCCAGTTGAACCTGCTGATCTTGCTGCTGATCGTGGTGGCCTGGGCAACGGATCGAAGGGGCGCCGCGACCCGTAGTGGAATCGCGATCGGGCTGGCCGCGGGGATCAAGCTGTTTCCCTTTTTTCTGGTCCTGTACCCGTTGGGGCGCCGCAGATGGGCGACGGTCGGGGCGGCCATCGCGACTTTCTTGGCGATCAACGCCGTGGGTTGTCTTTTGTTCGGCCTCGACGCTTACGGGGATTATTTTTTTCGCGTTGTCCCGAGGCTGCAGAAGTTCCGCGACGCACTGCCCAATGCTTCGCTGATGGGCTTTTGGACTCGGCTGTTCGATGGCAGCCTGGGCGAAGCGATCCCCGTGTGGCGTTGCCCGTTGTTGGCCAAATCGCTGGCCGGGGCGACCAGCTTGGCCGTGACGCTCGCGACACTGGCCATCGTCCGCGGTCTGGCGCGGCGTGCAAGCGACGCGCGTCCGCAGCCAGAGCAAGGTGCGGACGACACGCGGCGAGTGCCTGCGACGGGGCAAACGCCGCGGGCGACCGACGCGTCGGAGATGCCGGATTGGAACCTGTGCTTTGCCCTCTGTTGCGCGGCCATGTTGTTGGTGTCGCCCATTACGTGGGACCATTATTTTCTGCTGCTGATTCCCGGGTTGTGGTTCGGGTGGCAGGCCGCTCGCGGTCGGCCGGTCGCGCAGATATTCGTCGTCGGGGTGGCGGTGCTGCTCGTCGGGGTGAACCCGTACGCGATGTGGGACCGGTTCTTTCTCGAACATGCTGCTTCGACCAGCGCCGCCGCGGCGGTCAGCTCGCTCAGCGCCGCAACCCTCGCCTCGTTCCAGTTCTACGCGCTGCTGGCATTCTATCTGTGGGCCGCGTTCGCACTGCACCGGCGAGTTCCCCCAGCTTTGCCTCTGCCCGACGCCACGTCGCCGGCCGTAGGTTCGGCGCAAGCGCCTCCGCGGACCGAGTGATCCACGAATGTCTGAAGGCGTTCAGCCGGCATGAGGGCGAACGTCGGAACGTCGGCGCTCCATTCGACAAAGGCCCGTCTCCCCGCGGGGCCCAGCCGTGGCAGGAGTGACGGGCCTTCGAACTGGTCGACGCGGTGCAGCCCGCCCGCAACTAGATTCTTGAGAAACAGGCGGCTCGCGATGCCCATCTTGCCGCCGAGCTTGCCCGTCGTCGATCCGACCAGCGGCTCGAAGCGCCGCGCGCCTTGTGACGATCATGTCGCGACGACGTTCTCGGCTGATGCCCATGGCAACGGCGAAAGGATAACGACAGAGGGACAGATCGAACGGATCCCACAACCGCGAGCAATCGGTTTGGAACCACGAAACACACGAAAAGAAGATTCAGAAACGCGGCCCTGTTCGAGTTTCGTGTCGTCCGTATGTTTCCTGGTTTCGCTCTCGGCGCCGCACAGTCGTCGGCCGGCTTCCGCCGGTCTGGCAGGCGCGTGATGACGTTCATCGCAGATCGAACGACCTCTTCTTGGCCCGACGGTGCCGCTCGTAACCGGTTACGCGGCAAGGACTTGCAGCCAGTCCAGCAGAATAGAGTCGTCTAGCCACCGTCTTTCTCGCTCGGCTTAGACAATCGACGCGCCCTGCCGATTTGCGACGGTTCTACTTTCGTCACGGCGCCACCCGATCACCGGCGCGCCGGATTGCTGGACGCATTCGATCACATTCTGGCTGCCTGCTCGCAGGCCGCGTTGGCCAGCCTCGTCAGTGGCTGATTCGCTGCTCTATTCACGGGATTCCGCTGGTCATACGGTCGTCCCTGCCTCCGCTAGTCGCCGGTTTTCAACATATATCGCCTTCATTCAGGCCGGAATTATATTTACGTAAGCCTTTATGTAGTACTGATTTGAGGCGTTGCATCTCTTCCTCGGTCAGCATAAAAGCCGCCCAAATTCCCGTTTCTGAGGACAAATTATATTAAACGCCAGATCGCCCACCGCTTCGACCCTTCGCTTCGGATGATCCCGTCCTTCCGCATTTTCTGAAGCAGGTTCGTGACGAAATTCCGTTTCTGCTCGCCGTCCAGTGCGTCCGACAGTTTGGCCAACAGCAACTTGTCAATGTCTTGGCGGCTCGCCTGCCCCTGTTTCTCCAGGAGTTCCACGACCATCTTCTGGCAGTAGGCTTTGTCGATGCCCCGTTTCTTGAGGTAGTCGACCACCGTCTCGGTCGCAGCCGCAATTGTCGCCGAGACAATCAAGTTCGGACGTCGGCCTTCGATCAGATTTTTCGCCTTGAGCGAGCGGAATTCGCCGTCGCTGATTGGCTTGCCTTTTTGTACCTTGTCCAGCGCGATCACGTCCAGCAGGTCAAGATCCGTCCTCGCCATCAACATGCGGGTGTACTTGTGATCGATCACCTCGCCGATGATCCGCACCTTCACCCGCTCCGGTTCGCCAAGATCGTAGTCCGGCATCGGAAAGTTGCGTTGTCTCTGCGTCTTGAACATGCGTTTGATGCCGCTGCCGATGGTGTCGATCATGTTCAGATTCACCATCGCCTCGGCCAGAAACCGATTCGGATAAACTTCGGGCGGGGCGTCTCGGACGATCACTTCTTCGACCGACCCCGGCAGGAACCTCCCGGGATTCGTGAACAACAGCGAGTTCGGTGTCTCGACGACGTTGATTTTCCCGCCCAGGGCGTAGTCCTCGTGGGCAATGCAGTTGTGCAACGTCTCGCGGATCACCCACGGATCGTACTGCGTGATTTCGGTGGGAAAGAGACTGGCGTCTGGCAGATAGCGATAGGTCAGGTTGCGAATCTTGCCGAACACCTGATCGACCGCCAGAATCAGCGGCGGCCCGAAGTGCTGGTAGTCGATCTCGACACCATGTTCATTCCTCAGAACCCAACTGATGCGTGCGATGCCCCGCGATAGGAAGTGCTCGGACTCATTTTTGCCCAGCAGGATGATCGCTGTGCGGGTGATCTGTCCGCTGATACAGACCTTTGCTTTGTTCAGAAAGGTCATGTCGCTCCAGCCATCCACTTCGGGGGCGAGCGTCGGCCGCTTGGTCTTGTACTCTTGACGCGCGAACGCGATGGCGTCCGGGTCGAGGTCGTTCAGCGTGGCTCCGGAGCAGATGTGGGCCGACCAGTCCTGATTCGGTCCTGACAACAGCAGCCACAGTTTCCGTTCGCGCTCAGGATGCTCGGACAGCTTCTTGTTGTGACTGCCCACGCGGACCCAACGACGCCCAGCGAACGCCACGGGCGCGTTGTTCGCCGCCTGAACCTCGAACATGACCACTGCCAGCCCGTTCCTCTCGAGCTGGAAGATGCGAAAATCCACCTTCGGCGACAGCAGCTTGTTGAGCCATGGCTCCAAATCTTCGTTGCCCTTCGCCTTCTGAGTATCAGGCTTGAACGTCGTTCCCACGATCTTCCGAGTATCGTCCTGAATACCCCACACGATATACCCGAACGGCCGGTCTGCTAACGCCGCCGAATTGGACAAAGCCGACAGCGTGTCGCCGATCATGTCTGGATCGGCGTTGTTGTGCTTGAACTCAACCCATTCCGTCTCGCGTGGCAGGGCCAGCACCTCGTCCAGCTTGGCTTGCACTCGTGCAGTGTTCATTCGTTACCCTCCTTGTCCGCAATCTCTTTCCCCATCGGTCCAGCGCCAAAACTTGATCAGGCGCATTGCGGCGTCGCCGCTGGGGCCACTGCCCAGAGCGGCATCTTCCCTTTGGCGAGCACATCGCGCGCGGCGGGAATCTGGCCGACTTGCGGGAAGACGTGCTGCAAATGTTCGTGGTCGGCGTCATGTGGGCGCGGGCGGCAGAACAGCTCGTGGTTGTCTTCGACCAAGCAACGACGCTCGCCCGCGCCCGGCAGCCAGTATTCGTCGACCAATCCGTTGTCCTCGATGAATCGCACAAAGACGCGAGCGAAGACCCACGCCACGGCGACTTGATCGAGATCATCTCCGCGCCAGACTTCTAACACCTGGGCGGTATGGCCGCCCTGTTCGATCTGCCGAAAGGCTCCCTTCCAACCGGCGTCAATCGCGGCGGCGCCTGCGGAGCAGGCGCGCAAGTCCTCAGCGAGTTCGTCGGCGAGGTTTCGCCAATCGGGCAAAAGCATTTTGATGGCGACCATGAGCGGGAACTACGAAATAGACGAATGGTACGAAAAAGGAT
This sequence comes from Candidatus Anammoximicrobium sp., assembly GCA_032229885.1. GTDB lineage: Bacteria > Planctomycetota > Planctomycetia > Pirellulales > Pirellulaceae > Anammoximicrobium. The sequence goes on along the minus strand of JAVYAJ010000205.1, from coordinate 12,263 downwards.
GGACCGATGAAATGAGATTAGAGGACACGATGCGTTCGTGTTGGACTTGGGGGGTAGTGGCCGAAGTTCACGAGCGGGTCGAGTTTGCCCTTCTGTTCGGGTCGATCTCCGTCCGCGGGCTTTTCCCTGAGCAGCACCCCGTTGCGCGCGGCGCCGCTCAACTCGTACTGGACATCTTCAGCGGACACAAAGGCGAGTGCAGCGAACCGGGGAAGGCGGACCTTGGCAGGGGCGGGTTGAAGTTTCCGCAGCGAGGCGAGCGTTTTCGCTTTTCGGTTGGCCAGCGGCCGCGGGTTGTCCTCGGAGTGCAGCCTGTTGTCTTGCGAGCGGTTCCAGGGTCCGGTGTCGCCCCAGACGCGACCGGACCAAGCCTGGCGCTCGACGAGCCAGAACCCCCCGTTATCACGCCAAGAACTGTCCACATAAATGAATATGGCCTTCGGGCAAAAGATGGTTGCGGGGGCGCCAATCCTGGGATGTTGCCCCAGGCTACGGTGAACGGAGGCCTTTGGCCACAGGGAGTCTGTGCCCAAAGTAGGCTGGCCGACAGCGTGCTGGTTGGTGGTGTGTGACGGTTTGCACGACACGGGGCGCACCGCCGTTCGACCTCGGTATGATTCGGCGGGCGGATGGTCAAAGACGAAATCATGGAACGTAAAGATGCACAGGCGGTCGCCTGTCGCGCGGCTGCGGTGCGCTCTGGTTCGCTGCGCGTTAGACGCGGCCCGCGGTAGCCGCCAGACGACGGAACGAGGCTTCGTCCAGCCAGACGGCTTCGCGCACCAATTGAAACATTAGCGGTGCATCAGGCCAGCCCAACGTCTGCAACAGGCGGTCGAACGCCGCGACGGGACAGTGCCCTTTGAGCTCGACGTACACCAACCGTCCGTCGCGATCGTACAACTGTCCGTCGACCTGCCAAGCGCTTTCCGCGCTGTCCGCGACCCACACAAACGATCCGTCGGGTTCGAAAAACAGCCGTGGCAGCGAGGCCAAGGCGACCTCGGCCTGCTCGAACGAGCGAGGCAACACGGCGGATGCCAGCGCGGCGGGAGCAAAGTCCAGCGCGGGATATTCGATCCCCGCCAGTTCGACTCGCTGCGCGGCGACCGCGTCGCCCGGTCGTGGTTGGATGCGCACCTCGAAGACATACACGGTCCACAGCCCTCGACAACACGGCTTGACAACACGGCTTGACAACAGGGGTCGGCAGCGCGGCGTGGCTCGGCGCGGGCCGCCGACGGACACGCGGGCTCTGCGAACGGGGCTTGGCGAACAGCGCTGGATTTGGCCGAACACGTCGCCTGCGGGTCCGCGATCAGGAATCTGCCCGCGGGTCGGCGGATTGCGGTTCCACCTGTTCGTCCAGCCACGTCAGGTATCCGGCGCTGCCGGCGACGATCGGCAGCGCGATGATCTCGGGTTCGGCGTAGGGGTGCAGTTCGCGGATCGCCTGTTCGACTCGTGGGTATGCGTCGCGCGTCGTCTTGACCAGGCACAGCCATTCGCTGGCCGTCTCGATCGCGCCCTGCCATCGGTAGCAACTGACGATCGGTCCGCCGATCTGGACGCAGGCAGCCAATCGCCGCTCGACCAGCGCGCGGGCGATCTGTCGAGCGTCTTCCTCGGTCGCCGTGGTTGTCTGGATCTGGATTGCGTCCGACACGTTGCTTGCCTCCGTCCGTCCGCCGGCGAACGACGTGTGTCGCCCCCGCCACCCGTGTCATCGTAGCGAAGCGAGCGATCATCGGCTAGTATGGGCCGCGCGTCGCAGGCGCGTGCGAGCCGGTGTGTCGGTGGCGGCGGATGATAACAAGCCTCGCGGCGCGGATGTTGGATTTCGCCTGCTACGGACGGTTCGACTCGGGCAAAGCTTCTCCTGGCGAAGCGTTGGTCGAATCCGGATCCGGGGGCGGTCTACGAATCCGAGTAGGGCGAGGATCCACGACGACGCAAACGCGGCCACAGACCTGAGCCGCCCGTCGCGACGCGCGGAGGCAGAGACAGACCGGGACTTTCAAGACGCATGAAACCACGCTTGATCTGGCTGTTGCTCGGTTTGCTCGTGCCCGCCTCGGCGGCGATGGCTCAACGTCCATCGCGATTCGAAGCGAAGCTGCGTGATGGTTCGATGATCACCGGCGATGCGTTGGCGAATTGGCACGCCGCCGATGCGATGCCCACGCTGGACGGGCGTCCGCTGCTCGAGCACGACAATCCGCTGGTCTGGTTGCGCGACCGCCAGTTGACGCCGGGCGACCCGCCCGCGGCGTTCGTCGAGCTATTTTCCGGTGATTGCCTGCCGGGCATCGCGGTCGAGTATCGCGAGTCGCCTTCTGCCGTGCCCGAGCAACAGTCTCCTCATTGGGTTGTGCGGCCGACGTTCGTGTGGCGCGGCCCCCGGTCGCCGGACGAGCTGTCGGTTCGCGTGCGCGCCCGCTTTGTGCGCCGCATTGTCTGGCAGCGACGGGCCGCGTCGCAGTATCGCCCGGGCACGGCTTTCCTGCGCGACGGCAGCTCGATTCCGTTCCGCGCCGTTCGGTTCGACGGCCAACAGGCATCGCTGCTGGCCCAGGACGCCGTGCGCCGTGTCGCGCTGGCCGAAATGGCCGAGTTGCATTTCCCGCAGCGAGATTTCTGGGAAGACTATCTCGACGAGTTGGCCGTGCTGGGGCCGGATCCGCACGCGCGGTTGCTGCAGTTGGAAACCGACGATGGCCTGATCGCGACGACCGCGCTCGACCGGCTGACTGTCTTCGCCTGGGGCGGCGCCGAGCAGTGGCAGAATTGGGCACACGGCGTGCAACCTGCCTGGGCGTTGGACGTCCTGTACGTTCCTTGCGCCCACGTGGCGGTGCGGCGGCTGTTCGTTCCGACGGATGTCCTGCTGTCGCGCGTGTCGCCGACGGGCGTCGGCCAGACTGCTTCGGCAACGATCGCGACCTGGCCTCCGCAATTGAACCGAAACGTGTTAGGCCAAAGGCTGCACAGCGGCGGGCGCGAGTTCGGCTGGGGATTCGGGGTTCATGCGCCGAGCCAACTGCGATTTCCGCTGACCCCGCTGGGCGTCGCGCTACGAACCGAGTTGGGCCTAGATCGCATCGTCGGGCCGGGCGGCTGTATCCAGGGGATCATTCGTGTGGGCGATCCCGCGTCGCCGCCGCTGTTCCAGAGCCGGGTCCTCGTGGGCTCGGCGGACACGCAGAACGCCGGGCGGCTCGGACTGCCCGCCGCGTCCGAGATCGAGCGCACGTTGTCGCTGGTTGTGGATCCGGCGCACGACCAGCGTCCACCCGGGGCGGATCCGCTGGACATCCGCGACTGTGCCGATTGGCTGGAACCGGTCCTCGAGCTGGATCCGGACCGACTGCGGGCCGAGATCCGGCGGCGCGTGCTGCGCGAGATGCCTGCCCTGGGCGACTGGCAGGCGACGTTCGCCTCGGACGCGAGCTGGCCCAGCGTATTCCGCGAACTGCAGGGACGTTCCCCCGCGTTTCTGCGGGCGACGTGCGCAGGCGCCCAGCCGCTGCGGCTGGGGCGACGGCTAAAGCTTGACGAGCGCGACCAGTGGCTGCTCGTGTCCGTCAGCCAGAGCCGCACGGCGAAGGATGCGCCTCGCGTCCACGTGTTGATGGATGGCGAACCGGCGTTGGACGACGCGCTGCCCTATTCGGACAAGTGGCGCGCCGAAGTCAATCCGCTGGTTGTCTCGCTGAAAGACTACGTGGCGGCGGGCGCGCGGGACGTCCAACTCGAAATCCTCCAACCGCCCGACGACCAGAACACGGCGACCTTGTGGCAGGGGATCGTCACCGGCGAGCGTCTGCCGATGGTGTGCGAGCTGTTCGAGGACGAAGGCCTGTTCGTGGCGCAACTCGCCGAGCGCGTCGGCGATTCTCCGCGATCAGACCCGCCGCCTGGGCCGGCCCCGGCCGAACTGGTGACCGCGGATCGCTACGCAGGCGACAAAGCCGTCCGGCTGGCGATCGGGCCGCACTATCATCTGAAGTTGCCTCGCCCGCTGGCGATCCGCGAGCAGCCGGCGTGGGGCGAGTTTCGTCTGCTGCGATTTGCGTTTCGCAAGCAGGGCGGAGGTCGGATCAGCGTGCAATTGACACATGCCCAGGCGGACCGACGTCCGGCGTGGTACGACGCGGGAACCGGCGCTCCCGCTCTGCCGCTGGCGCGCCGCGCCTATGACCGCGAGCTGCGCGACGAGTGGACCGTGGTGACCCGCGACGTGTACGCGGATTTCGGCGAGCTGGATATCGACGGGATCACGCTCGCCGCGCCCGACGGCCAAGGCGCGCTGTTCGATCAGATCTATCTTGCGCGGACATGGGACGACTTTCGCTTCCTTCCCCTGCCGTCGCCTGTGTTCTCCGCGGCGGACCACGAAGCGGCGACGACCGGCGTGCAACCGCGCGTCTCGCCGGCCACGGTGACGATCGATTTTGGCGGCGGCCACGTGGCCGCGGGCACGCTCGTCGGCCGCAACGGCGACATCCTTACGACGGGAAGCCCGATCGCCGCGCCGAATCGCCCGGTCCAAGTCACCTTGGCCGACGGGCGGACGGTCGCCGGCCAAACGGGTGGCGTATTCCGCGAGGCCGGCGTGGGCATGGTCAAGATCGCGGGCGAGGAAGCGTATCCGGGCATCGACGTCGAAAACTTTACGCGCTTGGACGAACGGACATTTTATTGCGCAGCCGGCTTGTCGCTGCGCGATCGGCAAGCAGCGTCCGCCGTCACCATCGCCAACGTTCGCCGGTTGGTCGGCGCACAGCTCTGGACCGACGCCGTTGTGCCCGGTGGGACGTACGGCGGCGGCCTGTTCACGCGCTGGGGCAGGTTGGTCGGCGTCCACGCGGCGGCCAGCCGGTTCGGAGGCGCGGTCTACGGCGTCCTGCCCGAGGCGTCGAAGATCCTCGACCGCCTGCGAGCCGGCGAGGTGTGGGGCCGCTGGTTGCGAGCCGCGGCGCCGACGATCGGCGCTCGACTGGTCATCTCGCCCGAAGGTCTTGCGGTCCAGTCGGTGGCAGCCAGATCGCCCGCGGCCCGCACCGGGTTGCAGCCCGGCGATGTCGTCCGGCAGATCGACGGTCGAGCCGTCCGGCTGCCCGACGAGCTGTACGAAGCAACGGCGGAGAAAATGACGGGCGAGACGGTGCGCATCGACTATCGTCGAGCCGCCGAGCGGCGCACGGCCGATGTGGCCTTGGCCCCGGTCACCGCGGCCGATCGGGACTGAGGCGGCGGGCGCCAGAAGTGCGGTCTCGGGTATTCAGGCGCGGCGAGATCCAAGGCTATCCTGCGGCCTGTCCGTCTGACGCCGGCTCGCGCCGGATGGTGAGGAACATCATGCGCAGCTCGTGCACCAAGCCACTCAGCATTTCCGCTTCGTTCGAGGTCAGGTTCCCCTTGGTCTTCTGCTCGAGCATGTTCAGCATATCGATATAATGCTTGGCGACGTCCGGCCGCACGACCGCGTGGCCTTCGACGGGATCGGGCATTTTGCCCATCGCAGCCACGGCTTGCGTCCACAGCATGCCGACCAGCAGCTCGAACGAGGCTGGCGGAAGGGGCCCCGAACGCGCGTCGGCGTCCCGGACATCGTCGGTGGCAGGAGGCGCGTCTGGTTGCTCGGCGTCTCGCTTCTTGGCGGCGGCTTCCTTTTCCGCCTGGACGCGGCTCTTCCAATCCTCGTCGACGACGATGTTGGGCTCTGGACGAGGTTCTGCTGGGGACTGGGCTCTGGGATCGCTCATCACGTAGGGCCTCCGACTTACGGTTCGTGTGGCGGCTCGACGGATTGGCCGCCGTGTCGCTTGACGGCCGCGCTCACAAAGCCAGCAAACAGCGGGTGCGCGGCCATCGGTTTCGATTTGAACTCGGGGTGGAACTGGACCGCCACAAACCACGGGTGACTTGGCAGCTCGACGATCTCGGCCAGCTTGCCTTGGGCGCTGGTTCCGGTGACCTCCATTCCCGCGTCACTGAGCTGCTGGCGATAGGCGGCGTTGAACTCGTAGCGATGTCGATGTCGCTCGAAGATCGTCGTCTGTCGATAGCACTGGGCGGCCACGCTGCCCGCCGCCAGTTCGGTCCGCTGCGCGCCGCGTCGCAGCGTGCCGCCCTTGTCGGTGATCTTCCGTTCGCTGTCCAGCAGACAGATCAGTGGATGGGGGGTGTTCTTGTCGAACTCCGTCGAGTTGGCGTTCGTCAAACCGAGGACATGCCGGGCAAATTCGATCACGGCGCATTGCATGCCCGACGAGATGCCTAGGAACGGGATGTTGCGTTCTCGCGCATAGCGGATGGCGGCGATCTTGCCGTCCAGCCCGCGTTCACCGGATCCGCCCGGGACCAGGATTCCATCGAACCCGCGCAACAGCCGCTCGGGGCCCTCGCGTTCGATGCACTCGCTGGCGATCCGGTCGATTCTCAGTTGCGTATCGTGGCTCAATCCCGCGTGATCCAACGCTTCGTAGACGGATTTGTACGCGTCCGCGTGCTCAGCGTACCGGCCCACCACCGCGATGCTGGCCTCGTGCTGCGGGTTTCGCATGCGGTGCAACATCTCGCGCCACGGGCCCATGTCCAACGCGCCGCACCGCAACTGGAGGCGTTTGACAATCAGTTCGTCCAAGCCATGTTCGACCAGGCTCAGCGGAACCTCGTACACCGAGAAATCCTTGTCGCGCTCCTCGATCACCGCTTCGAGCGGAACATTGCAGAACAAGGCGATTTTCTTGCGGTCGTCCAAGGACACAGGTCGCTCGGTGCGGCAGATCAGCAGGTCCGGCTGAATGCCGATCTGCCGCAACTGGCCGACCGAATGCTGGGTCGGTTTGGTCTTCACCTCGCCCGCGGCCTTCAGATAGGGGATCAGCGTCAGATGGATGTACAGGCAGTTTTCCTTGCCCACGTCCAACGAGAACTGACGGATCGCCTCCAAAAACGGCTGACTCTCGATGTCGCCGACCGTGCCGCCGATCTCGGTGATCACCACGTCCGTCTGGTCGTCCGCCAGACGCTGGATCACGCTCTTGATTTCGTTGGTGATGTGCGGAATGACCTGGACCGTTTTCCCCGAGAACTCGCCGCGGCGTTCCTTTTCGATCACCGCCAAGTAGATCTGCCCGGTCGTATAGGCGGAATCTCGCGTCAACGGACTGTGGGTGAAACGCTCGTAGTGCCCCAGATCCAAATCCGTTTCGCTGCCGTCGTCCAGCACGTAGACCTCGCCGTGCTGCGAAGGACTCATCGTGCCTGGATCGACGTTGATGTACGGATCCAGCTTCTGCATCTTCACGCGCAGCCCGCGGCGCTCCAACAGCATTCCGACCGAGGCGCTGGTCAGGCCTTTGCCGAGCGAACTTACGACGCCACCGGTAACGAAGATATGTTTGGCCATGCGTGGGCGGTGCATCCTGATAGCTTATGGTGTCGAGCGACCATCAGGCCGACATCTTAGCAATTCAGCGTTCGTCTGACAAAGGCCCGATAGTCTTTCTCGGTGTCGATGCCGATCGTCGGTTCGTCGATGACGCCGATCAGGATCGTCTGTCCGGCGGCCAGGACGCGAAGTTGCTCGAGGCTCTCGAGCTTCTCGGGATCCGACCGCGGCAGGTCGGCCAGACGCAACAGAAAATCGCGCCGATAGGCGTACAGCCCGATATGCTGGTGAAAGTGCGGCGGGTCGTCCGCCAGCAAGCCGTCGTCCCATTGGCGAACGTACGGGATCGGGCTGCGGCTGAAGTACAACGCCCTCCGATGGTCGTCAAAAACGACTTTGACGCAGGCGGGGTCTTCGAGCGTCTCGCGGCTGCGGATCGGCGCAGCCAGCGTGGCCATCAGCGCATCCGGGCAATCTTCGAGCAGCCCGATCGCCAGATCGATCGCCGCGCCGGAGATTTCCGGCTCGTCGCCCTGGACGTTGACGATGATCTGGGCCTCTGGCATTTGTCGTGCGACCTCGGCGACCCGATCCGTGCCGCTGGCGGCCGCCGGATCCGTCATGAACACCCGGCCGCCAAAGCGGCTGACCTCGTCCGCGATCTCCGCGTGGTCGGCGGCCACGCAAACCCCCTGTGGCTTCGCGGCGCGGCTGGCGGACTCGTAGGTGTGCTGCAAGAGCGTTTTCCCCGTCTCGCGCAACAGCAGTTTGCGCGGCAGCCGCGTCGATGCCAGCCGCGCCGGAATGACGATCTGGCTGGGCGGGACGCTCGCTTCGACCGGCGGCGCCGTGGCGACGCGGGCGATCTCTCGGTAGTTGACCAAGCGTCGCGGATCGTCGCCGTCGTAGACGACGCACGCTGCGCCGCCTGGGCGCGCGGCAATCTGGGACGGATGCTGAACCGGAATCGCGGTCCCGTCGCTCAAATGCAGCATCAGGGGCGTGAACGGAACTCGCGTCACCAATTCGATTATCTCTGACGCATTCATCGATTGATCTCTCGGTCGCAGGTGTAGTGCGCGGCGATTGCCAGGACGAGATTATAGCGTGCACGCGGCCCGGTCCGCGCCTCCGCGGGGCGCCCGCGAGCCACCCATCCCGCGACAGCCACGCCAACGGAACATCCTCGTGATACGCCGCTCCGGTAGATGCGTCTCACTGGCAATTGACATCGCCGGAAGGCAGACATAGGCTGAGCAGTGCTTTGGCAGCCGCCCCGGGGCGGCGTTGCGTGCGGCGGCCCGAAGCTGATTTACCGGACGTTTTGCGGGAGTGTACATGATGACGGAGACAGGCCAGCGGCGGCTCGGGCGGCGAACGTTTTTGACTGCGACAGCCGCGAGCGTAGCGGCCCCGTACATCGTGGCGTCCACAGCGCTGGGCGGCAACGGCCGGCCCGCGCCCAGCGAACGGATCACCATGGGCTTTGTGGGCGTCGGCGGTCGGGGGCTGGACGACATGCGGAGCTTCATCGCGTTCCCCGAGGTCCAAACGCTGGCCGTCTGCGATGTCGACGCGCAGCATCGCGATCGGGCGCAAACGCGGGTCGAACAGCATTACGCCCAGGCGAAGGCCAGTGGCCAGTACGCCGGGTGCGGCGCCTATGTGGACTACCGCGAGCTGTGCGCCCGGTCGGACATCGACGCCGTGTTCTGCGGTACGCCCGACCATTGGCACGCCTTGATAACCTGCGAGGCGATGCGCAATGGCAAGGACGTGTTCTGCGAAAAACCCGAGTCGCTCACGGTTCGCGAGGGCCGGATCATGGTCGACACGGCCCGGCGATACGGGCGGATCTTCTCCGGCGGCAGCCAGCGAGTGTGGGAAGACTACAACTGGTACCATCGCATGTTGTGGTCCGGCAGGTGCGGTCAGTTGCAGGAGATCTGGGTGAACATCGGCGGCCCGTCGAACGAGATGCTGCTGCCCGCCGAGCCGACTCCAGAGTGGCTGGACTGGGACCGGTGGGTGGGGCCGGCGCCATGGCGACCGTACAACAAGGGCTATCACCCGTCGACGTGGCGCGGGTGTCGCGATTTTTCCGGAGGCGGCATGACCGACTGGGGCGCGCACCACATCGGCGGCGCGCTGTTCGCGGCGCGCCTGCACGACCAGCCGCTGCCGATCAAGATCACGCCGCCCGATGGCCGACAGCACAAACAGCTCACGTTCGAGTATGCCAACGGCGTGCGGATGTATCTGGGCGGCGCCTGGGGTGGTGGTCCGCTGGCCTTCAAGGGCACGCACGGCGAAGTCCCGGCTCGCGACCAGCCTCGAACGGCAGCGCCCGACATCCACATCCCAAATTATCGCGGCCCCGGTATTTTTGGCGACTTTCTGCATTGCGTCCGCACTCGCCAACCGCCGTTTCGCGATATCGAACTCGCCCACCGCACCGTGGCGACCTGCCATCTGGCCAACATCGCTTTTTGGACGGGCCGCGCGCTGAAGTTCGACCCGGTCGCCGAGCGGATCATCGACGACGACGAAGCGAATCGCTGGATCGATCGACCGCAACGAGAACCATGGGCGCTGTGAGCCGGCAAGGCCTGATTCGACGTGTTAGACCTTCGGCGCGAGCCGCCCGGGCCGAGTTCGCGCTTTTTCCGCAGGAGAGAACCGTGGCCAATGTCGATCTACGAGGAAAAACGGCCATCGTAACCGGGGCCAGCTTGGGCATCGGGCGCGCGGCGGCGATCGCGCTGGGGCGGTCCGGCGCAAACGTCGTCGTCAATTACCGCGCGCACGCCGCGGCCGCCGCCGAAGTCGTCGAAGCGGTCCAGCGCGCGGGAGCTCAGGCGATCGCCGTCCAAGCCGACGTGGCCGATCAGCAGGCGGTCGAAGGCCTGGTGGCCCAGGCGGTGGACCGTTTCGGGGCTGTCGAGATCGCCGTCAGCAACGCGGCGTTCAGCCAGCGCGAACCGTTCTACAAAGCCGATATGGCGGGCTTTCGCCGGACGGTCGATGTGACGATGTGGGGCGCGTTTTATCTGATGCGAGCGGCTTCGCAACGGATGATCGACCAAGGTTCCGGCGGCGCGATCGTGATGGTCAGCTCGCCTCATGCCTTCATGCCGTACCCCAACTGCATGGCGTACAACATCTCCAAAGCCGCCGTCGACCACATGGCCAAGACGGCGGTGGTCGAGCTGGCTCCGTTCCGAATTCGCGTGAACATCCTGCATCCCGGTTGGACCGATACGCCCGGCGAGCGCAAACACGCAACCGAGGAAGAGCTGCGCAGCGCGGGCGGCACGATCCCGCTCGGACGGCTGGGCACGTCGGAGGAGATGGCCGACGCGATTCTCGTCCTGTGCGACCCCCGCCATTCCTACATGAGCGGCGCCACGTTGCTGGTCGACGGCGGGATCACCCTGCCGCGCTCGGTGTAGGGCGCGGCGCGGATCGCCAGACGTCCCGCGGTCCGTAACGTAAGCGACGCGCGGGCCACGCCCGCCCCCCTGCAGCCGTAGATCCCGAACGGACGGACGTAGCGCCCCGACAGCAGCCTCCGACGATATGCCGACCGCCCACCGCTGGAATCTCGCGGCGCACGGCGGACGTTCATTCCGCGTGTTCGTCACGGTCAGGCGTAGTGGATCGCAAGCCAGACGGTCGGTTCGTCCGGCGTCGTCCACTCGACCCGGTGGCGCCGGCCCGCGGGGATGTTGATGAAATCGCCCTGCTCCATCGGAATCGACGCGTCGTCATCCTCGAATCGGAGCCTTGCGGATCCGCGCAGCACGGCCACCCACTCGTGTTGCGACTGGTCGTACCAGAATCCGTCCGGCGACGCCTGGCCGTACGACACGATCCGCTCGATCCGGATCGACTCGGCCTCGAGCAGCGTCGTCACGAGTTCGTCGCGCAGCTCGCGGGGGATATCGGACAACAGGTTCTTCATCTACTTCTTTCTCCGCTTGGTCGTTACCAGCATCTTCGCACGACTCGCGCGCATCACGCGTCTCGGTCGCCCGCCCGCGTTCGCTCCGGTGATCCTGTTCGGCGCTTATTTCGCTGGTAGCTGGAAGTGGCCTGCTACAATTCCGGGAACAGTGATGTCCTCATCCAGCTCCCCCCGGCGCAAGGCCTACCCGTTCCCTTCACCCTGAACTCGTGCCAGTTGCTCTTCGGTCGCCGCCGCCAGAATACGGAACCGATTCGCCGGGCCGTCGGCGTGAGGATGACTTACTGTTGGCAACGCGGCGTCACCACATCCTTCTGCTGAACGTAGAAGCTCAGCGATCCACCGCCAATCACCTCACCAAACCTTTCCCGTCGGATCGACGGCCCCGGTCCAGCGATTGGATCCCGACACGGCCTCTTTACCGGCGAGATGTCGGCGGACAATCTCGGCCTTCTGTGGGGGGGTGAAATGCCTTCGGGTTGCGTTGCTCGTGGAAAGTACCTCCGCATGGGTCTATACTAACCCAAACGGCTCGACATTCCAGTTTCAAGGGGAGCAGGACAATCTTCGAATCGGAGCCTCGCGGATCCGCACAGTACAGCCACCCACTCGCGTTGCGCCTGGTCGTACCAGAATCCGTCCGGCGATGCCTGACTGTGCAACGCGATCCGCTCGATCCCAATCGACTGGGGTTCGAACAACGTCGTCACGAGTTCGTCGCGCAGCTCGCAAAGGAATCGGGCAACAGGTTTTTCTTCTGTTTCTTTTTCTTAACGCGGGCTGTCGCCCGCAACCCAAGAGTCTGTTTGGCCGAAGGCCTCCGATCACCGTAGCCTGGGGCAACGCCCCAGGGCTGGCGCCGCGCGTGTGCCTCTTTTGGCCGAAGGCCATATTCAT
>JAVYAJ010000204.1:0-3195 GCA_032229885.1 Candidatus Anammoximicrobium sp. | reverse complement strand
TCTGTTTGGCCGAAGGCCTCCGATCACCGTAGCCTGGGGCAACGCCCCAGGACTGGCGCCGCGCGCGTGCCTCCGTTGGCCGAAGGCCATATTCATGCGGGCGGAGGTGACACGTTGATGATGGCCTTCGGCCAACACGGTTGGTGTCGTCTCTGGCTCCTGGGGCGTTGCCCCAGGCTACGTTGGTGATGGCCTTCGGCCAACACGCTTCCTGTCGTCTGTGCTGCGCAACAGTCATCCAATGCCAATGCCGCCTAACGTGGTCTAGTGCCAATAACCCAAACATGTAGTGTACGGGTCGGTGTACAAGATGCGCGCACGGTGCGCGCATGATACGAGCTAAGACTCTAATTGGTGGGTTGCCGCACGCGTTCGAGCGAGGAACTGTCGCGGCCCAACGATCGTGGCCGTCCCACAACATGTAGCCTTGACGTCGCACTGATTTATCCGCCTAGCGCGGATCCCTCGAGCCAAGCCCATGTTATGTTCGAGGGTCCCGCTCCGTCGTGGTCGCAACCCAGTGGACGCGACGGACCGTGACGAAACGCGACGAAACACCACCGACTGCGACAGACGCGACGAAGCGAGTCCCTCCAGGACGGCGAATTTCCTTGCGGTCGTCACCCGGCCGCTTCGCATTGCCATGATGTCGTGTCCAGATCGTTCTTCTGGCAATCTGGGACGACTTTCCGTTCCACGCCCCCTCAACATTAATTTCGGGCAGTGGCAACCGCCTCGATCCGATATTCAGCCTGGACGCGGCCCTGGGATGCTTCTGCAAAGGTGCGCTTCGCCGTCACGCAGCGCCGGCCGTCACTTGACTCGGGCGTTTCCCGGAGCAAACCTTGACGGTGCGCCGGTGCGCTCGGCATACGGCCTGCTGTCTGCCGCCCAGCGTTCGTCGGCCTGCGGCCGCCTTGCAGAGAAGACCGCGAGCCGCGCGGCAACACAGGTCTCGGAACTGCGCGTAGGCCAGGTGGCGATAGGTTTGGCTGCACGTGACTTGGTCGCTGCGCAACAAACGCCGTCGGCACTGCCAGCGACGAAAGGTATCCCCTCATGTTTCGCACACTCGCCTTTGTCGTGACGGCACTGCTAGCAATCGGCCTGACGTGCAGTTCGGCAACCGCCGAGCAGCGCGGGCGACGCGCGGTTCGAATCCGCGGACCGCATCCTGACGCGGCCGCCCGGACGCTGCCCGCCCGACCGCTGGACGCCCGCGAAGGCTACTCGACGCGGGCGCCTAATCCCTATTCTTACTGGCGCGAGATTTACCCTCAGTTTTATGGCGGGTTTCACTACCGACAGATCTACGAGTTCGGGCCGCCGGGAGACTTTGGCTTCCGGGGCGCGCCGTGGTGAGCTGGACCGCCAACGGCGCTAGCTTCGAGCCACAGAAGGGTGCATCTCGAGGGTTGTCGATTTCGGCTGCGAGCAGCATCGGCCGGCTGCGCTGACGGCCGAGTTGCGGAGCATGGGCAGCAACGGCCAGCATAGCGTTGGGCAGCGGTCAAGCAGCTAAGCGTGAGCAGCACGCATCGCCGACCGTCGTCGGTAGATGCCGTGTGTCGTAGCGGATCGCGTCGCGCCACGGACGACCTGTGACCAGCGCGTGTGGCAGAACGTCGCCCAGATCGCGCGGGTCGACGGCACTCTGGCGTGCATTGTCTTCTGGCGTCGGGGATTTGGCGCTTTGAAGTCGCGTGCGTTTATCGTGCGGTGATTTATTCCGTTTCTTGTACTTGGGTTGCGGACGCTGCGAAGAACGTTTACGCTTAGTCATTCCTGGCGACGCCGATATGGGTCTGATGACGTATCGAATCACCTAGCCACCGCCGAAGGTCTCCTTTTTGCCAAGCTCAATTGGGCCGTCTAAACTCGAATGCGACTGAAGTGCCGTTCGATCAGATCTCGATGAAGGATCCGATCCGAGACGGAACAGAGTATCCAAGGAACCCCCTGGCTGCGGTCAACATAAGAAGGAACGCATTTCACGGCGAGTGGAACTGCAATATCTTTCCTTGCTTCGCTACGTGATTGGATCGACGCACGTTGCTGCGCCTCGTGTCTGGCGTAGCTGCGTGAAGATGTTCTTGGGACACGATCACTGGACAGATACGCCATGCCACGACAACGGCTGATTCTACTCTTTGACGGGACGTGGAATGATCCCGAAGTCAAAACCAATGTTTACGAACTGGCTCGGCTCATCAACGATTACGACGACAATATACGGCAACGATTTTTCTACCACGAAGGGCTGGGAACTGGGAAATTCGATCGGTTCCGGGGCGGCATCTTCGGAATGGGCCTGACACAGCATTTGCTGGACGGATATGAATGGTTATCGAAGCGTCACACTGATCCAGACGAGATCTGGTTGTTCGGGTTTAGCCGGGGCGCCTATACGGCGCGAAGCCTGGCGGGGTTGATTAGAAAGTGTGGCTTACTAGAAGTGTACAGCCCGAAAGTGCTGGACGAAACGATGCGCCTGTATCGCAACAAGGATCTGGCGCCAGACAGTAAACAATGCAAAATATTCCGGAACAACTACAGCAAGGAAGTGCGAATTAAGTTCATCGGAGTATGGGATACGGTTGGTTCTTTGGGCATACCCGGAACGTTTATTTCCGAGCAGGGCCAGTATGCATGGCATGATACCGAACTCTCCGGATCGGTAGACTATGCCTATCACGCGGTCGCGCTCGACGAGCACCGCGAAGTCTACAGGCCGGCCCTCTGGGTGAGTGAAGATGGACAGAAGAAGGCCGGTAATCATGACGTCGAGCAACGTTGGTTCATTGGCGCGCACGCGAACGTTGGCGGCGGTTACGGTCCCGATGACTTGCTGGCGCGCATCTCCCTGAAGTGGATCACGGAAAAGGCGCGCGACCTAGGGCTGAAATTGAAGGACCTTGACCTGGCGTCCGATGCCTGGAAGACAGAGCCCAAGAACTCTTATGAAGACTTTTTGCACGGCTGGTATGCAAGATTTCGATGGATGAAACAACGAGGAAACGACGGCCGGTATTATCGGTCCTTTAGGCACGGGCACGGAGGAAAACCGGCGGTCCATGTGACGGTCGATCCAAGCGTTTGGCAGCGGTGGCGCGATCCAGCCTTCGATTACCGACCTCGAACGCTGCTTGATGCTGGCGTCCCGTTGCCGGATATCGGCAATCTGCCTTAACGCCC
>JAVYAJ010000203.1:0-12896 GCA_032229885.1 Candidatus Anammoximicrobium sp. | reverse complement strand
TTCGCGGCACGATGCCGCGACGCTTCCGGCAGGATGCCCCTCACGACTCGCTAACGCCAGACGGCAAGAATTCCAGTTCCCGGAGAACCAACACACCGCGACATGCACGCACGCGACTCTATGTCCGAACATATCTTACGGCATCGTCCGATTCAAGACGTTTTACAAGGCCTTCGCGCACAAGAACGGGGATGACTTCCTTGATCCTGTGCGGGCTGATCCTCGTCGCCTCCGCAAGTTGCCACATGATAAGCGGTTTAGTAGCCGTGTTGAGTGCCTTGAACACCGCCTGTCTCTCTTGCGCACTTACGACGATGCTAGTTCCTTTCGCCGGCGCTGGTGTCGTTCCCGTGCTTTCTCCGGAGGCTGGATCGCTCCTTGGCTGATTAGCAGGCGTTGGCGTGCCCGACGTTCTTGCGGACACTGTTCGTTGTCGTAAGGTTGGTCGCGCGGCAAGCGACCTCGCCTTAGGTGACGTTGAGGGCGTGCCAAGTTCGTCATCTTCGGGCTTCGATGCTTCCAGGAGGCGCTGGACACTCACAGGGTTCGACCGAGTAGTGGAGTGTATCGTGGGGCCCTCATTGGCCTTAGTGACGTTTGCCTTCAACATGGCTGCCGCGACTTCATGTGGCGAGGGATCCTCTGAGTCTGTGGAAAAGAGTTCTTGTTGTTGCACGACGCCGTTCGCTGTTGAGTCCGCCGCGCGCGTCCCCAGCGCTACCATGCATTCGTGGCCGGAAATCTCCTGGACCCAATCGCGCGGGGCGGCGTGGTCGTCAGACATTAGGCACGGTTCGAGCCCGTGGGCGCGAATAGCCGAGACCAAGTCATCTATCGCCTTCGGTGGATTCGCATAGAAGACGCTGCCGCGAATCCGGATGAATGTCCACCCGCATCGCTCTAACATGCGTTGGCGCGCCATGTCGGCTTCGTATCGGTCCGGGCCGTGCCAAGCGTCGCCGTCGCATTCAATGGCGAGCCGTCGCTCTCCATCTTCCACAACCCAGTCAATATATCGCCCAGCAACCTCGTATTCCGGAATTAAGCGGAAACCCGCTCGAATTAACGCCTCTCCCACGTCCTGCTGAAATTGGCTGATGTTGCGTCCATGACCATCGCGAGTTACCGGCCGCGGGGTGGGATTGTAGTAGGCATTCAGTAGCCTACGGCGCATACAGTCCGGGTGTAGCTCGCTCTCACGAATGCTGTGAAACACCCATGCCTGGTCACGCGCGCGAGAGGCGGCGACGTTAAAACGCTGCCTAAAGGTCTCGTGTGTCAGTGGCGCAGAGCGGCCTTCTCCTACGACGGAGGCAATCATACTGAGGAAGACGATGTCTCGTTCATCCCCCTGAAAACTGTAAGGGTCGCCGCACAGCAGCCGAGTCCTTTCATCTTGGAACGGCGCGGGTCCGATCGCTTCCAAAAGCAGGTTCTCAATCAGTTGCGCCTGCGCATGGCCTTGCAGACAAATGATCCCGAAGGACTTGCCTTTGTATCTGGAGTCGTTCAGGCAGTCGATCACGGTCTTCGCGACGGCCGCAGCCTCCGGGCGGTTGATGACGTTCTGGGATTTGCCCTCACGATAGCCGTCGTTCACAAACCGAACCTGAATCGGTGGCAATCGCGATGGCGAGTACTGCCGCAGTGGGATCAAGGGCGTGTCGGTGTAGCAGAGTTCGTTGGAAAAGCGGATGATCTCGGGCATACATCGAAAGTGTTGACGCAGCGTGATGCGGCTTCCGTAGCGAACGGCCGCTTGGTCGAAAAGACTGGTGGCCGGGTCAAGCGTTTCGGCGAAAGGAACGCCATCGAGATACTGCTCTTTCAACAGTCTAATCTGATTGCCGTCGATAAATCTACCTTCGGGCGAAATCTGCTTATCGTCGCCGACAATTATGCATTGCTTGGCAAGATATTGCAGTATCAATCCCTCAGGGCCGGTTTGGCTGGACTCGTCTACAATCACCACGTCAAAGATTTCCGGTTCCGCGTCGACTTGTTCAGCCACCCGATGAAGGGGCATGATCCAGGCGGGAATAGCGTTGCGGCACTGCCGCATGTACTTACGGGCGTCACGGCGGTAAGTGTCCGCGTACTTGCCTGTTCCCTTGCCGATCCTCTTGACCATTTGCTGCCACGCGATCAATGCGCCTTGCTGCGTGGGATTGCTTGTCAGCTTTTCCAGGCAAGACTTCCATGACTTCAAGGCCACTAACGCTTGGGTTGTCTCTTGTAGTCGGCGTTCGGTCTGGGTTATCTTGTTGGTGAGGTCCACCGACTGGGCGGCCGTGAATTGCTCGAGCCAGGCCGTAGCGCGTTTCCAGGCCCAGGCCCGGCCAAATGAGTCGAGGCGCGTCGCGAGAGCCAGCCTCGTCTCGGCTGACTTGATAGTGTCCGCAAGGATCGGGGCCACTGTCCTGAGCCGTCTGTCAAGGGATAAGCAGCGTTCGGCCAGAGACCTTTGATGGTGAAGTTCGGCTAATCTCTCCAAGTGCTGGCGGTAATCTCTCACGTTGCCCTGTTCCGCCGAGACCGCCAGATCGCCTGCGATCGGGTGGGCCTCAGCAAGGGTTCGACAATGGATTACCCGATCGCTGAGAGCGCTGAGGTTCGCCTGGGCGTCCCACGCGTCCAACAACGCAAGTGCTACTTGGACGCGAGAAAGCAATTCTTCTCCCCAGGCCGTGCTATGCGCCGGGTCCGCTGCTCCCGTCGTCTCGCCAGTGATGTTTTCGATGTCGGAAGCGAGCTGTCTGAGTTGCAGAATTGCCCTCAGAACATTCCGGCAGTGCTTGAGGCACGCCAAGCGATGGCGCGAGGTGCCCGTGGGGGGGACAGCGATGTGACTCCACTCTTGCCAAGTCCGGTCCAACATCTGTTGCGCCCGCAGATGCGCCATGAGCGAGGCGAGCACAGCAGGCGAATCGCATCGGCGCCCCGCCAGGCGAGTGTCGCGCCACAAGTAGGTGCACCGCTTGACTACGCGCGGACGGAATATCCCGAAGCCCAAAGAACGTCCAGAGTTTAAATGGACGAGGAGATCCGTCGCATCCGCCAACAGTCGCGAACGCGAAACCCCCGGCGGCGTCTCCAAGTCTGCGTCGCTGCCTCCATCCAGATGGCCAGCCAGAGACTCGAGGGCCTTGCTGGTGGCAGCCTCCAAAGATATCCAGGTCAGTGCGCGCCCAGTAAACACCTCCTGTCGAACGCGAACACTCCAGGGCTCCGTTCTCTTCGCGATCCATTCGGAAAGCTGAATGACGTGTGGAGCAATGCTCTGCAGCTCGCTGAGCTGGCTTCGGCCGAGGCGTCGCAATCCTTGCACGGAGGGGGCGTCAGCGAGTTCGCCAAACTGCGCCAAGGCAGTCTGGGCGTTGACATATGCCTCAGCGGCCTTCTCGAAAGCGTCGGCCGTCGGCAACGTAGCCAGCTCAGGCAACGCACCGACAAGCGAATGGTCACGCTGCCGTTCCCAGAGGGAATACAGTTCTTGTAACTCGTCGTTGGTTAAAGGAGGCTCTGGTGTAGCGGCAATCGTGTCACTCAGCCACGAACAATCGCAGCTATCGCGCGCTACTGCTTGGGCGATGGCTTGCGCTGTCCCCTGATAAGACGTCCCAAGAACAAAATAGGTGTTGGTTTCAGCTTCGCGTAGCTCGAGCTGCTGACGGCGCAAGGCTGCGAGCGCGCTCTTCAATGATCCCCGCTCCTGTGTCGCCTGATCGATGTGCCGTTGGGTGTGGGCGGGATTAGTTGTGTTGACGTAGCGAAGAATGCCCTGTACCGAATGTTCAAGATTGTGTCGCGATTCAGCGTCTTCTCCGAGCAGACTGACGGTCAAAGGAAGAATCGGCTCAGGAATCTTGTCACGCAGCACCTTCAACGCCCGGGGCGTCTGACTGGTTACGAGAACACGCCGACCACAGGCCAAGAGATGGCTGACAAGATTCACGATGGTGTGGCTCTTGCCTGTTCCCGGCGGGCCTTGAACCAGAACCGCGGAGCGATCATAGAGACGACGTATGATCGCAAGTTGTTCATCATTGCTAGGCAATGGGAATAGTATGTCGTCGGGTATGCCGTCGGGCGTCGAGAGGCCTTCGGAAACCAAGCCGTCCGGTCGGTGCGAATCGTCCACCGCGCCACAGAGCTGGCGAACGCCATGAGGGATCGACTTTCCCTCACGCAATCCTTTGACAATCCTTCTGAGCATTTCGCGCACCGTCTGGGCACCGCGTTTGCGCAAGATCAAGATAGGCGCAAAGGCCAACTGCGGCGTTTCTGCTGCGCGGTCCGGACAATCGAGCACGTCATGATAAACAGCATCGGCCGCCGAAGGCAGTGTATGGAGCCAGCTTTTCAGAATCGGCGTAATGACCTCTCGATTCCATGGCGATTCGAGGTTGGAAATCCCATTTTCGATTGCTCGCTGATCCTGGAGTAGCGGTCGCTCGTTGACCTCCAACATGTCCTGCTCGAGGCTGAAATTGGCGCCATCCATGGCCGGAGCAATCGTGATGCAACCCGACTCGCGTTCGATGTCAATCGTCACCCGCGCAGTCACAATCGGTCGGCGCACTGTCTGGCCGCTGGGGGTTCGCCAGACGAGCGCGCCGACGCCGAGCAGCAGTTCGTATTGCTCGCCGCGTCGTTGCTGCTCCTGGTAGATCGCGAAGAGCTTGCGGTACGCCCGCTGGACACGCGCCCATCGCTGATACTGAATGCGCCAAGGACGCCAGTTCGTTTCAAGATACTCGCTCCACGCGGCGGCTACGCGTGAATGGTCGCTGAGCAGGAGGTACGGAGGCGACGTCGGATCAGATTCATCATTCTCCCTGTCGCGCTGGAGCCATTGCGGATCCACGATCTCATCGTATAGTCGAGGTTCCGCAGAGACATCGTCCAACGTCGCGGCGTCAAACCAGTGCTCACATTCCGCGGGCGGGAGGGACAAAACAGGCTTGAGCGGTTTATCGATCCGTAACCAGTTCTGTTCATCGGCTGCCTCTCCACCGTTCCAAGCGGGCGTGTAGCATTCCTTTTCACACGGCAATTCATTGAACCAGAAGACCGCCTCGTAGGACGTCACGTCGCGCACGTTCTTTGCACGCAGCTCGGCAAGTGCGCCTAGATATTGAAATAACCGGATCGCCTTGTTCCGAATAGGATCCGGCCTGGATGCCGCTTCGTCTCTTTCTGCCATCTTGTTCCAAACCAAAAAGGGCGTCGGAAACCTTGGCTGCCCACGAGACCATCACCACAGGCGACGTCAGAACAGCACAAGGCTCGACGCTCTTGGCGAACGCGGCCAAACGCTGCTTCTGAAATTCAAGAGTGCAAGGCGCAACGTGGCAATGGTTCGGGAGACCGATACGTGACGCACGCGCACTAGTGCCAGCTTGTCATCATCGGCGCGGCTCGTGCGCAGCCGTGGGCGCTGTTGATCCCTGGCGTTCACCACCTATTGTCTGGCTGGCAGCACACCAGCGCGCGAACCTGATTATAGCGTCCAAGACATGCGGCTCCATCAAAGGCAGGGCGAGCGCAACACGACCCGGGCGGCGCGGACGAAACGGTCGGGACGGCCGCGTTGCCGTGATCGGCGGCCTTCGGACGCCATTTGTCTGGAGGCAGGCGTCTAGAGGGCTCAGCCTGCCGATCCTGAGAGAACCAGCTTGTCTTTACCCACACGTTTGAGAGTCTGGCTTTGAATCGCAAAGCGAGTTCTGCGCGCCGGACCAGCGTGGTGTGTTTCTGCCAACTACGCCAGCTCGCGATTCGGCCGGGTTATCCCTCGTGTTATGTTTCGGCGGGATGTTGAGTTTAGCTGTGTTTGCGTTGATGAGTAAACAGAACAAGGATCGTCGGCGGCCTGTTCCCGGATGGAGACCAGCCCCTCTGCATCCGGGGTTTGGCGCAGTGGGCGCAAGCTCGGGCGCAGCGGTGCTCGACGCCGGCGGAAAATGCGGCCCGGCGGGCGCGTCGTCACGGCCCGCCGGGCCGGGCAACCGGCGCGCTGGGGCGTTCAAGCCGTGCGTCGCAGCCGCGGCCGCCATCGCGTCGGCGCCCGGCGCGGCTTCCTCAGCGGACGACGAAATTGACCATCCGCCTTGGCATGATGACGACTTTGACGATCTCCCTGTTTGACGATCTCCCTGCCTTTGAGCCAGTCGGCGACGCAGGCGTCCAAGCGGGTGGCTTGCTCGTTTCCTGGGCAGTCGCAGTCCAGCCATTCCACTGGCTGTTACGTCGTGTCCAAATCGTTCTTCTGGAAATGGGGGATGGATTCCCGTTCCATGTCCGACCAAGTCTGATTTCCGGCGCGCGTGCGTTGCCCAACCATGCTTTTCGGGTTGCGGTTCTCGCCAGAGCACGCGGTTGGCCGCGTCCTGACGATCGTGGCCCTCTCAACATGTAGCCGTGACGTCGCGCTAGTTTTCGTCGGGCGCAGCGTGATCCTCGTCCTGCACTACCTTGGCGGCGGTGGGCACGATGGCTTCCTTCGAAGCGGGTTGCGATTCGTCCGAGGCAGGCTCGGGCGCGGCTGGCGTCGACGATGCGCTAAACTCGGCCTTCAGCTTTTCAGCTTGCTTCCGCAGCTCGACGGCGACCTGATCTGGGACTTCGGCCAGTTTGTCGTCGATGGCCTTTCTGAGGTCAGCCGCCAGTTTTTCGGCCTGCGCCGTGGATGTGGCGATCGCCTCTTGCATCCGCTTGGCGTTGTGCTGTTCAAGTTCGGCAACTTGTGCCTTGATTTGTTCGTCCAGTCGTTTGGCATTGTCCTCTTGAAGCTTGGCCAACTGCGACTTGACGTCTTCGTTCAATTGTTTGGCTTCGGCAGCTACTTTGGCTTCGGCCTCGCCCTTGATAGCCTTGATTTGCTCGGAGGCCGACTGTTGCAGCTTGGTTGCCTCTGCCGCGATCAAGCTTTGGGCCTCTTCGCGCATCTTGGCGACTTCGGCCTGGACCATCGCGGCGAGCTTCTCGGCTTCCGCGGCGACCTGCTGTTCGGTCACGATCTTCAACTGATCTTTTGCCGTGTCCATCTGCTCTGCCAGATCGGTATCCAGCTTTGCGCTCAGCTCATCGCTGACAGAACGTCGGACCTGGCTGTACACTTCCGAGCGGACTTCCGCCTTTCGCCGTTCCCAAACGCGTCTGAAGATCTGCGCCGAGGATGTCTCGACCAGCATCAGCGTGCTGAGGATGGCAAGGCAGCAGAGGATTGTCATACGTTTCATGGTTCCCCCCTTCAAAAAAACAGGTGTGACTCGATTTGTCGCGTGGACCCCATCTTCGTTCCGTATCGGGATTGGCAGTGCCTTGCGCGGCTTGACATGTCATCTTATAAGACAGACTTCGACCGATTTTTGCCGCACAAGCCGTGGCGCTCGACCGGTCATTCTCCATCGCGCACGGTATCGCTCGGTACACCAAGTTGACGAACAGCGCGCCCGACGCCCTGTCGCCCTAGACAGCCATTCAGCCGTGCCATGATTGGGCGTGTTCTTCAAGTATACCGCGCCAGTATATAAACTGAGCGGAACAAACGTGGCCGAACGCCAAGTTGTCGGCGGGGCCAACTGTTCCATTGTAACGAATGGCGCGACTCAAACGCGCAGGCCTGCTCGAGTGGTGACGGAGCCAGGCTACAGCCTTACTGATAGGGCTGCGCCAAACTTGCCTCCGGCGCCTGCGCCGCACGCCTCGAATTCACGGCGTGGTGGGCGGCAGACCACGGCGGAGTCAATCTGCCATCTCGCCTTTCTGGGGTGTGACTTGCCGGAATGGATGGCCCGTTGTTTCGGACCGCGTCGGGGCGATCGCTTGCCGCCCGATCGGTCATCCTAGACCGCGCATCCTCACCGCTTTTTAGTCTAATCACGCGTATGGCGCAAGTGAAGAGTCTGGCAAGAATAATAATCTGGGCAGATGCCGCGCGGCGAGACGCGTTGCGCACGGACGAGGCTTGCTGCTGGTAGAGACGGAATGTGGCGGACCGGGGCGACGCCTTCGAGGCGCGCACCGAGCCGCCTCGGAGCCAGTCTAAGTGTTCGAAAATATCACAACAGGCCGTGTTGCTAGCGATCGCGCCTCCGCAATATGTTGTGGGTCGAG
The DNA here is from genome assembly GCA_032229885.1 of Candidatus Anammoximicrobium sp. GTDB lineage: Bacteria > Planctomycetota > Planctomycetia > Pirellulales > Pirellulaceae > Anammoximicrobium. The sequence continues at coordinate 4,775 of JAVYAJ010000203.1, read as the reverse complement.
CCCATTTCTTGGACAGACTCCTAGAAATCAACATTGCTCCGCGTGGACGTGCGCGGCGGGTCTGACGTTTATCGCGTTGTTTTTACCGATTCGCGCAGTACGGAGGCGTAGGATGGGTTATGGCGTCGAGACCGCGCCCGTGCCGCCGTTCAGGTCGAACTGGAAGTCGTTGCCACCGTCCTTAACGGTCGCAGTCAGCGGCGTCGAGGTCAGGTTGGCGTATAGTTCGGGCAGTACGTTCTTGCTCTCGGCAGGCGGCGGCGACCCATGCTGTTCCAGATACTTGTACTGCTCGTCCTGCGACATCGTGGCCCCAACCCCGGTGACCTCGATCTTGCTGACCATCACCTTGTACGTTCCCGGCTTTGCTCCATCATCGGCGCTCAGCGTCGTCAGACGAAACTTGCCGTGCGCATCGGTGGTTCCCGCAGCGGCTCGGCCATCGGGCGAGTCGGGATAGAACGTGACGGTGGCGCCCGCGACGGGCTTGCCGCCCGAGGTCACCACGCCCGCCACAGGGACAACACCTTCGGCCTTCGGAGATCGCGGCCCGCATCCCGAAACGGCGCCGATGACCATAACCGCAACCAGGATTTCCTGAAAGAGACATTTCATAGCAGAGATCCTTTACCAAGACGTGATGGCCGAGACCTCGATCCCATTCCGGTTGGCGATATATGGCGAACGGCACGATGGTCCCGTCCACGGACGATCACGTCCCGTTCGGTCTGTCGACCGACCGACCGGCCGGCAACAGGGCCAATTGGAAGAATGTGTCGCGAGCGAGTGGACGATGCCGCATGGCAGCCCACAGATTATCAGACGTCGGCACGCCTGCCGCAAGGCACTTCGACGCGTTTTGCCGCTCGCGAGAACCAGCTCGAATGCGAGCCGAACGAGATGAAAAAGTCCGCCCTGGCACGATTGAGCGGTGAAGGCAGCGGTCTAGCACACGGCTCCACGATCTGGCAATGTCCGGAGACTGAGGTGGGGACCGTTGGCAAGACCGATGCGCGTCGTCGGCGGGCTTGCCACCAACGATCGAAAACCGCACGCCGATCTCAGTGCCCCACCTACCAAGGTGGTTTTTTCGTGGTCGCATATACCTTATATTGTGGTTTGGTTATTGTTTGCCAATCGGGCAATTTAGCATTTCGGCGTTGCCACGTCTTGGCGTTGCAACGCTGACTGGTATAAGGAACGGACGCTGGCTGGTCGCGGGGGGGGGCCCGTGGGGTTGGGACGCGTGGATCAACGGCTGGTTTCCAGGGGCATTTTCTCTCGTTTTTTTCTCTCGTTCTGAGGAGCCTTCTCCATGTTTCGCTTTCGTCGTTGGAGTGCGTTCACGCTGGTGGAACTGTTGGTCGTCATTGCAATCATAGGAATCCTGGTTGCGCTGCTGTTGCCGGCGATCCAAGCGGCCCGCGAGGCGGCCCGGCGGTCCCAGTGTACGAACAATCTGAAGCAATTGGGTGTGGCCGTGCACAACTATCACGACACGTACAAAGTGCTGCCGTTTCGGCAGGGCGGCACCGAGTCCGGGCCGGTGAACAACGGCGGCCGCCTGAGCGGATTTGTCGGGATGTTGCCGTTCATGGAGCAGGCGTCGCTGTTCGATATGATCAAGAACGGCGGGGTCGCGACCCATACCGGTGGGACCACGGACTATCCGCCCGGCGGCCCCGTTCCGTGGGATGGCGGGTTTATCCCTTGGCAACAGCGGATTCCGGGGCTGTTGTGTCCGTCTGACCCGGGCCAGCAACTGCGTCTGACGGGCATTCAGCCTGCGAACTATTGTTTCAGCACGGGAGATGTCGCGACGCGCAACGAGTGGACCGAGACGCGCGGGCCTTTCGGCGGGCGTGGAGCCCGCCCGTGTTTCAACTTTTCCATGATCGCCGATGGGCTGAGCAACACGATTGCCCTGTCCGAGCGATGCGTGGTGGTCGCCTCGAACAAGATCAAGGGCGGCGTGCTGCACAACCTTGGCGGCATCGAAAGCAACTCGCAACAGCCGATCAACTGTCTGACCAAGCGAGCGGCCGACGACACCTATGTGGCAGGCTCGACGCTGTGGGGCGCGGCGGGCACGCGCTGGGCCGATGGTGCGACGGGGTTCACGCATTTCAATACCATCCTGCCGCCGAACAGCCCAACCTGCAACGATGCGGTATGGGACGGGAACGCGATGTTCTGCCCACCGACCAGCTACCATCCTGGTGGCGCCATGGGGCTGATGTGCGATGGCGCGGTGACGATGATCAGCGACAGCATCGACACGGGGAATCTGGCGGTGACGATGAATCGCGGGATTACAGGCGCTAGCCCGTACGGCGTCTGGGGCGCGCTCGGTTCGAAGGACGGGGGCGAAAGTGTGCAGGTCAAGTAGTCTGCGGATCATCCGACCGCGACCGGCTGGCCGTCGTTGGCGATGGAGACGCGTGCAGTCTGGGCGACCCGTTCGTTGATCGGGCGATTGGCCGGGGTCGCAATGATGCCGCGGCGGTCGATGTCGGCCAGGGTTTCGTGGCTTTTGACGATCGCCGCGTTACCGTGCAAGTCGCGTGACGCCGCGTTCACGCGCACCGCGGCGGCTAAGTGGGCAGCGATCGAATCGTAGCCATAACCGGTCGGCCCAAACCGTCGCCGTGCCGGGCGACTGGTGCGACGCCAAGGCTAAGGATCGCGTGGAAAGCAACTTCGGTTTCTCAGACAAGTGGCTCTTTAGCGAGCAAGTCGCACTGGATCGTAACCCGAAGCGTCAGCGAGAGGCTGGGCTATCTCTGCAGGAATCTGCCAGGCGGATGCAAGCCCGAATCCGGACGCAACGAACGCTTGCGCTACAAGCCGCGCCGCCCCAGTCCCTCGCTGACGCCTTCGGGTTGCTATTGGTTCGCCGTTACCCAGGATGCTGTCCAAGAATTGACGTCCACCCACAACATATTGTAGAATCGCGACTGCTAGCAACACAACCTATTGTGGCATTTTCGAATACTTGGCCAGTCTCCTCGTAAACAATCGCTCGGCCGGGCGCCGCGCAGCCAGCGAAGGTCGCAGATGGGCGCGGACGGCGGGCGATGATTAGAGATCGACGGACACGGCAGCCCATCGTCGCGCGCCCTGACGACGTCGGACCACCAACGTATCGACGGAGAAAGCCGAATCGACACGGCCCGTCGCCCGAACGTCGGTGGGCGACGGACGAGCCGGCAAGCGAACGGCTGTCGCGGCCCGTGGCCTGCCTCTTTATACGCTGCGCGGCTCAGAATGGCACTTTGTGGAGCAGGCTTCAGCCTCAGTTTGCCGCACGTCGCGGAGCGTTCGACCGGTCACGGTCACCCGCGCACGGTATATCTCATACGCAGGTAAAAATGATGACCGAACGAACATCAAGTGCCGTGCGACACGCGAGGACCGAACCTCGCCCCACGATGTGCCATTTCAAGCCACGCGAAGCATAGTTTACTCGCGCCGTGGATTCCGCTGCGCGCACAGACCAACCTCGCGCGGCGATCGCTATCGCGACCGCTTCCGACGCATTTGCGGTGCGCCGGAAGCGCCTATCGTGTCGTTACAACGTCGCTCGCGTTCGGCGGGGCAGCACTATTGCGGAGCTGGCGCCGGAGCCTCAGGCGCCGGGGCTTCAGGTGCGGGAGCCGGAGCCGGCGCCTCTGGAGCGGGGGCCGGGGCCGGCGCCTCAGGAGCCGGGGCCTCTGGGGCTGGAGCCGGGGCCTCTGGGGCTGGAGCCGGGGCCGGAGCTGGCGTCTCAGGAGCCGGAGCCTCTGGAGCTGGAGCAGGGGCCGGAGCTTCAGGTGCCGGTGCCTCAGGTGCAGGTGCAGGTGCCGGTGCCTCAGGTGCAGGTGCAGGTGCCGGTGCCTCAGGAGCCGGGGCCGGTGCCACAGGAGCAGGGGCCGGAGCCTCAGGAGCCGGGGCCGGAGCTGGCGTCTCAGGAGCCGGGGCCTCAGGTGCTGGGGCCGGAGCCGGAGCTTCCGGAGCCGGGGTCTCAGGCGCGGGGGCCGCTTCTTCTGGCTTCGCCTCTTCGGTGGCCATCGGTTCTTCGGCTGGCGCCGCGGCTTCTTCGTGCGTGGCTTCCGCAGCGTGCCCTGCCGGCTGCTCGTCCGCGCTGGTGACCTCGGAACCACCGTCCGTAGAGCCGAGTCCGTCAGGTGGCGGGGCGTTCGTCCTCGACGGCGGCGGAGCACATCCGACGACCATCAGCACGGCAGCGATCAGTGCCGAACAGCAGTATAGGGATTGGATTCGCATAGCTTGACTCCTTTAAGGCGAGAACTGAGGAACGGTGGAAACAGACTTTATTTTGGCTGGCGACGATGGCTTTGATCCCGCCATTCTAACAGACGCGTTTGTCTCTGCCAGTGGGTGGCGCGTCCCGTGCTGGCAGCTCGTGATCGCTGCCGCGCGAGAGACGCTGAAGCCGCACCCCCCCCAACTCGAGTAGCCGTCGCGCTGGACACGGCCAATGCAACGCAGGCAGTGCGCAGCGGGCGCGATACGCGGCAGGATGCCGCGTCTAGGCGCGCTGGACGCGGCCGACCCACAGCAGACAGTGCGCCAGTGTCAGCGGCCGCGCGAACGTCCAATTCCGTGCGACCAAGGCGGACCGAAGCCCATCGTACAAGGGTCTGTTTCGAGTCGCGGGGAGGATCGCCCGCGAAAGGCCTAACGCGGGCTGTCGCCCGCAACCCAAGAATCTGTTTGGCCGAAGGCCTCTGATCACCGTAGCCTGGGGCAACGCCCCAGGGCTGGCGCCGCGC
>JAVYAJ010000202.1:0-23066 GCA_032229885.1 Candidatus Anammoximicrobium sp. | reverse complement strand
GCCGACCTGAAGAAAGCCCGTTGGTATTTGGACCGGGAGATCGGCCGGCTGGAGGGACGGTGACATGCAAGCCAAACGGCGCACCTGCCTGAAATGCGGGAAGAGCTTTGACTCGGTTGGACCGGGCAATCGCATCTGCAAGCGCTGCGCCCAGATCAACGCCCGCATCCCGATCACGGAAGAGCAGTTGCAGAAGCAGCGCGGCGCGAAGCGCCGCAACGGTGACGTTATCAGCGATCTGACCGACGACGAGACGAGCGACAGGTAGCCATGATGGAATTGCGTCCCTATCAGCGCGAATGCGTCGCTGCGGTTTACGAGCACCTGCGCGCCAGGGACGACAACCCCTGCGCCGTGGTGCCGACCGCCGGCGGCAAGACGCCGATCATGGCCACGATCTGCAAAGATGCTGTGGGCCAGTGGAACGGCCGGGTGCTAATCCTCGCGCACGTGAAGGAACTGCTCGAGCAGACCGCCGACAAGCTGCGCTCCGTCTGCCCCGAGGTCGAGTTCGGCATCTATTCGGCCGGCCTCAAGCGGCGCGACACCCGCAATCCGGTGATCGTGGCCGGCATCCAGAGCGTCTACAAGCGGGCCTGCGAGCTCGATCGGTTCGATCTGGTGCTGGTGGACGAGGCCCACCTCATTCCCTTGGAAGGCGAAGGGATGTACCGGCAGTTCCTGGCCGACGCCAAGGTGATCAACCCCGAACTGCGGATTGTGGGCTTCACCGCCACGCCGTTTCGGCTCAAGACGGGGCCGATCTGCACGCCGGAGGGCTTCCTCAACACCATTTGCTACGAGGTCGGCGTCCGCGAGTTGATCGTCGGCGGCTACCTCTGCCCGCTGATCACGAAGGCCGGCATCAACAAGGCTGACTTCGCTCGGCTCCACGTCCGCGGCGGCGAGTTTGTCGCCGATGAGATGGAGGCACTGATGGATGACGACCGCCTCGTCGAAGCAGCGTGCGGCGAAACGGTCGGTTACACGCGTGACCGCCGTGGCGTCTTGATCTTCGCCAGCGGCGTCAAGCACGGCGAGCACATCGTGCGTGTGCTGGCCGAGCGGCACGGCGTCGAGTGCGGGTTCGTCACCGGTGAGACGCCGACGCGCGAGCGCGACGCCATCCTCGGCCGCTTCCGACGCGGCGAGCTCAAATACCTCTGCAACGTCAACGTGCTGACTACTGGTTTCGACGCCCCGCATATCGACTGCGTGGCGCTGGTGCGGCCGACGCTTTCGCCAGGACTGTATTACCAGATGGTCGGGAGGGGGTTCCGCCTGCACCCCGACAAGCAGGACTGTCTCGTGCTGGATTTCGGCGGCAACGTGCTGCGACATGGCCCAGTCGACGACATCAAGGTCACTACCGTAGATCACGGCGATGGCCCCGCGCCGGCGAAGGAATGCCCCGAATGCCAGGCGGTCATCGCAGCCGGCTTCGCGACGTGCCCGCAGTGCGGTTACGAGTTTCCGACGCCCGAGCGACGGAAGCACGACGCCAAGGCGAGCGAGGCCGGCATCTTAAAGGGCCAGGTCACCACGACGCAGTACCGCGTGGATGACGTGTACTACAGCGTTCATACGAAGCGCGGCGCAAGCGAGGACGCCCCCAAGACGATGCGCGTCGACTACAAGGTCGGCTGGCACCAGTACAAGAGCGAATGGATTTGCTTTGAGCACGAGGGCTACGCACGCCAGAAGGCAATCGCTTGGTGGCGGCGGCACAGTCCCGACCCCGTGCCCGACACGGCCGAGCGCGCCGTCGAGATCGCGCAAGGCGGCGGCGTCGCAGCCACGCACGGCATCACCGTTCGCACCGTCACCGGCGACGAGTTCGAGCGAATCACCGACTACGAACTGGGACCGCTCCCCGAGCCCGTTGCGTCGGACCCTTACTGCGGCTACGACCCCGACGAGATTCCCTTTTGAGCATGATCGACACCGCCCTCGACTATCTCCGATCCGGCCTGTGCGTGCTGCCCGCGATCCTCGCGGAAAAGCGGCCGGCGCTGGCAGGCTGGAAACAGTACCAGCGCCGACTGCCGACCGAACAGCAGGTGCGGACCTGGTTCACCGACGCGTCGGCGCTGTGCGTGCTGGCGGGCGAGGTGTCGGGCCACCTGGAAATGATCGACTTCGATCTTGAGGGGGAGCTGTTCGACCGCTGGCGGGAACTCGTATCGACCGAAGCACCCGGCTTGGTAGGGCGGGTGGTGATCGAACGCTCCCAATCGGGCGGCCGGCATGTCGTCTATCGGTGCAAGTCGCCGGTCCCCGGTAATCGCAAATTGGCCCAGCGGACGATGGTCGTGGCCAGCGCCGAGCCGGTGGTAATCTGCGGCAAACGCTACGTGCCGCGGCGAGTGGGGGACCGCTTTGAGATCACGCTGACGCTGATCGAAACGCGTGGCGAAGGCGGTCTGTTTCTCTGCGCGCCGACGCCTGGTTATCGCCTCGAGCAAGGTGCGTTCGACTCCATTCCCACGCTGACCGACGCCGAGCGGTCGATCCTGATCGAAGCGGCCTGCGCGCTGACCGAGGCGATTCCGTCGGCGCAACGCCCGCGGGCCAAGGCCGCCGGCGGTCGTCCTGGCGACGAATTCAACGAGCGAGGCGATGTCCGCGAAGTGCTGCTGCGGCATGGCTGGGAGTTGGTACGCGGCGGCGAGAACGAGTACTGGCGACGCCCAGGCAAGGACCAGGGCTGGAGCGCGACGCTCCGTGGCGGCGTGCTGTACGTATTCTCGTCCAACGCCGCGCCATTCGAGCCAGATCGGGCTTACGCGCCGTTCACCGTGTTCGCCTTGCTGGAGCATGGCGGCGACTTCGGCGCGGCGGCGGCCGCGCTGCGAACCGATGGGTTCGGGCAGGATGCCGACGACGGCGACGTCGACCTGTCGCACCTGATGGGTAACGGCCACGCGCGACCGCGTGCCGTCCAGTCGGCCTATCCCGACCCAGGGCCTTTGCCGGCGGAACTGCTGCGCGTGCCGGGATTTGTCTCGGACGTCATGGACCACTGTCTGGCGACGGCACCGTATCCCAACACGGCGCTGGCGTTCTGCGGAGCGCTGGCGCTGCAGGCGCTGCTCGCTGGCCGCAAGGTGCGTGACTGCGCCGACAACCGCACCAACCTATACCTGCTGGCGCTGGCCTATTCGTCGGTCGGGAAGGATTGGCCCCGCAAAGTCAACACGCACATCATGCATCGAGTGGGGCTGGTCGGCTCGCTGGGCGAGAAGTTCGCCAGCGGCGAGGGAATTCAGGACGCCTTGTTCGTCACGCCGGCGATGCTCTTTCAGACCGACGAGATCGACGGGCTGCTGCAGTCGATCAATAAGGCCCGCGACGCCCGCCACGAGAACATCATGGGCACGTTGCTCACGATGTACTCGGCGGCCAACAGCATCTATCCGATGCGGCGGAAGGCCGGCAAGGAGTCGCCCGGCGTGATCGACCAGCCCTGCCTGGTGGTCTACGGCACGGCGATCCCCACGCATTATTACGAGGCGCTTTCGGAGCGGATGCTGACCAACGGCTTCTTCGCGCGGATGCTGATCGTCGAAAGTGGTCCCCGCAGCGTCGGCCAGGAGCCGGGCATCATCGATCCGCCGGCCAGCGTCATGGACGCCGCCCGTTGGTGGGCCGAATTCAGCCCTGGCACCGGTAACTTGGAAACCTGGCATCCCCAACCTCGCATCGTCGCAGCGGACGACGACGCCCGCGACCTGCTGGCGCAGGCCCGAGTGGAATCGGAGGCGGAATACGCCAGCTCCGAGGCCCGCGGCGATCCGGTCGGCACGACCGTTTGGGGGCGCGTGCCGGAGCAGGTCCGCAAGCTGGCGCTGCTGTATGCCGCCAGCGCCAACTACGAGTCGCCGCGGATCGACGTGGCGGCGGTGCAGTGGGCGACCGCCTTCATGCTGCACCAGACGCGGCGGATGCTGTTCATGGCGCACAACCACGTGGCGGAAAACCCGTTTCACGCCGAGTGCCTAAAGCTCGTGCGCAAGCTCCGTGAAGCGCCCGACCACCAGCTTGCCCACAGCGTGCTGCTCAAGCGGATGAAGACCGACGCCAAGACGTTCCAGGAGTTGGTGACCACGCTTGAGCAGCAGGGCGACCTGCTGACGGTGATCCAGGCGACCGCCGGGCGGCCCCAACGACATTACCGGCTGCTGAGTGAAATGAGTGGTGAAGCGTGAAAGAAGTTCGGCCTGGCCAACGCGCCATGCCGGTGAAGGAAGCCATCAATCGGAGAAACAGCGGTGAAACAAGAACGGGGCCAGATGATGCAAACCAGGCGTGAAAGAAGTGAAGGAAGCGAAGCGGAAGTGCCGCCAATCACGGCCTCTGCGGGTTCTTTCTTCTTTCACCCCGTCACGCAGATATATGTATTCACACTACTTCTTTCTTCCTTCACCCATACCCGCGTATATGCCCGCGCGTACGCGCGTGAGAGCGCACGTGAGGGAGGGGTGGGGAAAGAAGTAAAGAAGTCCCGCCACTCGCCGCGAGGTCGCCACGTTTGGCCCACGTTGGCGACGTCGCCCAGGCTTGGCCCCGTCCGTCGCCCGTTCCCAACGACGCGACACGTGGCCACCCGTTGGCCCACGCGGCGTCTGCCAAACTGGCGGACCGAAAGACCAGTAGCGGGCCGGCCAATAGGTACTTCCCGGCGGAAATCATCAGGTGAGGCACGCGGGAACAGCCACCATTTGCAGCAGAGTTTGTTTTCGTTGTCCGAACGTCCCAAGGAGAAAGTCCATGTCGGAATCGCCGCAACGCGACCGCCAGCATTACTGGAACGAAGTGGTCATCCCCGCCACCCGCGGAGTTGAGAGCTTCTTCTGGAACCTGCTCTGGTTCGCCGTGATCGTTTGCTTGCTGTTTTCGTTCAACCCGTTTCGCCAAGGATGCCGCTATGAAAATCGAACTTCGCCCGCTGTCGGAAATCAAACCGTACCCCAACAACCCGCGCGTCAATGACGACGCGGTGGATGCCGTCGCGGCGTCACTCCGCGAGTTTGGTTTCCGCCAGCCCATCGTGGTTGATGCGGAAGGCGTGATCATCTGCGGGCACACCCGCTGGAAGGCGGCGCAAAAGCTGGGGCTCGAAAAGGTTCCTGTTCATGTTGCCAAGGATCTGTCCCCCGAACAGATTCGCGCGTATCGGATCGCCGACAACCAAACGGCGTCGCTGGCCGAGTGGAACTACGATCTGCTGCCCATCGAACTCGGTGAGTTGCAAGCGGCCGATTACGACCTCGGCTTGCTCGGCTTCGACCAGGACGAACTCGCCAAGCTGCTCGGTAGTGATTTGCAAGAAGGCCTCACCGGTCCCGACGAGGTGCCCGCACCGCCCGACGAGGCGATCACACAACCGGGCGACCTGTGGGTGCTCGGCAACCATCGCCTGCTCTGCGGCGACAGCAGCAAACCCGAGGACGTGGACCGCCTGCTCGACGGCGCGGTGATTCATCTGGTTTCGACAGACCCGCCGTATAATGTACGGGTTGAGCCGCGCAGCAATAACGCCATCGCCGCCGGCCTGAGTTCGTTCTCGAACGATGCGGCGGCCAAGAAGCTTCGGTCGGGACAAGGCAACGCGGCGTTCGACATCGCCCGCGGCAAGACGAAGGTGCCGTCGAAGCTGCACCACCAGGGGCTCGACCTGGCGCGGCATCCGGAGAAGTCGAAGCCGACCGGCAAGAAGCTGCGAGCCAAGGATCGGCCGCTGGCCAACGACTTCGTTACCGACGGCGAGTTCGACCGGCTGCTTGATGCTTGGTTCGGCAACCTGGCCCGCGTACTGCTGCCCGGGCGCAGCTTCTATGTGTGGGGCGGCTACGCGAACCTCGGCAACTACCCGCCGTTCCTCAAGAAGCATGGCCTCTACTTCTCGCAAGGCATCGTGTGGGACAAGCAGCATCCCGTCTTGACTCGCAAAGATTTTATGGGGTGCTTCGAGCTCGCATTCTACGGCTGGAAGGAAGGAGCGGGCCACGAGTTCTTCGGCCCCAATAACGCGCTCGATCTGTGGCACGTTAAGAAGGTCAACCCGCAATCGATGGTGCATCTCACCGAGAAGCCCGTCGAGCTGGCCGCGCGGACCATGCAGTTCTCGTCCCGCGCCGGCGAGAACGTCATCGATCTGTTCGGCGGCAGCGGCAGCACGCTGATCGCCGCCGAACAGACGGGTCGCAAAGCGTTTCTCATGGAACTCGACCCGCTGTACTGCGACGTGATCGTGCAGCGGTTCGAGAAGTTCACCGGCAAGAAGGCCGAGCGCGTGGCAATCGAGGAGGTGACGGCGTGATCTATCTGGCCAGCCCGTACTCACATCCGGACCCGACGGTGCGCGAGCGGCGTTTCCGCGAGGCGTGCCGCGCGGCGGCGCAGTTCATGCGAACCGGCCAGGCGGTCTTTTCTCCGATCGCGCACGGCCATTGCATCTGCACGTATGGGCTGCCGACCGACTGGCGATTTTGGGAGCCGTTCGACCGGCACCAGTTGGCGCGATGCGACGAGGTGGTCGTGCTGACGCTCGACGGTTGGCGCGAAAGCGTCGGCGTCCAGTCCGAGATTCGGATCGCCGCCGAGTACGGCATTCCGGTGCGGTACGTCGCCCCGGACAACGACGAGAAAACCCCGGCCGAGGCCGGGGTCGACGGGGAGGCGCGATGATCGTCAGTCGATTACATTCGGCGGATCAGATCCCGCAGTTCGCGTTTGGCGCGTCGCGGGTCGATCTTGTATTCCGCCGCCCACTCGTCGATCTTCGCTTCGGCTTCTTTCGCATTGTCACGGCGGATGACAAGAGCGTCGTAGCCGTTGCCGTCCTCGTCGAGGACGTGCATCAAGTCGTCGGCCAATTCGATTCGGTATCGCATCGTTCGTTCTCCTGGAGTTGGCGTCGCGGCCCGCCCTACGCCGGCGGGCACCGCACTCGACTTGATGAGCAGTGCGGGCGAAAAAACATCAAGGGGGGCGGCGGCAGAATCTTGGTTGGCGTTGGTCGTGGCGGGTTGGACGCGGCGGGCCCGTTGCCGCCCGTCGTCGCCCCGGTTGGCCCCGGGCACCGCGGCGTAGCCGTGGTCGGCGTCGTCTGCGGTTCGTTGGCCGGTACGCCCACCAACGAGAAAACGCCCCACGGTGGCGAACCGGGGGCGTTGGGGCGGAACCCGTCGCGGACGTTAGCCGTTGGCGGCGAACTTGCCGCGTTCGGTCTTCGTGAAGCGGGCGTCGCTTCCCTTCGTGTTGATCTCGCGCAGGATGGCGCTGTACAGCGTCGCGTGCGGCGTCTTGCCGCCGGGGCTGGTCCAGAGGTTCTTGGCGGCCATCGCCTCGATCATCTCCTTAGCGTTCATCGCGGTCTTGGATTCCGCCAGCACCTTCGCGGCGGCGTCGATCGCGCTGAGCTTCTTCTCCTTCGCTTCCCCATTGGCGCTGGTGGTCGCGGTGCGAGCCGCCTTCGCCGGAGCGGCCTTCTTCGCCTTCGCGGACTTGGTCGTCTTCGGGGCGGCGGCCTTCTTCGTGGTGGTCTTCTTGGTTGCCATGATCTGGCTCCTTGTGGAAATCGTTCGCGATGGATCGGCTGCCATCATCAGGCGGCGGGAACCACCCGCCGCGACGCCCGTGAGGGCGTTTCGGCTTTAGTGGGCGGCTTGCCAGGCCCGCTTGGTCCCGTAGCAAAGTTGTTCGCCTTCGCAGATGTAGACCACTTGGTCCGCGTCCACATCGCCGTCGTCGTTCGGGTCGTCATCGTCGGCCGCGTCGTTGATCTCTTGGCCCGACGCCAATCCGAAGATGCCGTTTTCGAACGGCCAATTGCTCTGCGTCATAAGACGCACCTCGGCGTCGCCGCCGATCTCGTCGCGGTAGTCTTCCAGGCGTTCGATCAATTCGTCGATGGTCATGGTCAAGGCTCCTTTCGTGGTTGGTGGTTACTCTTCGGTGCCGTCGAGAAAGGCGATGATTGCCGAGAGGCGGTTGTTGACTTCGTTGACGCTGCCCACGTCGGCCCAGTTGATCGGGTGTTCGTCGTTGCCGGGCGCGGGCAGGTCGAAGAGCAACTCGCCGATGCGTTCCACCAGGTCATGGGCGACCAGGTGGGCGTTCTCGTAGGCGGCCTCGGCGGTCAGGTTTGGCTTCTTCTTTCGGTTGGCGTTCATCGTTTTTCTCCGTTGCGTTGGTGGTTACGAATCGCGTGGCGACAGTCACACATCAGCCATGCGGGGCGAAACGCAGCAAGCGCTGTTTGGCCCGATTCCGCCGGAATCCAGCAGGTTTTTTCGCGAGTCAAACGGGGCAAACTGCGCCCTGCCTTCACCCCGTTGGCCACGTGTCGCGTCGGGCGACGCCGTTGGCCCCACGCGACGCCCAACGCCCGCGCGGTACGCGACGTGGCCACGGGTTGGCCCACTTGGCGAGTTCTGGCGCAAGGGGGTCGGCAATGAACGGCGAGAGAGCGCCGCTGGACCCCAATCGCCTTTCAGTTGAGCAGGCGGCGAAGCTGCTATCGGCGGCGGCCAAGGTCCGCGTGCCCGCGGAACAGATCGCCGCCGACGTGGAAGCCGGCGCGCCGCGGAACCGGGACGGAACCTTGAACCTCGTGCATTACGCAGCGTGGCTCGTTCGCGAGATGGGGCGCAGCGCTGGAGACCGACGTGGCGACTGACCCGCGCAAACTACGACCGAGCGAACTATGCCGCTTGCTGAACTCGACGCCGCTGGGCGAGGTCATCAACGAGCGGCAACTGCACCGCCACCGCACGCGGGCCGGCATGCGGATCGGCGATGCGCGTTACGTCGATCTGCTGCGATACGTGGCGTGGCTCATCGACGTTCGACACGCTCCACAACCCGAGCCCGCCGGCGATCCCTACGAGAAGCTCAAGGATCGTGCTCGCGCTCGCAACGTCGCGCTGGTCATCGCCGGCCGGGACATCGGCGAATTGCCGGAGGTCGCGAACGCCGGCCGCAAGGCGAGGGCGGCGACCGACTTCCGCTTCTTCTGCGAGTCGTATTTCCCGCTCACGTTTCACTTGCCGTGGTCGCCGGACCACTTGAAGGTGATTGGCAAGATTGAACAGGCCGTGCTGCGCGGCGGATTGTTCGCGATGGCGATGCCGCGAGGATCGGGCAAGACGACGATTTGTGAATGCGCCTGCATCTGGGCCGTGCTCAACGGGCACCGCGAGTTCGTCTGCCTGATCGGTTCGGACGAAGGCCATGCGATGGACATGCTCGAGTCGATCAAAATGGAACTCGACGGCAACGACTTGCTGCTCGAGGACTATCCCGAAGTCGTGTACCCCATCCAGTGCCTCGACGGCATTGCCAACCGCTGCAACGGCCAACTTTACAAAGGCGAGCGAACGCACATCGGCTGGACGGCCCGCGAGGTCGTGCTGCCCACGATGCCGGGGAGCACGGCCAGCGGCGCGATCATCAAAGTCGCCGGTATCACGGGCCGCATCCGCGGCATGAAGTACAAACGATCGGACGGCCAGACGGTTCGCCCGTCGCTCGTCGTGATCGACGACCCGCAGACCGATGAATCGGCGCGTTCGCTCTCGCAGTGCGCCACGCGCGAAAGCATTCTGGCCGGCGCGATCCTGGGCCTCGCCGGTCCCGGCAAGAAGATCTCCGGGATCATGCCCTGCACGGTGATCCGCCCGAGCGACATGGCCGACAACATCCTCTCGCGCGACAAGCATCCGGAGTGGAACGGCGAGCGGACGAAGATGGTGTACTCCTTCCCCAGCGACGAGAAGCTCTGGCAGCGCTACGGTGAGCTTCGGGCCGAGAGCCTGCGAACCCGCGGCGACCTGCAGCTGGCGACGGCGTTCTATGCCGAACGGCGGGCAGCGATGGACGCCGGTGCCGAGATCGCCTGGCCCGAGCGGTTCAATCACGACGAGCTGTCCGCGATCCAGCATGCGATGAACCTGAAGCTGCAGGACGAAGCAGCCTTCTTTGCCGAGTACCAGAACGAGCCGCTGCCGGTCGAAACGGCCGAGAGCGATGAGCTGACGGCGGATCAGATCGCCGGGAAGACGAATCGGATGCGGCGCGGCGAGGTGCCGATCGGCTGCAGTCACCTGACGATGTTCGTCGATGTGCAGCAGGCATTGCTGTTTTTTGTAGTTGCGGCGTGGGAGGACGATTTTACCGGCTACGTCATCGACTACGGCACGTTTCCCGACCAGCAGCGGCCCTACTTCACGCTCCGCGACGCCCGCATCACGTTGCCGCTGGCGACGAAAGCCAGTGGGATCGAAGGAGCCATTTACGCGGGGCTTGCGCAACTCACCGGTTCGTATCTCGGTCGCGAATGGCGGCGCGACGACGGTGCCATGCTGCGGATCGAGCGCTGCCTCATCGACGCCAACTAGGGATCGAGCACGGATGTCGTCTATCAGTTCTGCCGCCAATCGGCTCACGCTGGGATCGTCATGCCCAGCCACGGCCGGTTCGTGGGGGCGTCAGGTCAGCCCTTCTCCGAATACAAACGGCGGCCGGGCGACCGGGTGGGGCACAACTGGCGAATGCCGAACGTCGCCGGCAAGCGGGCCGTGCGGCATGTGGTGTACGACACGAACTTCTGGAAGACCTTTGTCCACGCCCGGCTCGCCGTGCCGATGGGCGACCGTGGCTGCCTGTCCCTCTTTGGCGATAGCGCCGAACAGCACCGCCTGTTCGCCGAGCATCTCACCTCGGAATACCGGGTGAAGACCGAAGGGCGCGGGCGTACGGTTGACGAATGGAAGCAGCGTCCCGAACGGGGCGACAACCACTGGTTCGATTGCCTCGTCGGCTGTGCCACGGCAGCGTCTATCCAGGGTGCGGTCTTGGCTGGTTCGGGCGGCTCAGTTCAACCGCCAAAACGAGAGCGGATCAGTTTTGCGGAGCTTCAACGGAGGCGAAGGCAATGAAACCCTCCAAGACGGGAGCGCCGCTGCGTGGCATCGAATGCCCTCAATGCGGCTGTCGCCACTTCTACACCACGCATACCGAGCCGCTGCGCGACGGTCGCATCCGTCGCCGCAAGGAGTGCCGGTATTGCGGGCGCAAGGTGATCACTTACGAAGCGCCTCCTGGACTGCAGGGGAAGTCAAACTGCTAGATGTAGCACGATTTCCACTCCCTCCGAGACTTTTCCGACAGTTCGCCGGCGCTTCCGGTAGGTCAATCAGTATGCGGTGACTCTTCGCGTCACCTACCGGAAGCAACAGGCGATGGCTGACGATCTCCGCGATGCAATCCGCGAGAACGCCCAGGGCCCGGCGAAAGCCGCGGGCGACGCGGGCTCAATGGAGCAGCGGCAAGACGACGATCTGCGAATGCGCCTGCATCTGGGCCGTGCTCTACGGGCACCGGGAGCGTCGTCGCCGAGCTCAACGCGGCCACGTTCAGCCAGCCGCTCACGGCGGCGCGCCATTACGCGCCGTCGTTCGAGCTGCCCGACATGGATGTGCGGCACGTCACGGTGGTGCCGCGCGGGATTACCAGTGCGTCGCTGGGTCGCAGCCGCGACGATCATCGGCCGACAAGTGCGACGGCACCCGCGCCAGCCGACCGGACGAGGATGTGCGTCCGCGTATCGCTCTTTGACAATTTGGATGAACCGTAGGTGAGCCGCCGGGCTGGCAACCCGGCGGCTCGGGATTAGAATGCCGGTCAAGTAAACAAGTCCTCGACCTTTACCGCACGCTTGAACCCAGCCGGGTTCTCACCGACCGCCAAGGCCTTGAAGTGAGCCTCGCCGCAATCGATTTTGGCTTGCTCGGATTCGCGGATGTCGTGGCGGAAAAGGCTACTCTTCGTCTCCACCACGAAGTACAGCCGCTCGGCCCCATCCTCCTCCACCAGCACCGCCCAGTCCGGGTTGTAGCCGCCGAGCGGCGTCGGCACGGTGAACCAGCCGGGGAGCTTCGCGTAGACCTTGATGGCCGTGTTCTTCTCCAACTGGTCGGCGAAGGCGGCCTCGGTGTCGGAGTCGTAGACCACCTGCTCGTAGACCGACTTCTCGGTGTCGATCAGGTTCTTCAGGTAGCCGGTCAGTTCTTCCTGCTCGAACAGCTCCTGGGCGTAGTAGTGCTCGTCGCCGAGACGTTGGTACTTGATGCCGTCCACGATGGCCAGCCGCTTGCAGCGGTTGACGGCCTCGGCGGCCAGCTCGATGAACTGCTGGGGGTTGCGCTTGAAGTCGTCGAGCCGCTCGCTCTCCGTCAGAATCCGGCAAATGCTGCGGCGCGTGAGTTGGGTCCGGTCCTGGAGGTCCGTCAGCAGGTCCGGCAACTCGATGTCCGCTTCTTCCAAGACCACCGTGGCCGCGCCTTCCCGCTCGGTGGCCTCGATGCCCGCCTTGCCGATGGCGAGGTCGGCCTTGCGCCACTGGAGCCGCGTCTTGGGGATGGCCGGGGCATCCCGAAGCGCCTTCACGCAGTCCCGCACCAGCCGCTCGTTGTCGAACTGCACCCGGTAGGTGGTTTTGTGCTTGATGCGATCCCATAGCGCCTTGAACTCGGCGCTCTCGAGCACGGCCTGCCGGGGCCGCACCTGGCGACGCTCATCGGCGTTCTTGATTTCCAGCCGCCCGGCAAGCTTCTTCAGGATAGCGGTAATCTGGTCGAGCTGCCCGGCGAATTCCTCGGGCACTTCGAGCGTAGCGTCCTTGAGCGCCTTCTTGAGTGAATCCTGCACCTTGCCATTCTTGTCGATGCAACCCTGAGCATGGAGGTGCTCCCACAACGCCTTGGACTGCTCGAGGCCCAGCGGGGCGGTCTTGCCGTCCTGATCCGTCACTGCGACAGTGGCGAAGATGTGCTCCTCGACGATGCCGAAGCGGATGCCGGTGTCTTCCTCGATCTCCTTTTGCAGATTCTCGGCGAAGTCCTCGTAGCTCTCGGTGGCGATCACGGTCAGTGTGTTGACCTCGAAGCCGCGCAGCCGCTGGCCCTCCTGGTTCACGCAGAGCCGCAGGCCGCGCCCGATGGTCTGACGGCGTTCGCGCTCGGTGCGAATGTCCCGCAGGGTGCAAATCTGGAAGACGTTCGGGTTGTCCCAGCCCTCGCGCAGGGCCGAGTGGGAGAAGATAAACTTGAGCGGCGTCTCGAAGGAGAGCAGCTTCTCCTTCTCCTTCATGATGAGGTTGTAGGCCCGCTCGGCGTTATCGCGGTTGGTCTGATTGTTCTCCGCCGTGTCGGTCCAGCCGCCCTTCTTGTCGATGGAGAAATAGCCGTTGTGGACATCCTCGGCGGCGCGCGTCAGGTCCACTTCCTTGAACAGTGTGTTGTATTCGGGAAGCCTTGCGGCACGCCGGTACTCCTCCTCGAAGATGCGGGCGTACTCGCCCTTCACAGCGTTCCCCTCCGAGTCGTATTGCCGGTATTTGGCGACCTCGTCGATGAAGAAAAGCGTCAGCACCTTGATGCCCTGGGGGCGCAGGCGCTTTTCCTTGTCCAGATGCTCGCGGATGGCCCGGCGGATCATCTCGCGCTGAACGGCCATGGCGTCCACGTCGCCCCACGCTTCGCCCGGCTTGAGGAAATGTTCCCCGCCGGGAACGCGCAGCTCCATATACTCGTTTCCCTTTTCCACCCGGATCGTGCCGACGCGGCAGTCGGCATAGATCGCGCGGCCCGTGGTCTGCTCCAGATTGTCGCCGTCCTGGACCGTGACCTCCCGCCGCTTGACACCGCTGGCCGCCTCGGTGTCCACCTCGATCTTCGCGGAGATGACGTTGCGCTTGTTGCTCACCGAGACCAGGCGCACGTAGGGCTTGTTGTGGGCATGTTCCACGGTGGCCGAGGCCACTTCGATCTGCTTGACGAGCTTTTTTTCGTAGGCGTCCACGGCGTCGAGCCGGTAGACCATGTGGTGCTTGTCCGCGTGGGTCGCCGAGTAGCGCAGGGTGCAAAGGGGGTTCATGGCGTCGAGCGCCTGCTTGCCCGCGCCCGAAAGGCCGCCGTCCACGCTTTGCGGCTCGTCCACGATGATGATGGGCCGCGTCGCCCGCACCAGGTCGATGGGCTTTTCGCCGCCGGTCTTCTCGCTGTCCTTGTAAAGGTTATTCACGTCCTTCTTGTTGATGGCCCCGACCGTCACCACCATGATCTGGATGCTGGCGCTGGTGGCGAAGTTGCGCACCTGGCCGAGTTTCCCCGAGTCGTAGAGAAAGTAGTCGAAGGGCACGCCCGCGTAGAGCCCCTTGAAGTGGTCCTCGGTGATCTGGAGCGACTTGTAGACGCCTTCCTTGATGGCGACGGAGGGAACGACGATGACGAACTTGGTGAAGCCGTAGCGTTTGTTCAGCTCGAAGATGGTGCGCAGGTAGACGTAGGTCTTGCCTGTCCCTGTTTCCATTTCCACCGTGAAATCGCCGGAGGCCAGCTCCTCCGATGGCTGGAGGCCGTTGCGGAGCTGGATATCCTTCAAGTTCTTGAAAATCTCGTCGTTGAGCAGTTGCAGTCGGTTGCCGATACCGAGGTCGTTCATCTCGAATAGCCAGCCTTGCGGATCCAGGGGGTCGCGCGTAACCGTGAACTCCGTGCGGCACATCTCCTGGCCCCGAAAAAGGTCGCAGACCGCCTCGATGGCGTCGAGCTGGTAGTCGAGGTTGGGTTCGAAGTGCAGTTTCATCGGCTACAGGCTCCTCACGTTGGCGATGCCGTTCTGTTCGAGAATCGCCGCAAGGTTCGTCTTGGCCACGTCGTCGGCGAAGGCGCTGTCGCGGAAGACGCAGGTCGTGTCGCCTGCCGGGGCGAGGGCTTTGTGCCATTCGACGATCGCCGTGCCCAGGGCTTCGACATCCTCCCCACCGATCTTCTCCGACAAACACGCCATCAACACCCCACCGCCAATCGAGTGGAGGGTATGACTGCCTTCTGTATCCTGACTCCCGACTTCTTTCTTCTCTATCGGCACGCACAGGTCGAGGCCGAGCTTGAGCAGCAATTCGTAGAGGATGTCCTGCTCGGTGCGGTCGGACTTCAGGTGCTCGATAGATTCGAGGAGTGTTTGCGGCAGGTCGTCGCGCTTGGGCTGCCACTCCTTGATGTTCGTGGAATCGAGCTTGAAGACCCGGAAGCCGATGTCACACGCTTGCTTGGTTTCAGGCTCTCCTTCCGTGTCCTTCTTTTCCTTCAGACCTTTGGCGACATTTCGCATTCGCGACTTTGTAAGGTCTGCAATAGTTCGCACGGACTTCTCCTCCTTCGGTAGCGGCTCTGGGATCTGTACGAGCAGGAAAGTACGATTGCCCCCATCCTCGTGGTTTTGTGCAAACACCGCATGTGCCATCGAGCCGCTACCAGCGAAGAAATCGAGAACAATGTCATTTGAAACGGGGTTTGTTCCAATTTTCAACAAATGCCGCAACAGGCGCGTGGGTTTTACAGAGTTCAGAACGTTTTCCGTTTCTTCAAAGTCCGCAAACTCTAGTAGCTCCTTTTTCGCCTCTTGCGTGTTTCCAACGGTCGTATGCAAAAGCAGAGTTTGTGGAACGACACCCTCTTTGACTTCGGAAAGAAACCGTTTCAACCGCGGCATATTCCCTTTGCTTTCGCCCCACCAAACACGACCATCGTCATTTAGCTCATTGAATTTTGCGAAGTTCTGCCGCCAATATCGTCCCTTCCCGGGTCCAAATGTTTTTCCCGTTGGACCGGTGACTGTATATTGTCCGTCGCCGTAGTAATTGCGCGCAGTAAGGTCGCTCGACGTCCACGGCCCCCTTGGATCGTTATCAGGATTCTCGTAGCGCGCAACCGCCTCTTCGCTTCGCTCAAGCAACTGCGGTCGCCAGACGTCCTTGCGCTTGGCATAGCATAAGACGTAGTCGTGATCTTCAGAAAAGTACTTTGCTGTATTCTTGGGCGAAAAGACCTTCTGCCAGACCAATGTCGCAACAAAGTTCTCCTCGCCAAAGACCTCATCACAAAGCCTGCGGAGGTTAGCCACTTCACCGTCGTCAATCGAAATGAAGCACACTCCGTTCTCGCGGAGCAAGTTTCTCGCGAGCTTGAGTCGTGGAAGCATCATACTGAGCCATTCAGTATGAAACCGACCACCAGCCTCGGTATTACTGCTGATCTTGCGGCCGTCAGAGTCAACCTGGCCCGTTAGCATTTGATAATTCTTGATGTTGTCAGTGAAGTCGTCAGGATAGATAAAGTCATTGCCTGTGTTGTATGGCGGGTCAATGTAGATCATCCTAACCTTGCCCGCGTAGCTCTTCTGCAGCAGCTTCAGCACTTCGAGGTTGTCGCCCTCGATCATCAGGTTCTGGGTGGTGTCCCAGTCCACGCTGTCTTCCGGGCAGGGCCGAAGCGTGCCGGTTGAGGGCGTGAGCGCCAGTTGCCGGGCGGCGCGTTTGCCGTGCCAGTTGAGGCCGTATTTTTCATCCGCGTCGGTGACGGTCTTGTCGCCCACCAGTTGCTTGAGCACGTCCACGTTGACGGCGGCACCGTCCTTGCTCTCGGTGATCAGTTCCGGGAACAGGGCCTTGAGCTTGGCAAGGTTTTCCGCCACGAGGTCGGGCGATTGGGTTTCGGGGTCGTTTAGCGTCAGCTTTTTCATTTAATCTCCTTTGGGGAACCACGAAACACACGAAATACTCGAAAATGCTTCATAGGATGATCCGTTCAAATCTCACGGTACACTTCAAAGATCGCGCCCCGGATGGCATACACTTTATCTTTGAAGAATATTTTTTTCGTGTGCTTCGTGTGTTTCGTGGTTCATAAGATGATCCGTTCAATCTGGACTTTGGGGTAATGACCGAAATTGACCAGCAGACCAAGTCTTAGTCTGCTGGCTTTCAGGTAATTGAAGAGCTGGGCCTTGTGTTCGTTCGCCAGCTCGGAAACCGCCTTGAGTTCCAGAATAATTTTGTCATGGCAAATAAAATCGGGTTTGTAACGCTGCTCAAGCGGTTCTCCCTTATACGTCAGCAGCAATTCCTTTTGCGGTACGAATGGAACGTTTCGCAGTCGCAATTCCCGTTCAAGGCATTCCTGATAAACCGCTTCAAGGAACCCGCAGCCCATCTCGCGGTACACTTCAAAGATCGCGCCCTGGATCGCGTACACCTCATCCTTGTAAAGAATCTTTTCGCGTGTTTCGTGTATTTCGTGGTTCATAGCCTTCCCTTCGCCGAAGCGTGAGCGGCCTCGATACGTTTCAGTTCCATGTTCAGTTCCACTTTGCGTGCCATTTGCTTCTCTTTTCCTGCCGCGGCGCGCAGGCGCGCCATCTCCGTTTCCAGCCGGGCGCACTCTCGGAGCGCTTCCTGCCGTGCCGTGGCCTGCTCGGAATCGGCGGCGGCCTTAAAGCTGCCCGTCAGCCGGGCGGCCTTGAAGGCAACCAGCGTGTCCATCCATCCCTGGTAGAGCGCGCGCAGGGTCCCGTGGGGTTGCCGCTCGATCGCCAGCGCCTTTCGGAACGCTTCAAGCTGCGGGGCATCGCTCCCCATCTCCCAGTCGGCGGCGACCACTTCGCCATCGAGCACCGTCCTTTCCGCCTCGTTCTGCGCCCAGCGCTTGTGCGCCGCTGAGAAGGCCAATTGCCCGGCGTGCTCCGTCAAGAGCAGCAGCGGATAGGGCACGGCGCGGTGGACCAGCTCGACGAGGCGCGTGGCTTTGGCACCCGCGCGGAGCGCGAACCGCAGCACGGCGATTTCCAGGTATTCCCGCTCCGCGTCGTGGTAGGCCGGAACGCCGATGGTTGTCGGCTTGAGCGCGGCAATCCAAAACAATTCCTCGATGCCGTCGTTGATGTGCCGTTTGTCGGCGGCCGTGGGCGCGCCGTTTTCGAGCAGGAGCTTCTTGGGAACACGATGCTGCACCTGTGCGCTGGCGGGAAGTTTCAGAGCGGCAATCACGTCGGCGGCGTTCATTCGGCAGCCTCCGGCAGGATCACGAGCCAGGCCATCACCTCGAAGTCGTTGGTCCCGGCGAATTCGCCCTTGAGGGCATGGGTGCCGCCGGGCGTGAACAGGCTTGCCACGGCCCGCTCTTCGCTCTTGCCCACCACCGAGGCGACGGCGGCGGACAGAAGCCCTTGGGCGGCGCGCATGTCCTCACCCTGTTTCGTGACTTTGTCGAAGCGGGCGCAGGCCCCGGCGTCCGGCATGTCGCGTCCAAGGCACAGGCGTTTCAACCGGTCGAGGATCTGCTTGGCCTGGGTGTACGGCAGGAGGACTGTACCGTCCTCGCCGACGTGGACCAGGTAGTGCGGTGCGAGAGGGTAGCCAGCCTCGGTGGTCCGCTTGGCGGCGTCGCCTTCCGCCCGTAGGCAGAAGATGATGCCGGGCGGGACTTCGGCCTCGGTGGTCGTCGTGACCGCGCAGGTGCCCGTCGGGAGATTCTCCAGCATGCCGGGATGCGCCTTGAGGTACTCCGCCAGGTCGATGCGGAAATCAGTCAGCGTCAAATCGGCAATGGAAACGCCGGTCGAAAGGTCCTCCAGGTCGATGACGGCGTCCTGGAGCTTGAGGAGCTGCTTGCGGCGGTACTCCAGGTCGTTCATCTGGTTGCCGGACTGCTGCTCGATCAGGTTCTCTTCGCCGGTCGCCGAAATGTCGAGCAGCACCATGCGCCCGCTCACGCGCTGTTCCAGGTTGATGTACTCCTCCAGCTCCATGTTGGGCCAGAAGTTCACAAGCTGGATGCGGTCGTTGGGCGAGCCGATACGGTCGATGCGGCCGAAGCGCTGGATGATCCGTACCGGGTTCCAGTGGATGTCGTAGTTGATGAGCCAGTCGCAGTCCTGGAGGTTCTGGCCCTCGGAAATGCAGTCGGTTCCGATGAGCAGGTCGATTTCGCCTTCGCCGGCCAGGTCTTCGGGACGCTCCTTGGATCGGGGGGAGAAGGCGGTAAGGATGCTGCCGAGGTCTTTTCGCAGATTGGGCAGCGTAGTTTGATTGCGGCCCGCGCCGGTGACGAGCGCGCTGTGCAAGCCGAGCTTTTCACGGGCCCACGGAGCAAGCTGCTCGTACAGATACTTCGCGGTGTCGGCGAAGGCCGTGAAGACGATCACTTTGCGGTTGCCGGGATTGATGGGACTGGCGCACTTGCCGGCGATCACCTCGCGGAGGGCATCAAGCTTGGCATCGCGGGCCGAGCCGATCTGCCGGGCGGCGGAATGAAGCGTCGCCAACCGATTGCGATCTTCGAGCAGATCCTGTTTCCAGCGGACGAGATCGACGTCCTGGAGCAGCACCTTTACCTTGCGTCCCACGAGCAGGCTTTCGACCGCCGGATCGTCGAGGTCGACATCGGCAATGTCGAGTTCCTCAAACGTGGCGTCGTGGGCCTCGATGTGAGCAAGCGTCGCTTCGACATCTGCAAGCTGCCGCTGTAGCGTAAGCGTGAACGACGAGACCGCACTTTCCATACGTTTGAGCACATTCACGCGGAGCAGGTGAATCAGGCTTTCCTCGCGGTCAACCTGCCGGAAGAACCCTTCGCCGCCGCGAATCTCGGTGCTGTACTTGGCATCGTAGGCGGCCTGCTTGTGCGGCAGGACGTAGCGCAGGGGTGCATAGGAAGCGAGATTGAGCCGGCGGATTTCGGTATTGATGTCTCGGATCGAGCGAAACTGGCCGGCGCTATCCACGTCGGGCTTGATGTTGATCGGCTTGAGCCGATCGGGGAAGCGACCGGTTTCGTTCGTGCCGTAGTACTTCTCCACGTGCTTACGGGACCGGGCGATGGTGAGCAGGTCGAGCAGCGTGAAGTAGTCGAACCCCAGCATGTCCATCAGGCGGGTCGGCGTCCGCTCGTGATCTTCCAGGTTGAGCCAGCGATTGAACTGCTTCTGTGCGTGACGCGTCGTCACATCGATACTCTGAATGCCGTGATCGACGAGTGCCGTGTCGTCTCCTTCGGTGGCGAAGGCGATCTGATTGCGCAGGTCGGCCAGACGGTTGTTGACCGGCGTGGCCGAGAGCATCAGGACGCGAGACTTGACGCCTTGCTGGATGATGCGGTGCATGAGCCGGTCGTAGCGCGTTTCGCCGCCGGCGCGGGGCGTCTTCTTGTTGCGGAAGTTGTGCGACTCGTCGATTACCACCAGGTCGTAGTTGCCCCAGTTCACGTGCGAGAGGTCGATGTCGCCCGACATGCCCCCGTCGCGCGAGAGATCGGTGTGATTCAGCACGTCGTAGTTGAAGCGGTCAGCGGCCAGGATGTTGCGACGGTCGTTGGCCTTGTAGAGAGTCCAGTTATCGCGGAGGCGCTTCGGGACGAGGACCAGCACACGGTCGTTGCGTAGCTCGTGGTACTTGATGACGGCCAACGCCTCGAAGGTTTTTCCCAGGCCCACGCTGTCGGCGATAATGCAGCCGCCGAAGCGTTCCAGCTTGTCGATAGCGCCGATGACGCCATCGCGCTGGAACTTGAAGAGCTTCTGCCAAACGACGGTGCGGCGGATGCCGGTCGCCGATTTGACGATGCGCTCCTCGTCGAGTTCCTGGCCCAGCTCCTTGAAGAGGTGATAAAGGATCAGGTAGTAGGCGTGTGCCGGTGACTTTGGGTCCACCAAGGCTTGCAATCGATCGAGCAGTCGCTCTTTGGCCCCATCAGCGCTGGCCGAGTTCCACAGGCTACTAAACCACCCGCCAAACATGGCGCATTCACTTTCCTGCTCTGATGCCTGGACCAGGCTGAATTGGTTACCCGCAATGATTCCAAGTCCCTCGGTTGAGAATGGACAATTGCCGGCGATGACGCAGTGCGATTCAGGCACTCCGGCGAGCATAACGCACTGTGGCAAGGGAGTTGGCACCTCGCGTATCTCGGCCTTTCGGGCGATCCAATCGCGGCACTGTTTGGCTAGCCACGGCACGAGGAGGCGGTTGCGAAACGCACGGTCGCCTTCGGTGCCCAGGAGAGACAAATCGCATCCAGCGTGTGCGGGCAGGACGACGCGGCAAGCTTCGACGCGCTCAAGCAGCTCGCGCACTTCGGCGTAGGCGAAGAGCGAGAAGGCCGACGTTGCGAGGTCTAGGCGCGCGTGGTCTCGGAGACAGCTTTGCAGCTCGTCGACGACTCGCTCGTTGCCGAGGTTGGGAATGAGCTTCATGAAAGCACGCTACTTTGTCTTGCCGCTGGTTCGAACACTCGACGAGTCGATCTTTTGCAGGAATCGTTCGAGGTCCCTGCGTTTGAACAGTCGGTAGCCGTTGGCCGGGTTGCGATGCATGGGAATCTCACCGCGCTTGGCCCATTTGCGCAGCGTGTTTTGAGCGACGCCCAGGATTTCCGCCGCTTCGGCCGTCTGCATGTAGTCGGTCAGCTTTGTAGGCATTTGTCTCCCTGTGCCACAAACCATACCAGCACTGGTGCTGCGTCACAACCAAGTATAGGAATTGAACGCATCAGCCGGAACGCGCTAGCGTCCGGTTTTTTCGGCAAACCGGGGGCTAGCGCCCTCCGGCTAATACCAAAAGCAAACTGTGACGCAGCACTAGCAAACTCTGCAGGGCGGCGGTAGCTGCACGGAATCGCCGCATATCGAGCCAGATTCGTCGCCGGATGGCTTGATACGGGCGGAAATTGCTGGCTCATGTGTGCCTGTCGCCATGTTCCATACGCAGGACTATCCTCGCAAGGAGCTGGTGATTCTCAACGACTGCGCGGGCCAGCGGTTCCACTACGACCATCCGGACGTGCGGATCGTCAATCGCAACGAGCGTTACGGCTCTTTGGGAGAGAAACGCAACGCGGCCATCGAGCTGGCCCGGGGCGAGCTGATCGCCGTCTGGGATGACGACGATCTGTACCTGCCGTGGCGGCTCTCGTTTTCGCTCGGGCAGATGTTTGAGCACGAGACCCCGTTCTATCGCCCGGCCGAGTACTGGGCCTGGTGGGGCAACGAGGACGGCTTTCATAACAATCAGGCGCTCCGCGACTGGATGCACCACGGCCCGATTCTGTTCACGCGCGGCATCTGGCGGCGGGCCGGCGGCTACCCGGCCATGAATGTGAGCGAAGACACCGCGTTCTCCGACCGGGTGCAGGAGGTGCTGGGGGTCGATTTCATCCGTTACCCGCTGGCCACGCACAACCGGTTCTTCGTGCTGCGCGGCCAGTCGCAATACGCCCACATGTCGATGTGCGGCGGCCAGTCGCCGCTCGACACATCGCCCGGCGAGATCGCCATCGAACCAGTCGATGTTCAGGACGAACGCCTGCGGTTCCACCGCGACCGGCTGATTCAGGAGCACCAGCGGGACGTCACACCGGTCCTGTCGATCTGCGTGAGCCTCAAGAACCGCTCCCGTATCCGCTACGAAGGGCAGGAACTCGAACTGTTCCCCAACTGCGTGCGCAGTCTGGCCGAGGCCGCGAGAACGCTCGGGCCAGTCGAGCTGATCGTGGCCGATTTTCACTCCGACGACTGGCCGCTGGCCGAGTGGCTCGAACACACGGCCGCTCCGCTGCAGGTACGGGTGATTCCGGTCGAAGGAGACTTCTCTCGCGGCCGGGGACTGAATCTGGCCGCCAGCCAGGCACGCAGCGACCGGCTGTTCCTCTGCGATGCCGACGTGCTCGTGCCGGCCGAACTACTTCGGCGGGGAATCGAGATCGTCGATGCGGGCGAGGCCTACTTCCCGATCTTCGGCTATCTGGGGCTCGATGGAACCAGACGGCACGAAGTCCCCGAAAGCTACGGTATCGCGGTCGTCGCACGCAGCACGTTCGAGGCGGCTGGCGGTGTGCCCGAGTTCCACAGTTGGGGCGGCGAAGACAACCTGTTTCATGACGCCGTCGCCCGACAGAGGACCGTCCGCCGCGAATCGGTCGCTGGTTTCGACCACCAATGGCATCCCGAGTGGTGTCGGCATCAATACTACCGCAACGCATGCCGCCAGGATTACCACGACCATGTCGCCGCCCGGTGACAGTGTGCCGGTCGAGACTCCACTGGCTGGTTCTACACAGCCAACCACGGCTCCTGCGCCTGACGCGATGCGGGTGCCGGATAGACGTCTCGCGTAGTCTCATCATCAAGAAGCCGTCAGGCAGTCGCCGTAGTTGAACCGCTCGGGG
>JAVYAJ010000201.1:0-13391 GCA_032229885.1 Candidatus Anammoximicrobium sp. | reverse complement strand
TTCGATTAGCGGCGCATTGCCTGAACGGTTACGCTGATTCTAGATCTCAACCGGACACGCATTGATCGAACGATCCTTAGCGGGACATGGACGCCGAGCGCTGCGAATTGCGGTCGGTCGGCGCCGCGGCGCTAGCCATCGGTGGCTCGACAAACCGGAAGTCTAGCGCAGTGTCGAGGCTATAAGCCTTGCGGATAGCGGCGGCGTCTAGATCGCGGGAATCTCGCCCGCTGGCGAGCGTTACGGGTCAAGCACCAACCTTGGACGACGCACGGGCGGGCTGCCGCTCGTCACCCACAATGATGAACCTGAACGAACGCGCGCTGCGGCGCTGCGAGCGACTGATCGAATCGGCGGACGAGTTGGGCGTAAAAGTCCATTCGCCGGACGCGGCGCCGTGTGTGATCGATTGTGGCGTCGACGCGCGCGGAGGGCTTCGCGCCGGCGTCGCGCTGGCCGAGATCTGCCTAGCCGACTTGGCCGAGGTGCGGCTGTTGCCGGGGCGGCCGGACCTGGGTCCGGGCCCCGCCGTTCAGGTGACGACGGATCATCCGATCGCCGCGTGCATGGCATCGCAGTACGCCGGATGGCCGATCGAGGGCGACGGCTATTTCGCGATCGCCTCGGGACCGATGCGAGCGGCTCGCGGACGCGAGGAATTGTTCGACAGCATCGCCGGGCGCGACGCCGCGGAACGCGTCGTCGGAATCCTTGAATCCGGCAAGTTGCCGCCCACCGAAATTGCGGCTCGCATCGCAGCCGAATGCGGTGTCGAGCCATCGAGGCTGACGCTGCTGGTCGCGCGGACGGCCAGCATCGCGGGGTCGATCCAGGTCGTGGCCCGATCGATCGAGACCTGTCTGCACAAACTGCACGTTCTCGGTTTCGATCTGACGCGCGTCCACAGCGGATACGGGCTCGCCCCGCTGCCCCCGATCGCCGCCGACGATTTGACGGCCATCGGACGCACGAACGACGCCATCCTGTACGGCGGCGAAACGACCTTGTGGGTGCGCGCCGACGATGACCAGTTGGCCGAACTCGGACCGCGGATTCCCAGCGCCGCGTCCGCCGACCACGGACAGCCCTTCGGCCGGATCTTTGCCCGTTACGACCACGATTTCTATCGCATCGATCCGCTGCTGTTCAGTCCCGCGGTGGTGACGCTCGTCAATCTGGACAGCGGTCGCGCGCATCGCTTTGGCCACCTGTGTCCGGACATGCTTCGGGAATCGTTTGCGGGGCGTGGGTGAGCCATGCGTCTGGCCGTGCTCGCGGCATCCGACAGTTGGTACGTGGCCGATCTGCGCCGCGCGGCGGGCGCGAGGCACGAGGTCGTCGCCCTGTCGTTCGACGCGCTGGTCGCACGGCTGGACGGGCGCGGTCGTGGCGTCGCCGCTGCCGGGCAGCCGCTGTCGGCCTTCGACGCCGTGCTGGTGCGGACGATGCCGCCGGGATCGCTCGAACAGATCGTGTTTCGCATGGATGCGCTGGGCGTCTTGGCCGACGCGGGCGTTGTGGTCGTCAATCCGCCGCGGGCGATCGAGGCGGCCGTCGACAAATACCTGACCTCGGCTCGACTGCACGCCGCCGGCCTGGCAACGCCGCGGACGTTGGTCTGTCAGGGCGTCAGCGAGGCGTTGACAGGGTTCCAGGAACTGGGCGGAGACGTCGTCGTCAAGCCGCTGTTCGGCGGCGAGGGGCGAGGGATCCTGCGCGTTACCGACGAGTCGCTGGCGTGGCGAACGTTCAGCGCACTGGCCCAGTTGCGATGCGTCATCTATCTTCAAGAGTACATCCCACACCACGGATTCGATCTGCGGTTGTTGGTGCTGGGCGAGCGCGTTTTGGCCATGCGCCGCGTGAACCCGACGGACTGGCGGACGAACATCAGTCGCGGCGCGCGGCCCGAACCGCTGGCGCCGGACGCCGCGCTGGTCGAGACGGCGCGCCGGGCTGCCGCGGCCGTCGGCGCGTCGATCGCCGGCGTGGACATCCTGCCGAGCGTCACAGGACAACACTACGTGCTCGAAGTCAACGGCGTGCCCGGTTGGAAGGCTCTCGCGAGCGCGCTGCAGGTCGATGTGGCCGCCCTGGTGCTCGAACACATCGCGTGTCTGACCCACAAACGCGACTCGACAGGCGGCTGACGGTTGGGTAGTTTAGAGAGTTTCATCGACCGACGTCCGTCTGAGGTCGGTCGGCAGTAAAGAAAGGCAATCGACGAGACTATGCGTATCCACCATATCCTCGGCTTGGCAGTATCCGGATGCCTAGCGATGTGTGCGTCCGACATCGCGGCGCAGACCGTAGGGCTGGCGACCACCGCGCCGACCACAGGCCGTTCGGTCAAGACGGACGCGGGCTACATGGTTCCGTACAAAGCCGTCATCCCGGGAACGAGCGTCGAGTTCGAGATGGTCCCCATTCCCGGCGGCACATTCACCATGGGCAGTCCCGACGCCGAAGAAGACCGCGAGGAGAACGAAGGACCGCAGTTCACGGTCCGGGTCGAGCCGTTCTGGATGGCCCGTTGCGAGGTCACCTGGGCCGAGTATCGGCAGTACATGGCGCTGTACGGGATCTTCAAGGAATTCGAGACGCGCGGCGAACGCAAAGTCACCGCCGAGAACCAGATCGACGCGATCACCGCACCCACGGAACTGTACGATCCGAGCTTCACGTTCGAGTACGGTGAAGACCCTCAATTGCCCGCGGTCACCATGACCCAGTACGCGGCGCGCCAATACACAAAATGGCTGAGCAGGATCACCGGCCAGTTCTACCGCCTGCCATCCGAAGCGGAATGGGAGTATGCCTGCCGCGCGGGGACCAAGACGGCGTACTCGTTTGGCGACGACCCGGACCAACTGGCCGAATACGGCTGGTACTTCGACAACTCGGACAGCAAACCGCATCCGGTCGGCCAGAAAAAGCCCAACCCGTGGAGCCTGTATGACATGCACGGCAACGTGGCCGAGTGGACGCTCGATCAGGTGCTCGACGACGGCTATCAGAAGTTCGCCGGCAAGACGCTGACGGCGGCGGACGCCTTGGTCTGGCCGACCAAGGTAACGCCGCGGGCCGTTCGAGGCGGCCACTGGGATGACGAGGCCGCCGCGTGTCGCAGCGCGGCGCGGCTAGGTTCGGAAGAGCGGGAATGGAAAGAAGAAGATCCGAATCTGCCGCTTAGCCCCTGGTGGTTCACGAGCGATCCGACCCGCGGCGTCGGTTTCCGAATCATGCGCCCGCTGAACGAGCCGCCGTCGAAGGCTGCCAAACAGCGGTACTGGGCCATCGACGACGAGCTGACGCGCGAGGCGGTCGAGAATCGACTGCACGAAGGCCGCGGCGCGAGCGGTCTGGTCGATCCGGCGCTGCCCGAGGCGATCAAGGCATTGCGAGCCGGTCGCTAGGGCCATCGTTTGTCGGGACGGATATCGGGTACGCACCACCCGGTTCGCGTCCGGCCATCGGGCCATCGTATTTTTGGGAGGCCTACACGCTTGTCTTTCGCCCTCTGTTTTTTTGCCGTCGCCGCAGTCGCGGCGACCGACGACGCGCAGCTCGAACGATTCCGGGAAATCCGCCCCGGGATGGGCTCGACGTTCGAGATCATCCTGTACGCGCCCGACGCGACGGTCGCGCGCCACGCGTTCGATGCGGCCTTTGCCCGAATCGCCCAGTTGAACGACGTCTTCAGCGATTACGATTCGAACAGCGAAACGGGGCGTCTGTGCCGAGCCGCGCCGATGTCGCAGGCGATTCCCATCAGCGACGATATGCTGGACGTGCTCGATTTTGCCGAGCGGCTGAGCCAGGCGACGGAAGGCGCGTTCGACGTCACGGTCGGCCCACTTACCCGGTTGTGGCGACGGGCCCGCCGCCAGCGGAGCCTGCCCGAGCCGGCGCGGCTGCAAGCGGCGATGGCCAGCGTCGGCTTTGAGCACGTCCAACTCGATCGCGCCGCGCGAACCGTGCGTTTGACAGCGGCCGGCATGAGGATGGATTTCGGCGGCATCGCCGTCGGCTATGCGGCGGACCAGGCGTTGAAGACCTTGAACAGTCACGGCGTGACGCGGGCGCTGGTCAACGGCGGCGGCGACATGGCCCTGGGCGATCCGCCGCCCGACGCCGCGGGCTGGCGAATCGGCGTCATTCCGCTCGAGCCCGAACAGCCGCCGACGCGGCTGCTGCAGTTGGCCCACTGCGGTATCTCGACATCCGGCGACCTCTGGCAACACGTGGAAATCGACGGTCGCCGCTATTCCCACATCGTGGACCCTCGCACCGGCCTGGGGCTCACGACCCACGGCAGCGTCAGCGTGGTGGCCCCCGACGGCATGGCCGCCGACGCGCTGGCGACCGCCGTCAGCGTCCTGAGCGTCGAACGGGCCAAGGCGTTGATCGAACATACGCCCGGCGCCGCGGCGCTGATCGTGCGTCTGGATGATGACAAGCCGCGCGCCATCGAACTGTCGAACTGGAAACGGCACGAGATCCCGGTATCCCCCGGCGCGGATCGAGGCAGTTGCGCCACGCCTCGGACGCTGTGGGTCCTGGCCCACGCGACCGGCGTGCGATGAATGCTTCACGCGACTATCAACGGCGTTTGTCGGCGCGTCCAGAGCGGCAACCTCAGCAGCAAGTCGCCCCTTCAATTTCAGCCCCGCCAATTTCACACGACGTAGAACGACCGGTGACGAAAGACGCGCCGAGGCTGGCTGCCACGGCCGCCCCCGTCGTTTCGTCTCTGGCCCGTTCGCGCGCGCGGCACTAAACGCGATGCTTCCGCGGTGATCGCTCCGATTGTGGCGGCTCGAATATCGCCCCGGAACCTCGTGAAAGGCCTTTTCGCCGAGTAAACTGCGAGTCTCCGCCTTGCGTCTGATCCGTTTGGCATTTCGAGGTACCCAGAGAGAGACAGATGGAGAGACCGATGAAAACGGCATTCGTTTCCACGACACTTTTGTGCGGTATTTTCCTGTTCAGCGCGGCGCAGGCGGAAGAACCCCGCGTCGCCATCGATTGCGATTTCCCCGGCGGGAATATCAAGGTGGACGCGATCGAGGACGACGTCGTCAATCTTCGCCCCGATTTGCGGGATACGCGGAGCGACTGGTTCTACTTTGCGTTCCGCGTCAGAAACGCCCAAGGGCGCACGCTCCGATTTGTCTTCGACCGCGACAACCGAGTGGGCGCTCGTGGGCCGGCCGTCAGCCTCGATGAAGGGAAGACCTGGAAGTTCCTGTCCGACAAACCGGACTTCAATTCCCGCCAGTTCAGCTACGAGTTCGGGCCGGACGATAACGACGTTCGATTTGCCACCAGCTTTGTCTATACCCAGGCGGACTGGGACCGTTTTCTGTCGAAGTATCCGCGTCTGAAGACATCCGTGCTCTGCCAATCCCGCCAAGGCCGCGATGTCGAGCTGCTCCGGCTGGGCCCGCCGAAGGCCGCGTTCGGTTGCGTGCTCACCGCGCGTCACCACTGCTGCGAAACGATGGCCAACTTTGTCATCGAGGGTATCTTGGAGGAGGTCCTCTCAGACAGCGACGACGGGGCGTGGCTTGCCGAGAACGTGAGTTTTTTTGTGATTCCGTTCGTCGATAAAGACGGAGTAGAAAACGGAGATCAAGGAAAGAATCGGCGGCCTCACGATCACAATCGCGATTACCATCAGGCGATTTATCCCGAAATCCGGGCGATCAAGAAACAGGTTCCCGAGGCGATGGATGGCAAACAGTACATCTTCCTTGACATCCACTGCCCCTGGCTGCGCGGGGGCAAGTTCAACGAGGCGCTGTACAGTCCAGGGCCGGAATCAGCACAGATGATCGTGGCGCTGAAGCGTTTCAGCGACCTGCTGGAAGTCCAGCAAAAAAACGCGACCATCCCGTACAAGGAAAGCAACAACCTGCCGTTCGGACAGGGCTGGAATACCGCGTCGAACTATAACCCGGCCCCCGACGCCCAACCTCAAATGGCCTCCAAGACCTGGGCAGCCATGCAGGACGATTGCATCTGGGCGGGGACCTTCGAAGTCCCGTACGCCAACGCCGAAGGCGCCGTCGTCGACGACACGAGTTGCCGCGAGCTGGGAAGAAACATGGCAAAGTGCTTTCGCCAGTTTTTGCAGCGCCCTTGAGGATCCTTTGCGGCCCAGCATTTCCGGTCCATCCTTTTCGCCCGATCCTTCTCGACGGGTTGCATCTTCCAACACGTCGAGCGATGAGGATCATGCGTCCAGTCTGGACGATGCTTGACCGTTGGGCTGCGCCGCCTGTGGCGCCCTGGCGGAAAAGCCGCCCCGCGCGGCTCTGCGGTTCGTTCGCCTGGACGATGGCAAGCCGCGAGTCATCGCGTCGCCAAACGGCAAGCGGCACGGCCCCGGTTCATCCGTGTCCGCAGCGACGCGGGCAAGCTCGCTTCAGGCGCCTCGGGTTCTGGCCAACGCCGGTCGCGTTGGATATAACGCGCCCGGGGCTTCGGGACGAATCGCGGTCGCCGATGCGGACCGCCGAGCAACGCGCGCCGCGGCTCTGGTATACTGCGCCTTTGGCGTAGACTTGGGATGTGCGCAGCTTCACCGCCGAGGACCGCCCGACAAGACGCCATTCGAAGCCGCGCAGAATCCCCTCGTTCTGAAAGGAAGCTGCCATGCCTACCGACGTGCGCATCGCCCAGTTTGGCCTGTTGTGGATCGTCTGTGCGGCGATCAGTTCGCCTGGCGCCGCGCAGATGCTGGATCGGACGGACTCTCGCGTCCAGACGACGCTCAGCATCGGCTGGACCAGCCTCGGAACGATTCAGCCTCGCAGCGTCGCCGCCATCGCCGCCACGCAAAACTGGGCTTTGGGCTGCGAGACGCTGTGTCGAGACTATATCTACTGGGACACGTATCGCGATTACGTCGCGCCGCTAGGGATCAAGACGATTCGGTTGCAGGGCGGCTGGGCCAAGACCGAGCGGACGCAGGGCGTCTATGATTTTGCGTGGTTGGATTACGTCATCGACGACGCCCTGGCCAAGGGGCTCGAGATTCTATTGGAGACCGACTACGGCAATCCGATTTACGAGGGCGGCGGAACGGCCGACCTGGGCGCCGGCTTTCCCACGTCCGACGTAGCCCTGGAGGCGTGGGATCGCTGGGTCGCGGCGATGGCGACCCGTTATAAGGGCCGCGTGGATAAGTGGGCGATGTGGAACGAGCCGGACATCGGCGTGAAGAAGACGCCCGAAATGATCGCCACGTTCAATATCCGCACAGCCGAGATCATCAAACGAATCATTCCGGACGCCAAAATCGGCGCGCTGTCCCTCGCGCGGATCGATCCGAAATTCTTGGATCGCTGTCTGCAGGCCATCGCCGATCGAGGAAAGCTGGACCTGTTCGAGTGGCTCATCTATCACGGCTATACCAAGAACCCCGACGACGCGTATCGGCACGTCGAGGCGATGAAACAAGTGGTCGACAAGTACCAGCCGCGGCTGAAAATGTGGCAGGGCGAGAACGGCTGCCCTTCCGAGCGGCAGACGCGCTTTGCCCTGTCGGGCCACGATTGGTCCGAGCTGACGCAGGCCAAATGGAACGCCCGTCGGATGCTGGGCGATCTCGGACACGACTGCCTCTCGTCGGTCTTCACCATCTGTGATTTCGATCACACCGGGCGCGAGATCAATCGCAAGGGCCTGCTGAAGATCAACGACAAACGCAACTTGGCCAAGGTCAAGATGGCCTATTACACCGTACAGAATATCGTCGCGCTGTTCGACGACAACCTGGTTCGCCAGCCGCAGTATGATTGCACGATCGACTGTCCACAGCCGATCACTTGGTTCGCCTTTCGTCATCGATCGGCAGGCTTCGACGTGCTGGTGTTCTGGAACGGCAGTTCCTATCCAGTGGACGAGAACACGACATTGCCCGCGACGTTGCGGGTCACCGACGGCCAGTTTGTCGACCCGGTCTGGCTGGACATCATCACCGGGCGGATCTACGAAATCCCGGAAGCGTGCAAGACGCTGACCGCGGGCCGAATGACCTTGACGGACATCCCGACGTACGACGCGCCCGCCGTCGTCATCGATCGTGAACGGATCCTACCGCGGGCGCCCGATTCCGACTCGACAGACGCCAATCATGCGGCAGCAGAGCGCGGATCATAAACACAGCGCGGACAAGCTATCGTCTCTGCCTGCTTGACTCGCCCGCGTCACTCGTCGCTTCGACATGTGCGCGTCGCGCGCTGCGCGAGGCCGAGACACAGACCCGACCCAAAGCCGCAATCACCTAGCCGATTACCGGGGTACAAGCTGTGCGCGCGGCGCACAGGACTTTAACCTGAGGAGCCGAGAGAGATCATGGTTCAATGCCTTCGCATTCGTGCGCTACCGACGACAACCGTAGCCCTGTGGATTGCGGCGAGCGGTCTGGCCTGCGCCGACGCGCCGTCGGTGCTGACGCCGCCCCTGGGCGAACCGGCCTATCAGATCGCCGGACAGGCATTCGCCGAACTGTGGGAGAAGAGCACCGGACTACGCCCCGTCGTACAGCGCGCAGAGGCGGTCGCCAGTGCGGATCGAGCGTCGCCGCTTCCCTCGGGCGACGTCGTGCTGATCGGATCGGACGCCGTCCAGCCGCTGGTTCACGCGCTGATCCGCCAGGGGGCGCTCGAAGTGTTGGACCTTCGCTACGGTACGGACGACTATCGACTGCTGTCCCATGCGCACGCCAAAGGCCGTCTGCTGATCGTCGCCGGCGGATCCGGCCGCTCGACGTTGTATGCCGTGTACGACTTTTTCCGCCGCCAAGCCGGCGTCGAATATTTCTGGGATGGCGACGTGATCCCGCAGCGGACGGCGATCGCGATCGACGGGCTGGACGTCGTCGAGAAGCCTCATTTTGCCTATCGCGGCTTGCGATACTTTGCGCATCGAGGGCTGCACCGTTTTCAGGCCGAGCACTGGGATCTGGACGACTGGAAGCGAGAGATCGACTGGTGTGTCAAGAAACGCTTCAACCTGTTTATGCTGCGGACTGGAATCGACGACCTGTTCCAGCGGGCGTTCCCCGGCGAGGTGACCTATCCGCCCACGGACGCCAAAGATCCCGACGGGGTCGATCGCTCGTACGACGACCGCACGTCGTTCTGGGCCTTGCGTTATCGAGGCGAGCTGCGCAAGCAGGTCTTGCAGTACGCCCGGGACCGCGGCCTGTTGCATCCGGAGGACACCGGCACGATCACGCATTGGTACTCGCACACACCCAGTTCCTTCTATCGCAGTCATCCCGATTTTCCGGTGATCCGTGACCAACGGACAGGCTACTCGCTGTCCACGCACGCGATCTGGGACATCGAATCGCAGGTGACATGGGATGCCTATTGGCGACTGACCGCAACGCATATCCGCGAGTTCGGCGAGCCGCGAATCTTTCATACGATCGGAATGGCCGAACGAACCTTTGGCGACGATCATCGCGACAATCTGCAGCGCAAGCTGTACGTCTATCGCAAAACGCAGCAAACGCTGCGCGAGCGCTATCCCGACGCTCCGCTGCTGATCGCCAGTTGGGATTTCATCGGGTGGAACTGGAACGATCACGATGTTCAGCGTCTGTTGGCCGAATTCGATTCGCAGAAGACGATCCTGTTGGACTATACGGCGGACTGCGGCCGCAAGGTCACCTATCGCGACTGGGGCGTGCTGGGCCGGTTTCCGTGGATCTTCGGGATCTTCCACGGGTTTGCCCGCAACACCGACGCCCACGAGGATTTCGAGATCCTGACGCCCCGCCTGCGCGAGGCGGCGGCGGACGCCGCATGTCGCGGACTGGTGCTGTGGTCCGAGGTCTCGCACAACGACACCTTCATGCTCGAGTACCTCGGGGCCAACAGTTGGACTCCGAACGAATTGGAGCTGCCGCCAGCCATCGCCCGCTATTGCCGCACGCGATATCCGACCGAGTTGGCCGGCCGGATGGAGAAAGCGTGGACCGACTTCTTGGCGGCCTCGCAGTTGCTGCACTGGTTCGACAATCGGGGCGAGTCGCAGGCCTGGTTCGGCGAACCGCAGCACCGCCTGCTGAGCACGGCCGCGTTTTTGACGCTGACGCCCGAGCGGACGCCGCGACTGCAAGCCGACCTGGAACGTTTTCGAGCCGGGCTGGCCGCCGCGCCCACGTTGCTGCGCGAGCTGGCGCAGATCGCCACCGAGCCGCCGCGGGGCGAACGGCACGACCTGTGGCGACGCGATGCCCTGGACATGGCTCGCACGATCGCCAACCGCGCGCTGGTGGCGGCGCACATCCGCGCAGCGCTCGAGATGGAACGCTGGCGGACGACAGATCTGGATGCCGGCGGCGTCCGACGATGGGGCGACATGACGCAACAACTGATCGACACGTTGGCCGACACGCTGGCCCAGTCCGACGATTTCTCGATGTACGCCTCGCTACAGCGACTCGACCGCGCGGCGCCGCTGGGCGATGTCGCACCGTCGATCAATCCGGCGGCCGAGCGAACGCTGAAGTCCAATGCCGAGAACAGCTACTGCCGCAGCCAGCATTACGAGCTGGTCCGACATGTCTATCGGGCTGAACACGAGGCCTACTGGACGTGGGTCTACAGTAAGATCGCAGCCGAAGATAGGGCGCCCTGGAAACGGCCCGGCGAATTTTCCGCACAGGCCAGACAGATCGCGGACGCGTTTTACGAGCGGCCTCTGGCCGAACTGGCCCCGCCGGCGCAGGACCCCGCGGCGATGGCCTCCGCGTTCAACCGTTTAGCGGATCTGGTCGCGGTGCTGCTGGACGAAACGGGGCATTGAGCGGCCCACTCAGGTCCGCCGCTCGGCCGCCGTATCGTCGTTGTTCGCGCCGCGGCCCGTGGGCAGCGTATTTGAACGGCATCCAAGAGGCGGACGGAAAGCGAACATCTGAAAAGCGGGGCTACGGCAGGGCAGCCCAGCCATTCTCATGGCTCAGGTTGCGGACCTTGTCACTAAAGACGGCTTGGGCCAGGAGGTGAGAGGTGAACGCCTTATTGACGTCCAGAGCCCTGGCGACGTCGTTGACGTAGACGACCGCGTCCTGGCTGCGGACGAACGCGACGGCGTCCCGCTGCCGTCGGCCTACTCGAGCTTCCCTTTCAGTCGGGCATCTTCGTCCCGCGACTACCCCAGTAAACGGGAGATGCCCGGCACGTCTTCCCGGTTGGCCAGAGCCAGGTTCTCGGTGCCCCGTTCGATCTTCGCCCGCAGGTCGCCCAGTCGCTTTTCCAACGAAGCGATGTTGGCCTGGGCCTTCTGCGTCCGCCGGGCGAGCGTCATCTGCATCGACCGCCGGTTCCGCTCGTCGGCCATGTAGTCCCGCAACGTCGTGAGGACGGCGCTCTCGATCGTTTCCGCCCGGGGGCTTACCTGGCGGGCGGGAGAATCCGGAGCACAGTTCGAGCTGGATTCTCCGGATTTCTTCAGGCCGATAGCTCGGGCGCGACGAGCCATTTCCGCACGGTCAGTAATGACCTCGCTACGTCCTGGCACGACACAGAGGATGGCCATTCACACGAGTGGCCAACGCGTCTACCGCACGTTGATGGTCGCCAAGATGATCTATGGCGAGGTTGCCGGCAGTGAAGACCGCCCGAATGGTGCCCGCGCAGGCGACGTTGCGGCTATTCCCGCTCCGAGTCACATCCCGACCCGACGACGAGCGACCAAGGATGGTGATTGGTTGCAGGACACCCGGCCGCAGGCTTTCCAGGTCGTCGCTGCACTTGCGGGTGATCTGCGTACACATGACGCACACGCCGCGCGACGTAAGCGATTCGATGACGTCTGCTCGCGGATGTCCGTGCGTGTTGCTTGTCCCGACTGATACAACGGCGACGTCGGCTTGGATCGCCTCGTCGAGCAACCAGACGAGTTCCGCTTCCGTACTCGCGGTTGCACCCCCGTGATGCGGAACTGCAAGGACGTCGCACCGCAGACGTCGGCCCGCGCTACGGCGGATCTCCTTCCACTGTGAGACCTCAGAATCGGCGGCGAATATGACTCGGCAAGTCCCGACGTCGAGGAACAGCACGGCCGACGTTGGATTCTGCTTTCCAGCCTCTTGGGCAAGCAGGTTCTCGGCCGCAAGAGGCGAGAACGTTCGCAGCCGGGCCCGATGCGTTCCATCCTCCCAAACCAACTGCGGACGGCCCGCTGCCTCAAGGCGCGTTAGTTGGTCTTTCTTCAGTATGTCCGCCTTCAGAAAATCCGAGATGCGGAGCCAGAATGGGCTCTTCAGGAATTGATCGTCCTGTACAAAGCAGATTCGCTCAACCCGGTCCTGATACTCGCCCAGGATGGCCGCCGCCGCGCCGCTGTGGTCCTTGTGGCTGTGGGATACGACCAAGCACGCGATTTGGTCGATGTCCATCCGCTTCAGGAAGTGCAGAACCGTCCGGTTTTTGGTCGGCCCGCAGTCGATAACGATTGCTCGGCGTGCGCCGAGCAAGATGATCTGGCACGTGCCCTGGCCAACGTCGAGGAAGTAGACCTCCATACGTCCCCTCTGTCACTAATCCCAACCGGCGTCGGGGAGAGTGCCGGCCGACCCGATGGAGGCGAGCAAGTCGGCTTCTTCGTCCTGCGGCAAGCGGCTCGCGGAAGATCGCCGTTGGATATGCGCGATTCGACGCAGCTGGAAGTTCACCGGGTCGCGCACGACCAGAGCTTCGATGGGTTGACCGGGCTTGAACGTGACGAAATCCGGCGCGTCTACCTGGGCCAACGAAACCTTGTCCGCCGTGCCGTCGTCCCATACGATCAAATCGGGGTACGGACGCGCACGCCTGACCTTTCCGAACTGTCGAACGATCATGGGGGTCTGATTCCGATAGACCGTGACATCGATCCGTGAGGCAAGGACAGACCAGGTGCGCTGTTCTTCAACGGTCATCTCGAAAGGCCGCTTGTACTGCAACTCCTGAAAAGCAGCGTGGACGGACAGTGCCCAGTTCTGCCGCGCTTCATTCGGCGTCTTTCCTCTCCCGATGAACGCGGGGCTGAATCCCTCGACCAGGAACTCGCCGACCACTGGGATATAGTCCGTCGCGCACGGCTGCCTCAGCGGGTACACGACTCCCGCCACCTCGATGTCGTTCAAGATGGAACGCATCGCGTCCGTCTGGAAGTAGTTTCGGTACGGTAATTCCCTCGCCCCAGCAGTAGCGGGGGCATAAGTAACCATCGAGGCGACTGGCCGATCAATTGTGGCAATGAGTGGCATGGATTTACGCTCCTGGGTCGAATGGCACTGTCGTATCGGACGTGGATCGTAAGCGGCGTTGGCGGCCAGACTTGCGACGAAATCGCTCAAAAGTCGGTTCGAGCGACACATGCGC
>JAVYAJ010000200.1:0-3982 GCA_032229885.1 Candidatus Anammoximicrobium sp. | reverse complement strand
CTGGTCCGGCAAGGCAAATACGCGGCGGCCATCGCCCAGTTACGGACCGCGCGTGAAATGGCGCCCGAGGATTTGTCCGTGGCGAACAGCTTGGCGTGGTTGCTGGCAACGTGCTCGCAGGACAACCTGCGAGACGGCCCGGAAGCGATCAGACTGGCCGCTCGAGCCTGCGAAGCGACCGGTTTTCAGGATCCCGTGTTGCTGCGCACGCTGGCGGCCGCGTACGCCGAAACCGGCCAGTGGCCGCAAGCGGTCGAAACGGTCACGCGCGCGATCCAACAGCTCGCGGCCCCGCCGGACGATCCTCGAGCCCACGAGCTGCGCCGTCACCTGGACGCCTACCGCCAGCGCCAGCCGATCCGCGGCGCAAGTTCCTAACGCGGGCTAGCGCCCGCAACCCAAGAATCTGTTTGGCCGAAGGCCTCCGATCACCGTAGCCTGGGGCAACGCCTCAGGGCTGGCGCCGCGCGTGTGCCCGCGGCAGGCCAGCCGTAACCAGGTCTTCGGGCGGTCGGCCCACGCCCAGCATCCGGCTGGCTCACGGACGCGAGCGTTGACCAACGAACGCATGCCGGAGTAGAATCAGCTTTCTGTTTCGTGTCGATTACGTTTGCCTGACGCATCGCGCCTCGCGAAGGCCCGGCGGACGCATAGCCTAGTACCTCATGATTCAAAAGTCGCCATGGCGTTTTTACTCGCAGAGAACGGTCCCGGGGTGGGCACTCGGTATCCATTAGACGCCGACGAGCTGACGATCGGCCGCCATCCGAGCTGCCAAATTGCGCTCGTTGAATCCGGACGCGTGAGCCGCAATCACGCCCAGGTCATCCGGCAGGGCGGACAGTATTACGTCCGAGATCTGCTCAGCCGCAACGGCACGTTTCTGAACGGCCAGCAGATCAACGATCAATTGCATCCGCTGAACGACGGAGATCTGCTCGGGATTTGCGAAGTGGAACTCCGTTTCCGACTGCACGATGCCCCTAAACAAGGCGACTCGTCAGCACAGCGCACGCTCGCGGCGCAGCAGGGTTCGGGAGATGACTCGTCCTCGGGGCCGGTGTTGCTCGAAGACGACGCCGTCGCCGAGACAACCGCGACCGTCCTGGCGTCGGTGAACGTGATCAGCAGCGGCGCCGGCGGCGTCCAAGTCACCGCCAGTCTCCAGGCGCGACTGCACGCCTTGATGGAAATCACCCAGGCGTTGGGCAAGGCTTTGGTGTTGGATGACGTGTTGCCCAAGGTTCTGGACGCGCTGTTCAAGATCTTCCTGCAGGCCGATCGCGGGTTCATCGTGTTGAGCACCGACGATGGCCACTTGGTTCCGCGGTGGTCAAAAACGCGGCGGCTGGGGCAGGAAGAGACGATTCGCATCAGCCGGACGATCGTGCGCCGCGTGATGGACTCGAAAGAGGCTATCCTATCGCACGACGTCATGAAGGATGATCGGCTGGACATGAGCCAGAGCATCGCCGAACTGCGGATCCGTTCGATGATGTGCGCGCCCCTGTTGGACTCGGAAGGCAATGCGCTGGGCGTCCTGCAGGTCGACACGCTGGACCAGCGGAAGCGGTTTCAATCCGAGGACTTGGAAGTCCTGTCCACCGTGGCCATCCAGGCGGGCATCGCGGTCTACAACGCCCAACTGCACGAATTGGCGCTCAAACAGAAGGACATCGAGCAGGACTTGGCGCTGGCGAAGGAAGTCCAGCGGGCTTTCCTGCCGCAGACGAAGCCTCGTTTGCCGGAGTACGAGTTCTACGACTTTTATCGGCCGATGCTCTCGGTCGGAGGCGACTATTACGACTATATCGAACTGCCGGACGGGCGCACGGCCACCATCGTCGCGGATGTCGTCGGCCACGGCGTCGCCGCCGCGATGATGATGGCGAAGGTTTCGGCCGAAGCCAAGTACTGGCTGGCCAGCGAGAGTCTGCCGGCAAAGGCTGTGACGATGCTCAACAATCGGCTCAGTTCGATGCAAATCGACCGATTCGTGACGTTCGTCCTGGCCGTTCTCGATCCGGCCCAGCACGAGGTCACGATCGTCAACTGTGGCCACATGGCGCCTATTTGGCGGCGCAGCGACGGGGCGATCGAGGAACCGGGCGAGGACGAGGCCGGCTTTCCGCTGGGGATCATGGACGATTTCGAGTACGACCAGAAGGTAATCAAGCTGGATCCGGGCGACACGTTGGCCATGTACACGGACGGGATCAACGAGGCCATGAACCCGCAGGGCCAGCAGTACTCGATCGAGCGGCTTCGCACGCATGTCCAGACCGGCGGCGCGCTGCAATCGGTCGGCGACGCGATCATCCAGGACGTGCAAGCCTTTGTGGGCGCCAGTCCCCAGACGGACGATATGTGCCTGGTGATGCTGAAACGCCAGTAGGCGACCGGCGAACCGCAGCCGATTGACAGGACACACGCCAGCGCCGCGCTCCCCGGCCGTGCCCTCGCGTGCCCGTGGCGTACCCTCACGACCTGCCCAACTCGACGGACTGCAGTCCATCTTGACCACACCGGCACTGCCGTTCGATCGGCCATTCTCGCCCATGGCCATTATCATCCAAACGGTTTGACGCGGCCGTCAGCTCCGGGCGACAAGTCACACCAGCTTCACCGACCTCGACGCGAAAGTCATGAGACGCAGCAACAAGGGCTTCGACTGCCGCCACAACGGGTAGACCGTGGTGGACGGCGAGAACCAAATTATTGTCGCCGCCGAAACGAAGGCCGACGCGAATGACAAGCGTCAAGCGGTATCGCTAGCCGAAGCGGCGATGGCCAACTTGGCAACTGCCGCCATCGAACGTCCCCATAACGAGCAAGGCCATCGTCTGCCGTTCCCAACACGGCAGGCAGCGGGTGCTCTAGCGCCGCGAACGTCCAGGGCGTCTCCGCGGCAGCCCTCGATCCCTACTCTGCCGTCGGCCGGAATAAGCACCACGCGCCGTAGGTCGATCCACTCGCGTCCTCGTCCCCGTCGACCGGCACGAGCGTTCTCGTGAGAGAGGATCCGACGGCCGCGATGGTAAAGAAGAGTCACACTGCGACGGGCCGCCTTTTCGTGCCCGACTCGAAAGTACATCGTGGAGCCCGTGTCAGGCCACAGCAAACGCGTCCGCAGCTTCGGCAAGTTCTTGCTCCACGGACTCGAGCGCGTGTCTGTGGAATGGCACTTGGTCTGCTTGACGCACAACCTGCTGAAGATGTGGAGGGGGTGCATTCCCGTTTTGCGCACTAAGTGCTAGCAGCGCCATCACTTATGGAATCCAAATCGCGTCGTTGGCCTCTGTTGAAAAGCCAGTATTTGGCTATGCTGATCTCCCATGACGTATGCCCGGTAGCGTTAAGGGGAGGAAGAGCATGGGAGAGGCTCAGGTGGATGGACCGGACGGGCCGCGTGTGACGGGCCTCCGAAGAAATGGCCGGACGGTTTTACACGGAGCTGACTGCGGCTATGCCCGCTTGGAACGAGCGTTTGACCGAGCATCCGGCGCGATAGG
Organism: Candidatus Anammoximicrobium sp.; assembly: GCA_032229885.1. Taxonomy (GTDB): domain Bacteria; phylum Planctomycetota; class Planctomycetia; order Pirellulales; family Pirellulaceae; genus Anammoximicrobium. Next base: position 470 of record JAVYAJ010000200.1, on the reverse strand, counting down.
GCTAGCACGAGCACGATGTCCATGCTGCCTTTGCACGAGGCGCTGATTTGGTGCGGACCGGCCTGTTGGCCGTCGCGCTGAAGCAACCGGCGTTTGATACGGCGTGCGAGCAGACTCGACGCGATTCCCGCCACCCATTGCGGTGGGTCCGGATGCGAACATTGCGAGTTCGGCTGCTGGGTGGGCTGGTGGTATGGATCACGTCTTTATATTGCGCTCCGGCCAAGCGTCGGTCTGGTGTGGCCGACGTGACGGCGCCGGGCTTGCATATCGAGTTGGCCCAGTTCGGGTTTGGCAAGAGTTGCTCGCCTGCCCTGGAGAGCAAGGTCAGTCGGCAAGCGGCGTTGTGCCCTTCGTTCCAATTGGCGGTGGCGGAGCTGGAGCGTGAGAGGGTCGTGATGGACGTGAAGACCGTTCGCCGAATTGCGTCCCAGTGTGGCAGTGGGCTCTTGGCTCTACGGACGCATGAG
>JAVYAJ010000199.1:0-6086 GCA_032229885.1 Candidatus Anammoximicrobium sp. | reverse complement strand
TCCTGGGGCGTTGCCCCAGGCTACGTTGGTGATGGCCTTCGGCCAACACGCCCTCTGTCGTCTGTGCTGCGCAACCGTTATCCAATGCCAATTTCACTTAACGCGGGCTGGTCTCTGCAAGCCCAAAAGTGTACTGTACAGACCGATGTACAAGATGCGCGCACGGTGCGCGCATGATACCGACTAAGACTCTATAGGCCCCATAGGACAAATAGGACAAATAGGACCGATATTCAGCATCCTCGGGCCGCGAAAATTGGTTCGTGTTGGATCCGCGGAAGCTACAATATCAAACCGAAACCAAACCGAGAGGAGTTCCGTTCGATGAGCATCGACATCGCCGTCGTACCTGTGGCCGGGTTGGGGACGCGTCTGCTGCCGACGACCAAGAGCCAGCCGAAAGAGATGCTGCCCGTAGGCCGCAAGCCGGTCGCCCAACACGTGGTCGACGAGCTGGCCCAGTCGGGCATCCGCCGGCTGCTGTTCATCACGGGCAAGGGCAAACATTCGATCGAAAATCACTTCGACATCGACGGCGAGCTGGTCACGTATCTGCGCGAGAGCGGTCGCGAGAACGAGTTGGCCGAGCTGGACTTCGAGCGGCAGGCCTTGGAATTTTTTTACACGCGCCAACGCCGCCAGTTGGGCTTGGGCCACGCCGTGCTGTGTGCCCGGCCGCTGATCGGCGTCCAACCGTTCGTCGTGGCGCTGGGCGATTCGATCATCGGGATCAACGCCCAATCGGACATCGTGCGGCGGATGATCGCGACGTTCGTGCAGCGCGAGGCGGATGTGGTCGTCGCGTTCGAGGAGGTGCCGCGCGAGGATGTGTTCCGCTATGGGATCGCCCAGCCACGAGGGCCGGTCGGGGACGTGTTCGAGCTGGAACGGATGGTCGAGAAGCCGGACGTCGCCGAAGCGCCGAGCAATCTGGCGGTCGCCGCGCGGTATGTGTTCAGCCCGCGGATCTTCGACTGTCTGGCCGAGACGAAACCGGGCAAGGGCGGCGAAATCCAGTTGACCGACGCGATTCAGATGCTGCTGGAACGCGGCGGCAAGGGGTTGGGCCTGCGGCTGCGTCCGCACGAGCGGCGGTTCGACATCGGCAATTTTGAGAGCTATTTCCGGGCGTTTGTCGAGTTTGCGCTGGCCGATCCCAAATTTGGTCCAGGGCTGCGGCGCTTTGTCGCGGGGCTGCTGGAGAAGGGTGAAGGGTGAAGGGTGAAGAGTGAAGAGTGAAGGGTGAAGGGGGCAGTTGTCAGTTGTCAGTGGTCAGTGGTCAGTGGTCAGTGGTCGGGTTCAGCCCAAGAGGTTCCTGGGCTGGTGCGCCGGCGATCTCTGCGTCCTCTGCGTTCTCTGCGGTTCTAGCTTGTGTTTGCTGTAGTCCGTCGGGGGGGGGTAGGACACGGACGTGGATGAAACGCAGAGGGCGCAGAGAGCGCGGAGTTTGAATGTGGCGGGAGTCCGATCGTGATGGTTAATCGGACGGGTTCAATCCCAGTTGGGTCGCGGCCAGCGAGCCCCATTTGCTGGCCAGCATGTCGTGGATGGACAGCCGCAGGCGGTCTCGATTCTTGTCGATCTGGCGATTGAATTTTTCCGGCAGCTTGTCGCTCTGCCGCGCCAGCTCTTTTTCCACCCTGCCACGGGCCTGGCGTCCCAGTTCATGGGCCACCGACCCGCCGAGCTGGCTGACGCGGTTCAGCCGGAACTCGACCAATCGCAGCTCGACGGCGCGCACGGCCGGGTCGAGGATCACGTCGGGAGGCAGCCGCGACAGGTCGAGCCGCAATGCCAGATCGCAACGAACGCGCAGTTGTGTCCGAGCCTCGGCGTCGACGCTGAGACTCAGCAGTTGAACGCCTCGCTCCCACTGCGACAGGCGGGCGAACACGTCCAGCCGCGCATCAGCGGCAATCTCGAATTGGATCCGCCCGTCGGGCAACGGACGAAGTTCGACGAGTTCGATGTCCAGATTCGCGTCCGGGTCGATCAACCGTACGCGATACAGTTTCCAACTCCCGTCGTTGACTTGTTTCTTGCGTCGCTTGGTCTTGACCTGCCAACCCTCGCGACGGACGTGCAGGCCATCCCAAACCTCGGTCGTCTGGCCCCATTTGTCGCGGGCCTCGAACTCGGCCGGCAGGTTGTCTCGAATCAACGCAGTGACCAGTTCGCCGAGCGCCTGCCAGGTTTCGCCGGGCGGCGATTCGACCGATCCGGGCGGCGACACCGCATGGTCGTGCCCCTCCGCCGCGTCGGGCCGGTTCGGGGTGGTTGCTGGCGCCCGTGTCGCCGGCTCGAACGCCGATGTCGGTGCGACGGGGGGCACGTCTAGCAGGGCTGGCGCGGGCGGGGGCGTTTGGCCGAACACAGATCCGGTCGCCAGCAGAACGATGGACCAATAGGACATCTGCCTTCTCCTCCGTGGGCAACAGTACGCGGCCGGGACAGCGGAGACAAGACTAATCGACGCGGACCGCGCCCCGCGGACTTCATCTGGCGACGCGCAGACGGCCACTCGGTCGGCCGCTCAATCGGTCGAGCGCTCGGGCGCCGATCCGGCCTGGCCCAGCGAGCGGCGATCCCCGTCGCGGCGCGTAAAGCCTGTCCGATCGAGGTATTCGCAATACGGCACGGCGTACTTGCGCGTCGTTCCCAGCGCTTCGCGCAGCTCGCCCAGCGTCGCGCCGCGGGCGTCGGCCAGATAGGCGCGCAGACGCTGCCGCAGCTCATGATCGACGTCCCGATGCAGGTAATAGCCGGCCGCGATCTCGACCAGATCGCCATTGGCCGCCGCCAGGGCCAACAGGTGGGGCACGGAGCGGGCGCTTTTCGACGCTCGCTGCTGGCATTGTTCGACCGTTGGCGACTGGATGCCGGCCTGACGGTAAGCCTCGATCAGCTCGTCCAACAGGCGCCGTTCGTTGTGCGACAGCGACGGGGCGCATCCAACCAGCGACACACGGTCGCCAGCGACCTGCACGCGGCCCGCCCGCCGCAGATCGTCCAGCACGGCGTCCAGGATCGGCGCTTCCAAATACGGAACCGCCGCGGACAAGCGGAGGCGTTCGAAATTGGATCGCAGCGGATTGCGCTCGTGCAGCCGTCGCAGTGCGGTCTCGATCCGTGTCTGCAATTGCTCGCAGACCTGCCGATGAAAGCGCCAGACGCGGGTGGGCGACACCCGGATCTCGCGAACGTGCCCGGTCTGAATCAACTGGTCATAGACGGCCTCGGGGGCTTCGATTCCCGCCAGACGCGCCAGGTCGCCGATCTGCCACGGGCGCGTGCCGGCGAAATACAACGCGGCGGCCGCCCGCCGTGTCGCGTCGGACGACTCGAGATCGGCCAACAAGGCCAGAACGGCCGCGTCGGGTCGGCGGAGCCGGTCGGCGTTCGGGTCCAGAATCCAGCCGCCGCCGAGCGTCTCGCGCGCCGACTCGCCGCGAATCACCAGCGGCTGGCTCCAGGTCGTCACCGCCGGGGCGTTCAGATGCAACTGGACCGGGGCGGCGCCGCCCGGCGACAGGCTGGGGCGATCCAGCAGCGCGACGCTCGCCAGCAGCTCGGCCGTGCCGACGTGGACGCGCACGCGGTGGCGATGCTTCAGCGGCCGCGGCGCCGTGGGCAGCAGCGAGATCATCGCCGTGACGAGGCGGCTGGGCGCGAGATATCCGGGGGTGGCCAGTTCGTGGCCGCGACCGATCGCCTCGTGGTGAACGCCGGCCAGATTGATCGCCGCTCGCTGGCCGCGGTGAACTTCGTCCACCGGGTGGTCGTGGTTCTGCAGCCCGCGCACCCGCGTGCGAACGCCGCCGGGTTCGATGACCAGGTCGTCGCCCACGCGGACACGCCCGCTGCCGACGCTGCCGGTAACCACCGTGCCATGGCCGGCGATCGTGAACGAGCGATCGACGGCCAGGCGAAAGGGCGCCTGGATCATGGCCAGCCGTTGGGACCGGGAGGCTTGTCGAGCCGCCGCGGCCAAAGCCGTGCGCAGGGCGTCCAGCCCCGTCCCGGCGACGACGCTCGTCCGCACGATCGGGGCCGAGGCGAGGAACGTGCCGGCCGTCAGTTCGCGGATTTCGGCCTCGACCAGCTCGATCCAGTCCGGCGTCGCCAGATCGGCCTTGGTGATCACGATCACGCCGGCTTCGAGTTTCAGCAGCCGCAGGATCTCGAGATGCTCGCGGGTCTGCGGCTTGACCGAATCATCCGCGGCCACGACCAGCATCGCTAGATCCATCCCGGTCGCGCCCGCCAGCATGTTTCGCACGAACCGTTCGTGGCCCGGCACGTCGACGATCCCGAGCCGGTATTGGCCCAGTTCGAGCTGGGCGAACCCCAGCTCGATGGTGATGCCGCGCTGCGCTTCCTCGGGCAACCGATCGGTGTCGACGCCGGTCAGGGCCCGAACGAGGGCGGTCTTGCCGTGGTCGATATGGCCCGCCGTGCCGAGGATCAGATCGACGGTCATGGGCTCTATTGGGCCACCACGGGCAGGTGCGCCAAGGCCATCGCGATTTCGCCTTCCGGATAGTCGTAGTCTTTCAACTGGCCGGACAGATACGCCGTGTAGGCGCTCATGTCGAAATGGCCGTGACCGGACAGGTTGAACAGGATGGCGCGGCTCACGCCCTCTTCCCGGCAGCGGTTGGCCTCGCGGATCGTCGCCGCGATGGCGTGGGTTGCTTCGGGCGCGGGCAGGATCCCTTCGAGACTGGCGAACTGGACGCCCGCCGCAAAACATTCGACCTGGTGTACGGCGATCGCCTCGCTCAGCCCCAGCTCGACCAGGTGGCTGACCAGCGGCGCCATGCCGTGATATCGCAGGCCTCCGGTGTGGATGGCCGGCGGGACGAACTCGCTGCCCAGGGTGTGCATCTTCAACAGCGGGGTCAGACGCGCCGTATCGCCGAAGTCGTAGGCATACGGGCCGCGAGTCAGCGTCGGGCAGGCCGCCGGTTCGACGGCCACCAGGCGCAGCTTGTCGTATCGTTCGCCTCGCAGCTTGGCGCCCACGAACGGGAACACGATCCCGCCGAAGTTTGAGCCGCCGCCGGTACAGCCGACGATCACATCCGGCTCGTCTCCGGCCATCTCCATCTGTTCCATGGCTTCCAGGCCGATGACGGATTGATGCAGCAGGACGTGGTTCAGCACGCTGCCCAAGGCGTAATTCGTGTCGGCCGATTTGGCGGCGACCTCGACCGCCTCGGAGATGGCGATTCCGAGGGATCCCGGCGAGTCCGGATTTTGAGCCAAGATCGCCCGGCCGGCCTCGGTCTCCTGGCTGGGGCTGGGCGTGACTTCGGCGCCGTAGGTCTGTATCAGAGCCTTGCGATAGGGCTTTTGGTCGTAGCTGACCCGGACCATAAAGACCTTGCAATCCAACCCGAAATACGCGCATCCCATGGCCAGCGACGATCCCCACTGGCCGGCGCCCGTCTCGGTCGACAGCCGTTTGATGCCGGCCTGCTTGTTGTAGTAGGCCTGGGCCACGGCCGTGTTCGGCTTGTGCGATCCGGCGGCGCTGACGCCTTCGTACTTGTAGTAGATCCGGGCCGGCGTCTGCAGCACCTTTTCCAGACGGCGCGCGCGAAACAGAGGCGTGGGCCGCCACTGCCGATAAATCTGGCGCACAGGCTCGGGGATTTCGATCTCGCGCTCGGTCGACACCTCTTGCGCGATCAGGTCCATCGGGAAAATGGCGGCCAGATCTTCGGCCTGAATCGGCTTTCCCGTCCCCGGATGCAGCACCGGCGGCGCCGGGACCGGAAAGTCGGCTTGGATGTTGTACCACGCGCGCGGGATCCGATCTTCCGCCATGACGAACTTGATCTGATCGTTCATCGAGAGCCTCCGCTAGGTTGTGGATAAATCGATAGCCTAACGCGGGCTGTCGCCCGCAACCCAAGAATCTGTTTGGCCGAAAGCCTCCGCCCACCGTAGCCTGGGGCAACGCCCCAGGGCTGGCGCCGCGCGTGTGCCTCTTTTGGCCGAAGGCCATATTCATCCGGACCGCGGCGATACGGTGATGTTGGCCTTCGGCCAACACGTTTTCTGTCATCTCTGGCTCCTGG
>JAVYAJ010000198.1:0-13550 GCA_032229885.1 Candidatus Anammoximicrobium sp. | reverse complement strand
GCCCGCCGGTTGTCGGCGCCCGCCGGTTGTCGGCGCCCTTGTGTGCGGTATTCAACTTTACCGACGTCGCAGGCGATCAGGAGGCCTACCATGTCCGGTCGAACGCAGCGCCCATCGATGGCGAGTCTGCTGACGCTTGTCTGTCTGTTGTGCCCGCTCGCGAGCGGCGCGGCGATCCCGGCGGCGGGCATGGAAGCCGTGCGAATCGCCCCGAACGGGCGGGGCTTCGTCTTGCATCCGTCGGGCCACCGCTTTGTGCCCTGGGGCCACAATTACGCCTCGGTGGACATCCTCGAGCGAACGGCCAAGGATCCCGAGCGAGTCCAACGCGAGTTCGCCGAAATGCGAGCGGCCGGCACGACCGTGGCGCGGATCCATCCCGAGATGCCGCGAATCCTGGCCGGACCGAACCAGGCTGATTCGAAGGGGCTCGAGCTACTGCGTCGGATCCTCCAGATCGCCGAGTCGGAGGGGATCTATTTGCAGATCACGGGCTTGGCCTGGTACCAGATCAAGGATCGCGCGGCCTGGTACGATACGATGGACGAGCCGGCGCGTTGGCAGACACAGGCGTTTTTTTGGGAAAGCGTCGCCAAGACCTGTGCCGCGAGCCCGGCCGTATTCGCCTACGACCTGGTCAACGAGCCGGCCGCGAGCGGCAATCGATCCGACGGCTGGTATGCCGGCCGGATGGGCGAGGTCGAATTCTGTCAGCGGTTGAGCCTCGAACCGGGCGCCCGCACCGGCGACGAGATCTTCCGCGAGTGGATCAAACAAATGGTGGCCGCCGTGCGTCGGCACGATCCGACGCGTCTGATCACCTTGGGCATGCTTCCGTTTCCCGGCGCGTACCGCGTGGCGGCCGAACAGCTCGACTTCGTCTCGCCGCATCTGTACCCCAAAGCGGGCAAGGTGGCCGAGGAGATCGAGCTTCTCAAACGGTTCGATTGGGGCCAGCCGATCGTGATCGGCGAGACGTTTCCGCTGAGCTGTGGCGCCGACGACGAGCGTGATTTTCTGCTCAAAAGCCGTCCGTTCGCCCAGGGTTGGATCGGCCACTGGCCCGATGAATCGCCCACCGAATTGAGGCGTTTGAAACAGACGGGCCAGGCCACGATCCACAGCGCGATTTGGCTGTCCTGGGTCGAGCTGTTCGAGGAGCTCGGCCCGCGGATGACGAACGACGCCGGCCGTTGACCCGTCGGCCTCCGCCGGCCGGACGCCGCGGAGACAGGGGCCGGACGCCCTTGCCAAATCGTGTGCAACTACGTCCGTAGAAGATGCGCACACGGCGCATCGAACGTATCCCCGAAAGACCTTGAATCCATCCCAGGAGGCCCTGTCGTGTCTATTCGACGTGATCGATTGCCATGCTTGTTGTTCATCGCCGCCGCCCTGGCGTGGGCGCCGAGCGCGCGCGCGGCCGATGCGTTGCTGGATCAAGTTCAGCGTCTGACCGAACAAGTCACGCCGCAAGTCGTCGCTTGGCGCCGCGACATCCATGCGCACCCCGAGACGGCCAACCGCGAAGAACGCACGTCGCGGGTGGTGGCCGAGGCGCTGCGCGAGATGGGAATCACGGACATCCGCACCGGGGTCGCCCATCATGGCGTGGTGGCGATGATCCCCGGCAAACGGGCACAGCCCGTGGTTGCTTTGCGAGCCGACATGGACGCGTTGCCCGTTCAAGAAGCGACCGGCTTGCCGTTCGCGTCCACCAATCCGGGCGTCATGCACGCCTGTGGCCATGACGGTCACACGGCGATGCTGCTCGGCGCCGCCAAAGTCTTGCATACGCTGCGCGAGTCGCTGCCCGGCAGTGTCAAGCTCGTCTTCCAGCCGGCCGAGGAGGGCGTGCCTCGAGGCGAGGAGGGCGGCGCCAGGCTGATGGTCGAGCAAGGCGTGCTTCGCAACCCGGACGTCGGGGCGATCTTCGGTCTGCACGTCGCGCCGGATGTCGCGACCGGCAAGGTGGCCTATCGGGCCGGCCCGATGTTCGCCAGCGTCGATCGGTTCCATGTCGTTCTACGCGGCAAACAGTCGCACGCGGCCATGCCGTGGACGGGGATAGATCCGATCGTGGCCGCGGCGCACGTCATCACGGCCATCCAGTCCATCGCCGGCCACAAGATCGACGCGCGAGAAAGCGTGGTCGTCTCGATCGGCGTCATCCGAGGCGGACATACCTGGAACATCATTCCCGACGAAGTCGAGCTCGAGGGGACGGTGCGGACGCACGACCCGGCGGTGCGCGAGCGCGTGGCCGAGTTGTTCCGCACGGTGGTTGAAAAGACGGCGGCCGCGCACGACGTACAGACCGAAATCGACTATGACAACTACGGTCCGGCGGTCTGGAACGAGCCCCAGTTGGTGGCTCGGATGATCCCCACGCTTGCGCGGGTCGTCGGCCCGGAGAACGCGGTCGAATCGCCGCTGGTGATGGTCGGCGAGGATTTCGCGAGATATCAACAAGTCGTGCCCGGGATGTTCGCCTTTCTTGGCGTGATGAACGAATCGATCGGCGCCGTCCACGCGCTGCACACCCCGCAGTTCAGGCTCGACGAGGCTGCCCTGCCGGTGGGCGTACGCGTGCTGAGCCAGTTGGCGATCGATTGGCTGAGCGACGCGGCGCCGTAGTGCGGCGGGATACGCGGCAGGATGCCGCCTCCACGGCGGGTTGATCGATTGGCCGGCCGACGCGGCAGGGCGCCGCGTCCACAATGGAGCGACCGCCGCGGCGGCGTCTGTGGCGTGTCGCCGTGCATCCGTGCATCACAACGCGGCACGTCTGCCACTTTTCCCGCGAAGATCGTTGGGCATCGCACGACGATCCGATGGCGCTCCGGCGCGCAGCACATGTCGTAACCATTGATCACATGTCATCTTGCATCGCGCGTTCCATCCCCGAGCGAAGCCTGCGTTACCCCTCCTGAGCTCAAAACACTCGCGATTGGCATTCCATGTGCGTATAATGGGAATGACACGTCTTTTGTGTCGAACTTGCACACGGGTTTGCACGTCAAAGAGAGTGTCGAGTTGCCAACGGCTCGTCGCACGGGCCACAAAAAAAAGGGTAATACGATGGGAACGCGAGACGAAAGCGGAGCACTGCCAATCGTCGAGCTGTTGGGCGTCGAAGCGGCTGTGCTCACCGATCCTGAACAAAAGCGGGCGGCGCAGGTCGTCTTCTTGACGCTGCGGCCCGATCCCGAACATAGTTTCCGTTCGTTCAGTTTTCCGCTCAGCCTACAGCAGGCCGTGCGGTTGCGCGACGACCTGAATCGCGTCATCAAGCAGAGCCAGGCGTCGAACGCAAACCCATAATTCCGATCGGAGATGGTTGGCTGATCGATTTCGGCAAGATGTTGAGGCGGCCGTTCGAGACGATCCAAACGGCGCCATGCCACCGCCAGCGGGCCGAGAACCGCGGCGCTTGCGCGGTCCGGATCGGATCCTCGCTGGCGGACGAACGTCACGACCGTAGCGCGCTCGGCCACAGCCGACGCCCGCCGGCCGCCTCGAACGCCAGCAAACAGGAGGGTTTGGAAATGGACGCGACCGTAACCACACCGAAACCACGTGAAATCGCCGGGAGCTTGCGGGCGATCCGCTCGCGATGGAACCGTCAGGAGCGCGAGCGTCGCCGCGAGATGGCGCGGGCCAAGCAGCGCGAGCTGTTTCGCTGTCTGGGCGCGGACGACACGCGGTTGGACAACGCTGTCTGAGCCACGTGCCGTCTGACTGAGACACATGCGGTCTGAGGCACATGCGATCCGAGACGCAATATCGTCTGAAACAGAGCGCGCCGGAGGCCGCGGGTTCGACAACGTCCTGCCGGCCTGCCCGCCGGGCGTGTCGCCGCCTGTTGCGCCCGTTGAATCCGGTTGTTGCCGACGCGCCGCTCCGCTCCGTGGGCGCGGCGTCCGGCCGACGCGTCGCCGACGACCCACGTGGCGGCGGCTTCGAGCCGCATGTCTGACTTGTAGGCGCGGCGTTGGTCGCCCGTCGCCGCGATCGTATGCCGAGCGTCAATCGTCGGAAAACAGTGCCGTAGGCATCACAGGGACTTTGGTCTTCGAGGGGAAAAACGCGGCGGAAACCTGTTCTACCATGCGGCGACTCGAGCCGCGCACGCCGTGCCCACCGCAGGCGATACCCTACAACATGATTACATCGGATCTATCTTCAATAGGGGTTGACTAGGAGTTAAAGATCCAGACAATATAGTCGTTATACTTCGCGCGGCTCGAAATGGCACTTGGCACGGCGGACTTCAATTCGTCTTTGTCATACGGAACCTGATATTCGCGAGGCCATTCTTATCGGCGCTCGGTATAGCTGCACGGCGAGTCACGACACGCGCCGGTTCGGCACGTGACGAGCGAAGACATCGTGAATCGTCGGCATTTTTCTTTTGCATCTATCGTAGCGTGGCACTAGTGTCTCCGGAGATTTCAGCGATGAAACGCGAACGTCGGTTTGCCTTTACACTTGTCGAGTTATTGGTTGTGATCGCCATTATCGGCATCTTGGTTGCGCTGCTGCTGCCGGCCATCCAAGCCGCCCGCGAGGCTGCGCGGCGGACGCAGTGCACCAACAATCTCAAGCAACTCGCCTTGGGGATCCACAATTATGCCGACACACACGGGCGCTTTCCCTCGGGGTTCATCTCCAGCCTGCCAGCGCTGCCGGACGCCACCTCGGCCGCCGAGCGTTCCGTCTGGACGTGGGGCGCGCTGCTCTTGCCGCATGTCGAGCTGAGCACCGTGTACGAAACGTTGCAGGTCGATCGGATCCCGCTGTGGCAGAATCTAACGAACTCGGCCGGTTTGGCTGCGCTCCAGACGCCGCTGCCGACGTTCGTCTGTCCATCGGATACGGGGCCTGATTTGAACGACTTTGGCCAGAAGTACGGCGCCAGCGGCGAAGTCAAAGGAACCAGTTCCGCACAGTTCACCAGCTACGAAAAGCGTGTGACGAGCAACGGCACGGATCGTTTCGAGATTGCCAAGTCCAACTATGTGGGCGTCGCCTCGGTCGGCGACAGCATGACGCCGCCCGGCGGCGACTTTGCCGCTTATGGTCAACCCGTCGGCGTGTTCTTCTGGAACTCTTCCATCGGTTTCCGCGACATCCTCGACGGGGCCAGCAACACGGCGATGTTGGGCGAGCGGTGTTACAAGTTCCAGGACGTGTTGATGGGCGCGGGGACCGTTTTCGGATGCAGCCCCATCGCGACGGCTTACAGCAGCCGCACGCGGGCGATCAACAATGCGCTGGGCATCCCGTATTGGGGACTCAATCAAACCGTTGTCGCTTGGCAGCATCAGAACCGAGGCTTCAGCAGCGTGCATCCGGGCGGCGTCCAATTCGCCCTGTGTGACGGCTCGGTCCGCTTCATCAGCGACACCATCGATTTTCGCGGCAACAGCATCGGAGGTATGACGAGCGCTAATCAGGGCGTCGACAGCACCTTCGAGCGTCTGCTCTCGCGAAACGACGGCGGCGTCGTCGGAGATTTCTAGCAAAACGATCGCCGTTTCCCGCAGCGGCGGATCAAGAGGTCGCGGGTTTCGACGATCAGCCGACTGACGACGCACTGTACGGCGGCCAGATCGCCAGTGACCGTACCTGCTTGACCGCGCGCCCCGCTTGGTTTCCAGGGAGCGCCGGTTGCGCGTGTGTCTTCTTTCCAGAAGCGAGTGAGGCCTAGATGGTTTGTCTACGAAGACTGTGGCGAGTGGGATTCATGCCGCTGGTGGCGTTGGCGATTCTCGGCTGTGGCCGGGATCTTCCGGAATTGGGACGGGTTCAGGGGACCGTTACGCTCGACGGCAAGCCTCTGCCCGGCGTCGCGGTCGGGTTCTATCCGCTGTCGGGCGGTCGTCAGGCGCTGGCGATCGCCGATCAGGAAGGCAAGTACGACCTGACCTTTGTCCATGGCGTGAGTGGAGCGCAGACAGGCCCCAACGAAGTGACCGTGTTTTGGCCGGACGAAACCACGCCGGCCGCGTCGATCCCGGCGCGATACAACAAGGAATCCGACCTCAAGTTCGACGTCAAGCCGGGAAAGAACACGTTCGATATCGAGATGGAGTCGAAATAGACTCGTAAGCAAACGCCGTGATTTCCAGCGATCATCGTGGTTCCAGGCGATGTCGCGTTGGTAATGTTGTGGACCGTGCGGCGGAACGACGCGACGGCGAGCACGGCACGCGTTCACCAAGACGACGGCGTCGCCCCTTGCGTTGTTCGGCGGGTCCGCGCAGCGCGTCGAAAGTCATCTCGAAAGTCATCGTCGCGCGAAGTGCCGCGATCCTCGCGCGCGGCTTTCTGGAATCCGCCTTATTTCTGGCCCGCTGCGCCGGCCCGGCAAACGCCCGCATCCACGACAACGGCTGCCGTGGATCAATACTCGTCGCTGCACGTTGCCTTCCGAACCATGCCCCGATTGCCTTCCGCGCCGCGCCCAGCATGTCAGCCCCGCGCGCCCACGACGGGCGCACCGCAACCGCGAGTTCGTGCCGCGAGACGTTAAAACGCTGGCAGGCCCATGATCAGCCGTAGGGTCACGGTGGCCAACAGGTACAGCGAGCAATGCACCGCGGCGGTTCCGAACTCGAAGTCCAGGCTGGCAAATGCGCCGAACGCGCCGATGCCGACCATCACGGGGGCGATGAACACCATGTGGATGGCTTCGACCGGATCGCCGCCCATCACGTAACCGGTGACCAGCCAGACCAAGCCCCACAGCGCGGCGTAGACTGCGGAACAGGCGCCGACGCGAGCCACGAGTTCTCGGCTTTGAAACGGCTCGAGTTCATCGTCGCGCAGAAACGTGTAACCGGCCCACGCCAACGGCGGCGCCAATCCGATGGCGCCCAGCACGAGCAGCAGCGTGGGCACGTCTCCGGTCGGCGAGCGAAACAGCCAGGCCACCCCGACGACGACGACGATGGCCACCAGGACGATCGCGGTCAGCACGGGCGAAACCTTGGTTTCCTTGCGCGCGATCGGCTTGAGGATGGCCCGGCCCTTGGTGTCCTTCGGCCCGAACGCCTCGGGCACGTGCACGACGACCTGCTCGCTCTTCGCAGGTACTTTGATGATTGTCTTGCACGCCGGACACGGCCCCTGTTTGCCGGCGAATCGATCGCTGACGTTGAAGCTTTTCTTACAGCCTGGACAGACAACCGGAATGGCCATGCGCGAGATTCAGCCGTGTCAGAAGGTTGCACAGATCCCGCGTCGAAGACGGTTCGATCGCGGGAAAGGTACGTACGAGATTCGGCATTGTCCGAAAACTACTCGCACTCCGCCAGATCCGCCTCGTTGATGATCGACAATCCTTTGCCCGACAGCATTTCCGCCGCGGCCTCGACGTTGTCCACCATCAGGGCCATCACGGGATTGCCATGCGGTTGGGCGATCAGCGGGTACGCTTGGACGATGTTGATTTCCGCTTGCAACAAGGCCGAGCAGATCTGGCCGAGTGGCTGGGGGCCGTCTGGGAATTCGACGCACAGCAGATCGCTCTCGACGATCATCAGCCCCGCACGCTCGAGGATCTCGCGACCTTGTTCGGGACGGCTGAGGATCATTCTCACGAACGCACATTCCGTGGCGTCGTTGATGGACATGCCGACGATCGTGACGTTGCCGCCCTCGAAGCGACGGACGACTTCGAGCAGTTGGCCCACGCGATTCTCGAGAAAGACCGTGAACTGGCGAATGGTCGGATAATCCCGCCCACGCACCGTCGGAAAATCGACCGCCGCACCTTCTCCGCTGCTCATCGGCTCGTGTACCTTTTTCCTCAGACGAAACGGGGGCACGCTGAAATCCGCTGCCCGGTTTACAAGATGGCCGGCAAATGCTAACTATAGGGAAACCAACAAGTTCCGTCAACTTGAAATAGGCTATTCCCGGCGCGTGTCGCCAAGGCTCCCTATTGGGGATGGACGCGATGGTCAGGCCGTAAGAGCGCCTTGCTCTGGCCAGCGCGGCTCGCCAAAATTACGATTGGACAGCGCACGGGTTCTTGTCGTGGAAAAGTGGATCACGTGCGCCGACGCGGTACGGCATCGACCGGAAAGTTCGCGCCGTTCGGCCAAAATCGAGTTGCCAAGCTCAGTTGCAGGAGGCAGGATGTACTCATCTAGTGCACATGACGTCAAAGGCCAACCCGTGAGTCAAACTGAATCACAGCCTCAACGTGACGTTTCACTCGCTGGCCAAGTCATCGAAGTGATTGCCGAAAAGCTCGGCAAGCCCTCGCATACGATCCGTCTCGAAGACGATCTTCTGCTCGACTTGGGGATCGATTCACTGAGCATGGCGGAAATCAGCGTCTTGGTCGAACAGTTGGGCGGGGTCCGCCTGTCCGCCGAAAGCCTGCTCGACACTCGCACCGTGGGCGATCTGGTGGACATTCTGGCCCATAGTCCCCGCCCTTGATCCCCATCGTCGCCGCCGTCGATCCGTTGTCGGATCGTTCGCGGCGCGCGTCCCCCCTTCCGATCACCGGTAGTACACTTCGACGCGATCGACTTCGGCGGGGCCGGTCCAGCGGATCCGCAGGACGCGTTGTCCCGCCGGAACAGCCGCCTCGTACGTGATCATCGTTCGCCGTTGCTTTCCGGCGGCCCCACCCGGCGGGCTGGGCAGACGACGCGCGTGACGCTGCGGCCGCAGCGCGGCAAAGTCGGCTCCGTCGGCGGACGACTCGAGGACCAAGTCGCCGCGGTCGTCGGCAGAGAACGCTACGATCTCGACGGATTCGATCGAGCCGGGCGTTTGGTACGTGAGCCAGTCGCCCGCATCGCCTTGAGCTCGGAACAAGTATTCGGCGTACAGGGCGTTGTAGGCGTTGTTCAGTTTCAGGCCGGCCGAGCGGGCTTGAGCGAGCGTGAAATCCTGCAGCTCGTCAGCCAGACAAACCCGCGCCACGCGGACCGGACCGACGACGTTCGACGGCGCCGAGACGCCCGAAGCATTGCGGGCCGTTACGCGATAGAACCACGTCTGGCCGGCCCGGACGGCCGTGTCGCTGTACAGCGGGCGGTACGCGATGTCGGCGTCGCTGACGTTTTCCGCGATCACGGACCACGGGCCGTCGGCGTCCGCGCTGCGCTGAATGTCGTAACCGGACGCGCCGGCCGAGCCGCGCCAAGTCAGCAGCGGCGCGTCGCCGATGGGCAGCAGCGCGGGCGGATCCGGCACGGGCAGCGGCGGAACCGGCAGCCCCTGAATCGTGAACCCCGCCTGGCGCATCGCCGCCATCAGCTCGCGTTCGCGCTGCGCATCGGCGCTGGGAAAGCCGGGCCAATGATAGGACCAGACCGCCGGATAGGTCATGATCTGATGCCAGTAGAAGCCGCCGTCCTGGTGGTGAAAATACATGCTCCAGAGCAACGCCCCCGACATGCCCGGCTGGTCGACGACGAAATCGAGAAACTCGCTGATCCGCGGGACGACGTTGTCGTGCGTGAAAGCCTTGCCGTCGATATACGGACCGAACTCGCCCACGTAAAACGGCCGCTGGCCGCGGACGTGTTGCATCTCGCGACGACAGGCCTCCGCCCAGCCGCCCTCGACGCCCGGATAGTTCCCGTACAGGTGTCGCGTGTACAGGTCGATGTTCGGATCGACCACCATCGGTTGGCCCGGGATATGACGGGTTTCGGAGATCAGATGGTTCGAGTCCAGGCTCTTGATATATGCCGCCATCTCGGCCAGCCACGCCGTGGGCGCGGTGTGCATTTCATTGCCGAACTGCCAGGCCAGGATCGCCTTGTCTTCGCGATACGGCACGCCGGTGAGCGTGTTCGTACGGGCGAGCACATGACGGATGGTGGCCCGGTAATCTTCCTTGATCTGCGCGTCGGTGTAGAATTCCCCGCGTTTTTTGCCCCGATGGGCCGCGTAGGTCCCGATTCCGCCCAGATAGTCGCCCGCCTCGGCGGTCAGGTCGAAGATCACGCGGACACCATATTTGTTGGCCAGCGCGAGCAGACTGTCCACGACCTGGAACGACCGGTCGTTGAACTGGCCGGGAGCTTGGACGTAGTGCCAGGTCATCTGACCATCGGCGGATTCCTCGTGCGGACCACGGATCGGCAGATTCCACAGCCGCACGACGCGCAGGTTCATCTGGTCGAGCGTCTTGAAGGCGTCCTCCTGCTCCCACGGCGTCGGCAGGCGCATCCGTTCCGGCAGGTACAGCGTCCAGTCGTACGGCAGGATCAGCCCCGGCATGTTGGCGCCGATAAAGCGGAACTCGCGATCCCCATCCATCAGCTTGTCGCCCTGCCGCGTGATGAAGTTGTCCAACCGCGACGGCTGCCGAGCGTCCTGGGCGAGCGCCTGTCCAGCCGCGGCGAACATCGACGCGGCCGCCAGCAGAACGGGCAACACGGCGCACGAATGCGGGCCGAACAACGCCCAGCCCGTGCGCCGGGACCGTCCGGTGGTTCGAGATCGCGGGCCAAACGACGCACGCCGGGTTCGAGACGACAGCGTTTCGCAGCGGGGCATCGGGCATCCTTTCGGAAACAGAGGTCCAATCCTAGGGCGTCGCCCTAGGTCGCGATGTGAGCGTGCATTTTGGCCGTAGGCCATATCCATCGTTTCGGCCGTAGGCCGTCCATCACCGTAGCTTGGTGTGCTGTCCAATTATAATGTCCGGATTGTCGCCCTCGGCAAAGGACGGAATTCTCGCAGCCTGGCAATCGCCGCTCCCCCCCTTTTGTCAATGCCGCTGCCCTGATGCATCAGGCTGGCGCACATCCCGCGAGGCACGCCCATGCCGCGCTGGAGGGCCACGCTTCGTCGTGGCCGCCACCGGGCGGACGCGACCGCGCGCGTCCCGCCAAGGACGACGCGTTTCCCGGCCCGACGCCGCCGTGGCTCGACGGTCAAAAATCGCCGATCATCTGCTCCTCGGCCAACGCCGACAGGATCGGCACCTGGTCGCGGCGCACGGCGCGGGCGACCTCAAAGCCATGGCGCGTCAACGAAAAATCGCGGAACAGGTGGTGCATGACCAACCCCGACGCGCACAACTGGCGAAAACCGTCCAGAAAACGCACGGTCAGCTCGGGGTCGTCTCGCCGTTTGAGAATGAACGTGCGCTCCAGATCAAGTTCCACGCACACGGTCAAGAATCGTTCCGACGACGCGAAGGCATGGTTGACCGATTTGACTTCGAGCGTCCCGCGATGCCGGGCCAGATACAGGATCGCCCGCGCCTCGTCGCCCAGCGCCTCCAACGGCTCGCGCCGATCCGCGACCAGCGCCTCGCAGCACAGCCGGGCAAACGCGACCACCGTCGGCGCGCCTTCGCCAAGCTCTTGCCACAGCACCATGTGGCGGCCGTCGTCCGAGTAGTTCTGCACGCGGCTGAGCATCAGATCAACGCCTCGACAGTTCGTGGACGGCGTCGACCAAGGCGATGGCGTTGTCGACCGGCGTCTGCGGCAGCACGCCGTGGCCCAGGTTGAAGATGTGTCCCGGCCGGTTTGCGGCCTGGTCCAAAAGCTCCTTGACACGGCGCCGAATTTCCGCCCGATCGGCCAGCAGGACGGCCGGATCCAGGTTCCCTTGAATCGCCCGATCCGGACCGACGCGGCCCCAGGCGTCGCGCAGCCCGATCCGCCAATCGACGCCGACGACGCTGCTGCCGGCCTCGGCCGCCAGCGGGATCAACGCCGGATTGCCCGCGGCAAAATAGATCACGGGCACGTCCGGCAGGATCCCCGCGATGATCTGCCGGACGTGAGGCAGCACATAGCGTCGGTAATCGTCGGGGCCAAGACAGCCGACCCACGAGTCGAACAGTTGGACGCACTGGGCTCCGGCCCCGATCTGGGCGTTCAAATAACGGATGCCGCCCCGCGCCAGGCGTTGCATCAGTTCGTTCCACGCCCCCGCGTCGCGGTACATCAGCGCCTTGGTGTGCAGATAGCTGCGGCTCGAACCGCCCTCGATCAGATAGCTGGCCAGCGTGAACGGCGCGCCGGCGAACCCGATCACCGGGATCTGGGATGGCAGGTCGCCGCGAGTCTGACGGACTGTCTCGAACACGAAATCCAGCGACCCAAGATCATCCAGCTCGCGCACGCGGTCCACATCCGCCGCCGCGCGGACCGGATTGTGGATCACCGGGCCTTCGCCGGCGGTGAACTCGAGATCCAACCCCATCGGTTCGAGGATCGGCAACAGGTCGGAGAAGATGATCGCCGCATCGACGCCCAGCCGCGCCACGGCCGTGCACATGACCTCGCTGCACAGCGACGGACTCTTGCACAGTTGCAAGAAACTGGTCTTGGCCCGCACCTCGCGGTACTCGGCCATATAACGCCCGGCCTGCCGCATCAGCCAGACCGGCGTATACTCGACCGGCTCGCGGCGACAGGCCTTCAGAAACGGACTGTCGTACCACGGAGCATGGGAATCGGAGGGGATTTGCCGAGCGGTCGCGGACGCCGGATCGGCGGCCGAACCTATCGCGGCGATGCGCGATCGGCGACTCGACACCGCGTGGCACTCGCGAGCCGCGGCCCGGACCAGCGACTCGAGCTCGGAAGATTCGGGCTGGATGTCCACTCGAATGCCGTGGTCCCGCAGCGTTTCCCTGGTGACCGGCCCGAGCGACGCCACCGCGGTCGCGGCCAACCGCTGCCGAATGCGGTCGGTCAACCCCAGATCGTCCGCCACGCGCAGCAGGTTGACCACCTGCGGTGCGGCCGTAAACAGCAACACGTCCAGACGGCCTTCGGCCAGATCGCGGATGTTCTGCGTCAACGGGCCGAGATCGGTCGGCAGATCCCAGCCGTAGACCTGGACGCGCAGCACGCGGGCCCCGCGCGCCTCGAGGCCGGCGGTCAGGCTGGTGTTCGGCTGCCCGGATTCCTGCAACGCCACGACTTTGTTGGCCACGGGCAGGCCGCCGTCGATCGTCTGCAAAACCTGTCGCCACGTGCTCGGCGCCGGCGTGCACAGCGTCGGCGTCAGCCCGACCTCGCGCATCGCGGCGACCGTCTTCGAGCCGCTGGCAACGGTCGTGATGTCCGACAACGCATCCAGGTATCGCTGGCCGTCCAAATGGCGTTGGACGATGGCCCACAGCCCCCGAAATCCGACATCGGTCAGGAATACGACGACGTCGACCTCGCCGGTTACCAGGCGATAAGCAAAGTCCACCGCCGAACGCGGATCGTCCGCGGGCGTTTCGCGCAGCGCCGGACTGACGTGCGGGACGCCACCGTACCGCTTGATCAGCCGCGCCATTTCGTCCGCCCGGCGGCTCTCAAACGCGGCCACGCGCTGGCCGCGGAAATCGGGAGTCTGTTCGCTCATGGATACCATGGTATCACAGGCGACGTGCGCGCGGTAGGACGGCGATCGGCGCGGGCACGCCCTACGGCTGGCGCGGCCAATTTCTTAAACTACTACCGCTTCAACTGTTGCGCGTTCGAGCGCAGATAGGCGCTGAATCTGTTTGGCCGAAGGCCTCCGATCACCGTAGCCTGGGGCAACGCCCCAGGGCT
>JAVYAJ010000197.1:0-6965 GCA_032229885.1 Candidatus Anammoximicrobium sp. | reverse complement strand
TGCCCCAGGCTACGTTGATGTTGGCCTTCAGCCAACACGGTTGGTATCGTCTCTGACTCCTGGGGCGTTGCCCCAGGCTACGTTGATGTTGGCCTTCGGCCAACACGGTTGCTGTCGTCTGTGCTGCGCAACAGTCATCCAATGCCAATTCCACCTAACGCGTGTTAGTGCCAGTAACCCGAAAGTTTGTTGTACAGACTACTGTACAAGATGCGCGCATCGTGCGCGCATGATACGAACTAAGGCTCCCCCCCACAGTCTCCGACTTCTTGACCGCGCCGCAGCGGCCTCGCGCGTCGCTCGCCCCGTGTGTCGCGCGGCGTGCGCCGTTCACGCCCGCGCATTCCAGACATCGCGCGCCACGCGCAGGATGTTTCCGCCCAAGATCTTTTGAATCGCGTCGTCGGCATAGCCGCGTTGGACCAGGCCGACGGTGAACAGCGGCCAGTTGGTCCAGGCCAGGCTGGGATGCGCGCGTCCGGTCAACGATCCGGGAGGCCAGAGATATTCCCAGCGCGGCGCGGGCCGCGGCCCGGGCGGTCGCGGCGGAATCTTGGCGCGCTCGGCGGCCGCGAACCGCGATTCGTAGGCGATGTCGGTGCCGATGGCCACGTGATCGATGCCGAATGTCTTGACCACATAATCGATGTGGTCCAGGAATGTGCCCAGATGTCCGTCGCCGCCGAGGAAGCCGGAGATGCAACAGATGCCGACCAGGCCGCCCGTGTCGCAGATCGCCCGGATGACCTCGTCCGGCTTGGCGCGAATGTGCTCGTGCAGCGCGGCCGCCGTCGTATGGCTGGCGACCATCGGCTGTTGCGAAGCGCGGGCCGCTTCGAGGCTGGTGCGCCAGCCGCTATGGGCCACGTCGACGATCACGCCCAGCCGGTTCATCTCGGCGATCGCGGCACGTCCGAAATCGCTCAGTCCGCCGTCGGTCGCCTCGCCACAGCCGTCGCCCAACGTATTGCGGCGGTTGTAGGTCAGGTGCATCATCCGAATGCCCAACTGTTGAAACGCGCGAATCAAGCCCAACTCGTCGCGGACGTTGTTCCACTGTTGGCGCAGCGGCACCCCGTTGCCGGTGAAGTACAGACATCGTCGGCCCTGCTGCTTGGCCGCGACGATGTCGTCCGGCGTGGCCGCTTTGAACACCTGGTCGCGCAACAGATCGGTGGCGTACGTGAAGCGAGCTAGTCGTTTGAGCAGCCGCAGCGGCTCGTTTCCTTCCTCGCCGGCGTTCTGAAAAATGCACGTCACGCCGGCCGCGCGAAACGCCTCGAGAAACTCGATTCGCTCGCGCTCGTCGGTCGCGCTGCGGATCATCGGCAGCTCTTCGCGCAGATCGTTCAGCTCGGTTTCCGACGCGCCCGCTTCGATCGCCTGGCGAATCTGATCGCCGTCCGGCGCCGCGCGGGGGGCGAACCCATATGATTCGAAGACGAGCGAGTGGGCGTGCAGTTCGAGCCCGTGCTCGAGGTCCTTGGAGCTTGGCTTCAGCACGTCGAGCCCCGCTTCGCGCGCTTTCTGGATCACCTCGTTCGGCGGAGCCAGCGATGCAGAAGGGGCGTCGCCGGCCGAAACGCGTCGCGTCAGGCCGCCGGCGGCGCCGAACATCGGAAGGGCTGCGGCGGTCTTCAGGAAACTACGCCGCGTGGCGGACGTGGGGCGATTGGTTGTTTTCATGGCGTCTGTTCCGAAAGGGGGCGAATACGGGCGGAAGCGTCAGCGCTGAACGTAGGCAGTGCGAACGGGCGCGTCAAGACGTGATGCGGCGGCGCCGAGCCGGTTGCGCGAACGTCGATGCCACGAACGGACGCAACGGAGCGTGTCCCTTCCGGGGCGGGCTGGTTGCGCGAGCGCAGATGGTATACTGGACGCGAGTCAAACTGACCGCGCGGACGCCTTGGTTCTGTCGCTTGGCCCTCGTCCCGAGTCCCGCGCCAACGCGAACCATCTTCACGCCTCGCTGAGAGACCACTTGCCATGCGCACACCCCAATCATCGCCACGCTCGAACCATTTGCCTTCTTCGATCCTTTCAGCTTCGCGACGCGGCCGACTGAGCGGGGCGCATCGGCCGAACCTTGCCGTGGCGCTGGGCGCGATCGCGCTGCACTTGATATTGGGACAGTCCGTGTTCGGTCAGTTGCGATTCGAGGCCGAAGCGGTCTCCGAGCCGGCCGACGCCTGGCAACCGGACAAAGACTCGGCCACCCGCTGGAACCTGTGGAGCAGAGACACGGACGCGCTGGCCAAATGGTCCGGCGGGGTTGTTCTCCGCAGTCCGGCCGTGATGGCGGACCGCGAGCGTCCCGAGGACGGGGCGCCGCCGTTGCGAACGACGCTCCGCGATCTGCCGGCGGGGCTGTACACGGTCGAACTGAAAGTCGGCCGCGTGGTGGGCGTGTCGCTGGACGGCGAGACGTGGCAACGATATCGGGGCGGCCCGTTGCTCGGCCGGCGCCGCGTCGCGGCCGGTGACGTGATCACGTTCTGGGTCGATGACCGCTTTGCGGTCGAAGACGAGTCGGGGCGCGGGCCTGCCTACTACGACTGTGTGCTGTTGTATCCGCACCGGACGCTGGAACAAGGGTTGCTCAATCCGGGATTCGAGCAGATCACGCCCGCCGGCGGCATCGCGGACTGGACCTGGACCTCGCGCGGCGGCGGCACGGCGACGCCCGTGACCGAGCCGGTGCGGGACGGGTCGCGAGCCGTCCGAATCCAGTGCGATGGCGAGCCAGACTGGGCTTTGACCAATGCAGCCCGCTTGCAGGTTCAGCCGGGCGACGAGCTGGCCGTTCGCGCCTGGCTGCGCGGAGCGGCGCGCGACGGACCGATATCGATCGACGTGGTCGGCTATCAGGAAGGCCAGCCGATCTTCTGGCAACTGGGGCGCGGTCGCGCGACGCTGACTGACGACTGGGTCGAGGCCCGAGGGCTGCTGCGCGTTCCCGACATGGTCGACGAGGTCCAGGTGCGGTTGACCGGCCGCGGGCGGGTGGACGTGACGGTCGACGAGGTCTCGTTGCGAGCCGAACCGCTGGCGTATCCCGCCCGACCGCCCGTTCGCGGCTGGGCCACGACTCGTGTACAGGAGCAACTCGGACGTGGGGCCGTGGCGGCGCCCGGCGCGGATGGCGTCTACGTCGGCTGGCGATTGCTGGAAGACGATCCGGCGGATGTCGGCTTCGACGTATTTCGTCGCAGCCATGACCAGCCTCCGGTAAAACTCAACGCCCACCCCATCGTTCAGACGACGGATTTCCTCGATCCCCAGCCACTGCCCGCGAGCGAACGTCCGACTTACACGGTGCGGCCGGCCGAAGGCTGGACGGGCGAGGCGGGCGAGGCCGTGTGGGCCGAGGCCGGAGATGGCGCGGCATACGTCCGCATCCCGCTGCGCGATCCGAAAACGACGTTCCAAAAAGTGGGAATCGGCGACCTGAATGGCGATGGGGTCTACGACTACGTGATCAAACATCCCTCCGAGAACATCGATCCGTGGCCCAAGTACTGGTACAAATCGCCCGACACGTACAAGATCGAGGCCTATCTGAGCGACGGAACGTTTCTCTGGTCCCACGATCTGGGCTGGAGCATCGAACGCGGCATCTGGTACTCGCCGTACATCGTCTGCGACCTGACCGGCGATGGACAGGCCGAGGTCGCGGCCAAGATCGGCGAAGGCGATCCGCGCGACGCCGAGGGCAAGGTGAGCGACGGTCCCGAGTACGTCGTGGTCTGGGACGGCATGACGGGCCGCGAGATCGCCCGCGCGCCGTGGCCGGATCGCAGCCTGTTCGAGTCGTACAATCTGGCCAGTCGCAACCAAATCGCCGTCGCGTATCTGGACGGGAAAACACCCTGCCTACTGACGTTGCGCGGCACCTACGGACGGATGATCGTCCAGGCGTACATGCTGCGCGACGGCAAGCTCGAGCGACTGTGGGAGTACGACAACGAGCCGTTCGGCGGCCTGTACTGGGGGCAAGGCGCGCATTTCACGCAATGCGCGGACATCGACGGAGACGGTCGCGACGAGATCTTGCTGGGCAGCGCCGTGCTGGACGGCAACGGCGTGCCGCTGTGGACGACGGGACGCGGGCATCCCGACGCGGTCTATCTGACGGACGTGCTGCCTGCGCGGCCCGGGCTCGAAATGGCCTACGTCATGGAGACCCGCCAGCGGGCGGGCGGCGGTTTGAACGTCGTCGACGCCGCGACGGGCCGCACGCTGTGGAAGCTCGAGACGCCGACGCGCCACGTGCATGGCACGGGCATGTGCGCAGACATCGATCCGGTGCATCCCGGTTGCGAGATCTACGGTGCGGACGCCGACGGACATACGCTGACCGAAAGCCGCTGGCTGCTGGCCGCCGATGGCGCCGCGTTGCGAACCGGGACGGACTGCCCCTGGGGATTCAATATCAACACGCTGTTCTGGGACGCGGATCTGCAGAAGGAGATCCTACGCGGCAAGACCATCGCCAAATATCAAGGCGACCCGCTGACGCAAGGCATCGTCGGCCGCGTCATTCAGACGGCGGACGTGCTCGGAGATTGGCGCGAAGAGCTCGTCGTCTCGGTCCCCGGCGAGCTGCGGATCTACACGACGACGATTCCGGCGATGGACCGCCGTGGGTGCCTGATGCAAGATCCGATATATCGGCAGACGACGCGAATGAACGCGATGGGCTACACCCAAGAGCCGACGCTGTCGTACGCCCCCGAGTCGCGGTCGCCCAACCTGAATCTGACATGCCTGACCGAAAACCGGACGGTTCCCGTGTTGCGGATCGTCGTGGCGGCCAGTGCCGACCATCCCGTCCAGGGCCGCGTACGATTGACGCCCGATGCCGGCATCGTGTGCGATCCGGCCGAGTTCGTCGTCGATGTCAGGCCGAGCGAACGAATCGTGCAGATGATCGCGCTGACCGCTCGCCAAGGCGCGGCCGCCGCGGGGACCGTCCGCGCACAGCTCGACGGTTCACAGGGCGTACTGCGCGGCCAGACGCTCGTGCGAATTGCGCCCGTCCCAGCGAAATAGGACGGCGGCAGCGCTCGTGGCAGCGGCCTCGCGCCGCTGCGGAGGTGCTCGTGACGGTGGCATCCTGCCGCTGATCTCCGCATCGGCGCTAGCACTGATGCGGGTCGCTCGTCCATGCTCCGCAGCCGGGCATTCGGAACGCGGCAAGATGTCGCGTCCACAGGGCGCTCAGGCGCGTGCTCGCAGCAGGTCGCGGATCTCGGCCAGCAGTTCCTGGTCCTTGGTCGGCGCGGGATCGGCGGGCGCCTGTTCGGCTTTGCGCCGCATGATCCAGCCCAAAAACTTGACGATGAAGATGAACAAGGCGACAGCCACGATCAGAAAGTTGACCACGTCGCCCAGGAATAGGCCGTAGGGAATCTCCTGCCCGCCCACGACCAGCTTCCACGCCAAGTATCCTTGATCGCCCGGCATCACGACGCCGATCAGCGGCATGATCAGGTTCTTGACCAGCGAATCGACGATCTTGCCGAACGCGGCCCCGATGATCACACCGACCGCCAGGTCGACGACATTGCCCTTGAAAGCGAAGTTCTTGAACTCGTCGACCAGCGTCAGGGCCTGCGCCGTCGGCGCCGTCAGCAGCGATTTTGCCATGGACTGATCCCCCATATTCTACCTCCGTGTTCGATAACGCCAGACTAGCCAGCGCGTCGCAGCGTCCGCGCTGCCGTATTGCGAACGGGCCGCGAGCTTATATCACAGGTCGGGAACATGCTGCCAGCCCGATCGTGCTGTCTCTCGATCGCGAGACAGAGTGTTGCCCGATGGGATTCGGTTTCTTACCGTTGCGCAGTCCGCGAGTCCGCGCCAGAGGCGTCGTGGATCGAATTCAGGGGCGCCGCGCGGGCGCGCACCCCGACTGCCAGTCGGCACGTCCCGCGCCACCCTGCCGGATGCCCCGTATCTTCAATGCCGCGCGGCGTCTGACGCTCGGATGGGCGCGCGAGGCACGCGTGTGCTATCGCCCGCCGCGGCGCTCGGTGTGCCCGAACAATCGGATTTTACCGTTGTCCAGTCCCAGCCCATCCAGATGCAACTCGCGATTTCCATAATGCGCGCTCTGTCGAGGCACGCGAACGAGCGCCACCGGATCGCCATCTCGCTGGCTCCATGTCAGATCGATGTCGCCACGGCGCGCGGCGTCGGAAACGCGTTCCAGAAGCGGCGACAACGGGACCGGCAGCCAGCCGGCTCGCACCGCTCGCAGGCGCACGGCAAGCTGGTTCGGCTGATCGGTCAGATAGACATCGGCCCGCAGCGAAAGTACGGTGTCGATTCCCTGGTAGCGAAAACGGCATCCGATCTGCGCCGCCTCGGCAGATAGCTTGACGCGCGGGTCGCGGATCTCGGCAGGCAATGCCCGCGGATGGTTCTGCGGCAGCACGGCCGCCAGCCAGGCATTGATCCGCTCGTCGGTGAACTCTGCCTGCCACCGCCCGGTTTGAACTGCCGCATTTCTCAGCGTCAGGACGTCGCGTTCGAATTCGTCGCCAGCCGCCCGTTGCTGCCCCCGCGACGCTGGCGGCGCCAACGCTTCGCGATAGAACTCAGGAACGTGCTGAGATCCGCAATACACCGTCAGCAGGGTCGCGGCCAGCACGGCCAACGCGACGGCTGCGCACCACAGGCTGATTCGTAGCACACGACGCATCTCAGCTCGATCAAAAGTAGGGCATGCGCAATGGATGTCAGACAACACGACCGGTATGCGTCCGCCCCTATCGGCAGATACGGGTGGTCGGGCAGAACGAGCGTCAGGCGATACCGAGTGTCCCTAGCGCAGCCCGCAGCCGCAACCAAACAAGGGCCGAGAAATATTGAGGAGGACCATGAATCACACGAATAAAGACATCGCGTCTAACCGTTTGTCTTCATCCCCGCTATCCGTGTCCATCCGCCGTGATTCGCCT
>JAVYAJ010000196.1:0-13746 GCA_032229885.1 Candidatus Anammoximicrobium sp. | reverse complement strand
GAGCCCTGAATCTGGACCCGCCTTCCAGGGCGTTTCGAATGGACTTGGGGTGTCGCTCTATTTGGTTGCGGCCGAGCACAGCGAGGCCGCGCTGTGTTCCTCACTTTCATTGTCGGCCCGTTGCTTCCGCTTTCACCGCGCGACGTCTGCCAACGGTTCACGGCCGCCAATTCTCTGAAGGCGGCCAAGACGTATAGTGGAACTAGGCTCTGGCCCGCCTTAGAAGTGAGGTTTGCCTACAAGGAAGGCGCCGCCCTCAAGATACGCTGTGATTTGTTGGACGAGGCCGAGGCGCCGCCCGATCTCGGCGGGTACTTTGTCGCCTGCCGATGTTACGGTCAACCGAAAGATCAGGTGGCTTTCCTGCTAGATGGTGTTTTTCACCTGCGGAACATTGATGGCGACTGAAAGATCGAAGACTATTACGTCACGGCGGTCAACAATCAGGAGACAGAGGGCCCCGTCAGCATAGCAGCCGATTACCAGACTCTGCTCCCTGACCTACCTCCTGCCTCAACGATCGCGAGTTCCGACTCGGCCACCGTCGCACCAACGGATGCAGCGCGTAGCGGCTGGGCATTGACCCGCTGGCTAACGAGTTCAGGGGGTGGGGCTTCGTCTAGCACTGAGGCGCGAGCGCTGGCGTCCGGTGGCCGTGTCCTGGCTGAGGAAGGTAAGAACCTCAGAGAAGCAACCACCAAGGGGAAGGCTTTGGTCAGCACCGGATGGAAGCGCCTCCTAGGCATGGTGGCAGCGATAGGCGCAGGACTCACCGCTCTCGGCAAAGCGTTTGAGAACTTCGCTAGCAAGAGCCGGCGCGCATCCTCCTAGGGCTCGTCATTGTTGAACGCAGGGGGGAACACTCGTTAAGTCCACCAACCGTCACACGGAAAGGTACGCACATGAGCGACCTCACGAAAACCTGGTATTATGAAAAGAATGGCCAACAGGTGGGGCCGTTTCGAACAGAGGGTGTCCCACAACTCGTGCAGGCGGGGATCATTCACCGAGATACGATGTTGTTTGATCAGAGCGGACAGTGCGTTTCCGCAGATACCGTCGGTGCCTCTGTATCTTCGCCCACTCCACCAGCTAGCGCCACGGTGACCACTATGCCTACCCGTGCGTCTCACGGTGGGGCGGGCCGGGGCAAGCAATTACCGATGTTCTGCGCGGTATCGCTTTTGATCGGAGTGCTGGCGTCTTGGGGCGCATACACCTTCGACTCGGATGCGTTCGGCATTGTAGCGTTTGTCGCATACTTGTTCGGTGTGCTGGCGTTAGTCATCCTCATGAAGCGCGGGAGTGTGTGGTTACTCATGCTCTTGGCGAGAGCCGCTGGCATACTGGAAGCGGAACGAGAGGTGCGAGAGCTGGAGGTCTCTCCGGTTCGTGGCCCAACGACTGAGGGTTTACCCAGTCAGGGACTCGCCGCAAAGGAGTACGCCATTTACTTCGTCGTATTTCTGTGCGTTCCGATCCTGTGCGTGTGCATCAGTTCGGGCCTCTACTATGGTTGGAAAGCCTCACAGCCCAAAAGAGCCCACCAAATCAACACGCTCGGCTTCCTGGTGTTTGGGCTTCACATGGGGAGCGCGTTTCTCTTCATCTACTCGAGGGACGCAACACAATAGGTTGATCACATTAAGTAGCGGAGTGAAGAACGATAGTTTAGCTCCACTCACCGTGAGACTTGCCTGTTCATGTTGACTGCAGCCAGTTGTTCCTTAGACACTTTGTTCCCTCTCGGATAGTCTCCTTCATCGAGTTCTGATAGAATGCGCAAGCCCTCTTTGGAGCTCGTATTACCAGTGAGATCGACGATTACGGAGGCGACCCCATTTTGGGCAACAGATTTGCAGCGTTTTCCCGGCGTTTTCGCAATCCTGACGCCGCGTTCAGGTTTTGGGAACTCATGGACTGAGGTTTCCAACGCGAGTCGAATCGCTCGTCGTACTGGAGGTGTCGGCGTTTGGCAGTCATCCGCTCGTCCCAGCGATCGGTGAGCAATTGAGCACGGATGTGAAGCATTTCTTCTGCATCAGCGTCACGCCAGAAGATCTCTATGGCCTTTGAGGCGGAGATTGATCACACGGCGGATGCTGCGCGCAATCGAGCCGCTGCTCAACGGAAGGCCGCGTGCACGGAACGTCGGGTACTTGAGACGTCCCGCTTCCCCATGTCTGGTCAGGTACGCGATCTCCGTGGGAAGCTTCGCGTTCCCTGGACTCAGCTCGGCTGAATGGTCCCATCGTTTGCTGGCTTCCCACAGATCGCGGCTATGGTAGGTCTACTCGGTCGGCCTAGCGTCCCAGTCCAACAGCCCACGCGGCTTGGATCCACAGTTGCTACGGTCGAACCGGTCAAAAAAATCTGGTAGAATACAGCGTCTTGGATCCAGGCGGGGATCGAAGACGACGGCGGATGGCTCGCGATGCGCAAGCGCTCGACCCCGACGGTTGTCGATGGACACGCAATCGGCCGCTGGCGACCGTTGGGGCGTAGTTCGACCCGGCCTGTCGAGTCTTGGGAACCATGAAAACCGCCTCGTCGCTCGCAGACGGAGCCCACCCATGCTGGCACATCGCGCTCGATGGTCGTCTGGTCTCTCTCTGTTACCACATTCCACTTCTGACCTCTCGTCGGCCCGCCGCCCGATGTCCGCCAGCGCGGCCCGCGCCGTGCGACCCCCGGCGCAGTCGTCCCGGCGACTGACCTCGCAATCAACTCGGCGATCAGTCCCGCTCACGGCGCGTCACTTGGCCTCACGATCCACCCCGCCATCGGTTTTTGGTTTGGCCGCGCGATCGGACCCACGATCGGCCATCCGGACGGGTCCGTGGCTGTTGGCGGTGACGGTCGCTGCGGCGGTCGTCGTTTGGTGCGCGACGGCCGACGGCGCCGCGGTCGGCGAGGCGTTCCACTTCGACGCACAGGCCAAATCGCTGACGATCGACACGGACCGCCTCGAACTGACGATCTTGGGCGGCGCGGTGGTGGTCGTCCGCGATACGGCCACGGGCGAGGCGTTCAGCGGCGGCGCTACGTGGTCCGACTTGTCGCGCGCAGCCACGGGGTTCTCGCACGGCCCCGACCCGGCCGCCGCCTCACGCCCAATGGGCGGCCCGGCCGCACCGTCAGGCCCGCCCGTGGCTCTCCGGCCCGACGAATCGTCGGCTGTCGAATTTCAGCGCAAAGATCCCCGCATCGGCGTGTTGATCTATCGCCAACTCGCCGGCGCGAAATCCGCCGCGGACGCAGCGCATGCGGACGCCGAATTGCGTTTGGCGTTTCGCGTCGAGGACGATGGCGAGCTGTCGTTCCGACTGGAGGCTCGTACGGGCGATCCCGCGCGAGCGATCCGCGATACCCGGTTTCCCCTGGTCGGGTTGACGGCCCAGGCGGTGATCTTGGGCAGCGGCGAGCGATTCGCCCGCGGCGACGCGGCCGCCGAAAGCCGCTGTGTCAGGATCGCCAACAACATCTATTCGCCCACGGTCGGCGTCGTCGAGGGGCGGCGAGGCGTGCTGGGGATCTGGCCGGAACCGGCGGGCGTGGGCTACGACGATCTGTCGCTCCGCCACGCCCCGGAGGCCGATGAACTTGTGGCTCACATCGATCTGAACTCGGGCCAAAACGATCCCGATACAGTGGACGAGCCGGGCGTTGCCCGTGGCTCGTGGTGGCGACTGGCCGCGCTGCCCGGCTGGCTCGACGTGGCCCGACGGTACCGCGAACACCTCGAGCAGCGCACGGGCGTCAAGCCGCTGTGGGAACAGTCGCCGACATGGGTCCGAGCGATCCACGCCGTGTGCAACGAACGGCCCGGGATCAACGACCCGGCCGTGGCGGACAAGTTCTACGCCGATCTGGCCGCACGGTTCGATCCCCAAAACCTGCTGCTGTTTTACTGGAACGGCAACTGCATCCTGCTGTTCGGCGACCATCGCTACATGACCGAGTTGCAGTACCCCAAGCCCGCCGAAATCGAGGCCCTCGGCAAGCACGGCTTCCGCTGGATGGGCTACCATCCCTATACGCTGATCTTCTCGCCGCTGGGCCGAGTCAAGCATCTCGACGAGGCGCGCAGCCGCGGGTTTGGGGTTCCCGCGGACTACACGTTCCAGCCCGACTACGCCGGCCCTCCCGGGCTCGATGCGTTTTACGACGATTTCCGATCCGTGGCCACCGGCTACTACGCTCCGCAAGAAACCAGTCCGTCGCTGTGGGTGCTGCATCCCGGCGCAGCAAAGGTGCGTGACTATCTGACACGGAACGTTGGCGGCTATTGCCGCGAGCATGGGATGAGCGGCTGTTACTTCGACATCCTGGAAGCGGACCACGCGAGCCACTTTGTCCAGAACGCACCCCAGGACCGGCGGATCATCGAAGGCCGCGACTGGCGGCGCGGCGAGGAGGAGGCCTGTCGCGCGATCAAGGCCGCCAATCCCGAACTGGCCATGATGAGCGAGGTCCAGAGCGAGTGGACGACGATCCACACGTTCTATACCTGGGAAGGCGAGTCGCATCTGACCCATCCGCAACCCGTGCGGCTGAACCATCCGCTGCGGGCCGCCTGTTGGGGCAGCTACACCTGGACACGGACCGATAGCCCGGAGGCCGTCGCGCTGTCGGCGGGCCTGCCCGCGGTGACTCTGGACGACCAGTGGACCATCGCCCGCGCGCGGCTGTACTGCGACGAACTGCTCTTCCACGATCTGCCGAGCCAATGGGATCCGGTCGCGTTGGCCTATCTTCGCGGCAAGGATGACCGCTGGTTCCAATACCGCCGCATGGACTGGGGCTACGCCTACGTCGAGTCCGATTCGCTGCATGTCCGCCTGGGCCGCCTGGTCCGCCAGCGGGAATTTCCGGTGCCGGGGCCGGCTTGGATCCAGCACTGGGCCGCATATCGCGACGGTCGGCCCATCGGGCTGAGCCCGACGCAAACCTACGACTTTATGATGCAGCCGCCGCCGAACGACGATCCCGTATGGCTGACGTCACTGCCGGCTGGAGCCTCCATCCGGGCGATCCGGCACGGCGAGGGCCAGTCGGTGATCGAGTTGGCCGCCGCCGAGCCGATCGACGCGGCCCAGGTCGAGGTCGCTTTTCATCGCGATTGCCTTTCGGTGCATAACGGCGCCCTGGACCATTCCAGCCCCTTTGCCGCGGGTACGTCGCAGATCCACCCTGGCCCTTTCGCCGCGGACACGTCGCACCGCTTCACCACGCGGCTGCCGGGCGGTCTGGTTTTTGTGTGGCAAGCTCCGCGCCCACCGGCCGACGGTACCCTGGCCCGCTCGCCGGCCGCCAGCGGCCACGTGCGCGCCAACGGGCTGCCCTACCAGCGGTGGACGTACAACAGCCTGATCCGTCACCGAACGTTTCAACCCCAGCCCGCGGGCGCTTCGCTGCCGGTGCTCGAACTGGGCGCCGGATTGAAGCGGGCGTGGTGCGACCACTGGCTGAATCTGGCCGATCAGACGAATCCCGTACTCCATTTCGACGTCATCTACCCGCCCGGCGACGATCAACAGTCGGCCGCCCCGTCGCGACGGAAATCACGCTCCGCCGCGCCGCGGCCGCTGGTGTGGTCCGTGTTGGTCGATGGGGGCGAAGTGTGGCGCGAGCGTGTGGAGGCTGACGCGGCGCCGCGAGCTCGACAAATCCCTCTGTCTGGCTTTGCGGAACGCACGGTGTTGGTGACGTTTTCCGCCGAGGAGGAGGGCGACACCGACGTCGTCCCAACCCATCTGCTCACCCCGGCGCGATTCGGCAACATCCGCATGGCCAAACACCTGCGACCAACTCCGTAACTCCAACAGAAACTCGCGACACAGACTGACTCTCACGTCAAGCAGTATCGATGTCCCAGCGATCCGGGTCCGGAAATCATCTCGCTGTACGATTGTGGTTCGCCGGCGTCGGATTCCAACACACCCACCGTGATGCTCAGCGGCGTGGCCGCGACCAGCTATGTCGGCGTGCTGGCCGGTCGTACGATCGATGGCGACCCGCTGACCGGCTGTGACGAGTTTCAACCGTTCAACGGGATGTTTCACCGCAACCAGGCGTTCCGGATCGACGACGTTACAGACGGGACGTCGAACACCGTAGGCGTCGGCGAGCGATACAGCGGGCTCGCGCGCTCTGCCTGAGCCGGCATCTTGCCGGGACAGGAGGTCGTCTCCAACTCGCGGATGAACCTGCTGCCCTACAATCCCGCGTTGCCTGCCTGCCAGGGCTGGCGTCCGGCGGTGGTTGGCCTCGTTGCCCACAGCCGGCAGTCGACGATGAACGATCCGACCGGTACGACAGGGCAGTTCTTTTCGCCGCATTACGACGGCTGTCACTTCCTGTTCATGGATGGCTCGGCGCGGCTGCTGCACAGAACGACCGACCAGCAGGTGATGTGGACCCTGTGTACGCGGAGCCACGGCGAGGTGGTTCCCAGCGGCGCATTTTAGCCCTGCGAGGCCGCGGGCGCTTCCGGGGGGCGTGGTGTGCGCGACGGTTGGGCTCGCGCAAGGGGGACGCACTGGGCGCGCGGGCGCTCGTAGCTTGACGCGCTGTTCTTCGTCGCGGATAATCCGCGTCTGGTAAGCGTCCGCCCGCTGCGTCGTGGGAGCGACGCCGAGGGATTTCAGCGAGGATGGGGGGGGCGCGTGTTGATCGTCGATTCGCCGTCGCTCCGATTCTGCGTCCGCGACTTGTGGGAGGAGATGTCGATGTTTGTTCAGCTTGCTCGTTCACTCGTCACGACTTGGGTTGTCTTGCTGCTGCTGGCGACGGGGCTATACGGCGGCGAAGCCGGGACTTACCAGGTTCGCTTGGAGCACAATGTCATGGCGCCGATGCGAGACGGCGTGCGCCTGGCGACTGACGTGTATCTGCCCACTCAGGACGGCCAGGTGCTGGACGAGCGGCTGCCGACCATCCTGATGCGGACCCCGTACAGCAAGGGCGCGGGCGAGAAAGGCAACGGCGATGCCCGCTACTTCGCCAGTTGGGGCTACGCGGTCGTGTTCCAAGACACACGCGGTCGATACGACTCGGAGGGCACTTGGCACATGCTGGTGGACGACGGTCCCGACGGCTTCGATACGGCCCAATGGATCGCCCAGCAGCCTTGGTCCAACGGCAAGATCGGCACCATCGGCACTTCGTATGTGGGCGGAACCCAGCACGCCTTGGCCATGACGCGCAGCCCCCACCTGACCACCGTGATTCCGGTCGACGCCATGTCCAACCTGGGTTATGCCAGCATGCGCAACGGCGGAGCCTTCGAGCTGCGATTCTGGAATTGGATCATGCTGAACGCCGGACGCGGCAGCCAGTACGCCCGCGATGCGGGGCTGCGCGAGGTGCTGGGCGAGATGGCGAACAGCCGGATCCACTACCTGCACAACCTGCCGCTGCGCGCCGGAATGACCCCGCTGCGCCTGGCGCCGGCCTACGAACAGTGGCTGGTCGAAGCCCTCGGACACGGGATCAATGACGGCTTTTGGCGACAAAACAACGTGGTCGACCATGCGGACGAGTACAAGGACATGCCGGTGTACCTAGTCGGCGGCTGGTATGATTCGTGGGGCAGCAACACCACCGCGAACTTCGTGACGCTGACGCGGGCTCTGAAGGGGCCGGTCTATCTGATCATGGGTCCGTGGATTCACGGCGCGCAGGGGCAATCCGCGCACGGCCAAGTCAGCTTCGGAGCGGACGCGGCGATCCCCGATCCGTTGGCCTGGCGGCGCGAATGGTACGATCACTGGCTCAAGGGGATCGACAACAGCGTCGGCAGAGCCGATCCGTTCCGCACCAAGGTGCGAATTTTTGTGATGGGCACGGGCGACGGCAGCAAGGATACAAACGGGCGGCTGGCGCATGGGGGCTTTTGGCGCAACGAGACCGAGTGGCCGCTTGCCCGGGCGCAGGCGACGAACCTGTATTTGGCGCCCGGCGGTCGGCTGAGCGATCAGACGCCGCCCGGCGATGGCGGGGCGACGAGCTTCGAGTTCGATCCGCGGAACCCGGTGGCGACGATCGGCGGCAACATCTCGTCCAACAACGACATCATGCTGCAAGGCGCCTGGGACCAGCGGGGTGGCCCGCACATCTGGAACGCCCAGGAACCGTTGCCGCTGTCGGCCCGCAACGACGTGCTCGTGTTTCAGACCGAGCCATTGGCCGAGGATCTCGAGGTGACCGGCGAATTGGAGGTCCGTCTGTGGGTCTCGACGTCGGCCGTAGACACGGACTTCACCGCCAAGCTGCTGGACGTTTACCCCTCCAGCGAGGCTTGGCCGGGCGGTTTCGACCTGAACATCGGCGACGGCATCCAGCGGCTGCGGTTCCGCGATTCGCTCCAGAAAGAGACGCTGGCCGAGCCGGGCCGGATCTATCCGATCACGATCAAGCTGTACCCCACATCGAACGTCTTCAAAAAAGGACATCGCATCCGGGTGGACGTCTCCAGCAGCAATTTCCCGCGGTTTGACGTGAACCCCAATACGGGCGAACCACTGAACAACAACCGTCGCAAAATCGTGGCCGTCAATACGGTGCACCACGACGCAGACCACCCCTCGCACATCGTCTTGCCGGTCGTGCCCAAGTGACCGCGGCGCGCCGGTGTGGACGCGGCATCCTGCCGCGTTCTGCGGGGCGTCTAATGATCGTTTTTTTGGGGGAATTGCTACCACTGTGGGATGAATGGGACCTATGGGACACATAGAATACATATGTCCCATAGGTCCTATAGTTCCTATGCGTTCTAGGTGACTGCAATCTGGAATCCCACGGCCATGCCCGTCGACAAGTCCGGCGAACGCGTTCAGCAGATGTTTGGCGAGATCGCCCCTCGGTATGATTTCCTTAATCATCTCCTGTCCCTGAACATCGATCGCTATTGGCGGTGGCGGACGGCGCGGATCGTGCGCGCCGAGTCGGACGGGCCGATCCTCGACGTCTGCACGGGAACGGGCGATTTGGCGTTGGCCTTCTATCGGCGCACGCGGGGCCGCGTGCCGATCATCGCGGCGGACTTCTGTTCGCAGATGCTGGAGATCGGGAACGCGAAAAAGGAGCGCGCGGGCATCGGCGACGCCCTGACGTTCGTCGAGGCGGATGCTCAGCAATTGCCGTTCGACGACGACCGTTTTCAGATCGTCGCCGTGGCGTTCGGCCTGCGCAACGTGGCCGACACGGATCGGGGCCTGCGCGAGATGACCCGCGTGTGCCGGCCCGGCGGACGCGTGGCCGTGCTCGAATTCTCCCTGCCGCGGTGGCAGCCGTTCCGCGGACTGTACGGCTGGTACTTTCGCCACATCCTGCCGCGCGTGGGCCAGTGGCTGGCGCGGAACCGTCATGACGCCTACAATTACCTGCCCAGCAGTGTCGGCGAGTTTCCGGCGGGCGAAGCGCTCGCGGCCCGGCTGGGCGACGCCGGACTGAACGCGGTGACGGTGCATCGCTTTACGGGCGGGGTTGCGACGCTGTACGTAGGTCGAAAATGAGACATCCGATCATCTTGGCCATCACGGGCGCCAGTGGGGCGTTGTATCCCCTCCGCCTGTTGGAGATGCTGCTCCGCAGTGGGACGGATGTCCATCTGGTGATCAGCGCGTTTGGCCGCGCCGTGTTGGCGCAGGAACTGGGCGTGCGCCTCGAATCGGACCGGTTCCGACCGGGCGACTTGACGACGCGCCACGGCGACGCACGAAGCCCGATCGGCGCAAGCGACGAAACGGCGACGGATCTGCAACGGGCGGTCGCGGACGTGTTGCACGGCTTGGCTGGCGCGCTGGACGCCGGGTCTGGCAACGGTCGGATCGTCTACCATCGCCACGATGATTTCATGGCGCCCATCGCCAGTGGTTCGTTTCGCACCGGCGGGATGGTCATCTGTCCGTGCTCGGGCGCGACGCTGAGCGCGGTCGTGCATGGGGCAAGCGGCAATTTGATTCAGCGGGCGGCCGACGTGCATCTGAAGGAACGGCGCACGCTGATCCTGGTTCCGCGGGAAACCCCGCTGTCGTCGATTCACCTGGACAATATGAAGCGCGCGTGCGAGGCGGGTGCTGTGGTGTTGCCGGCGATGCCCGGCTGGTATCACGGCGTACGGACGATCGTCGACCTGGTGGATTTCATCGTCGCCCGCATCCTCGACCAACTCGGAGTCGAACACACGCTGTCCTCCCGCTGGGGCTGCTGATCGCTGTGCCATGTGGACCACCGCCCGCCGAATCCTGGAAATGATCCGCTTCAGCCACACGCTGTTCGCATTGCCGTTTGCGTTGCTGGCGGCGCTGCTGGCGTGGACGGTCCCTTCGCCCGGGGGCCGACACGTGGGGTTTCAGATGCGGCACCTGGCGGGCGTCTTGGTCTGCATGGTCTGTGCCCGCAGCGCAGCCATGGCCTGGAATCGGATCGCGGATCGCCGGCTGGATGCGGCCAATCCGCGGACGCGGAATCGACACCTGCCGACGGGCGTATTGAGCGTCGGGGGCGTAGCCGCGTTCACCATCGCCTGCAGCGCCGGGTTCGTCGCGGGCACGATGCTGTTTTGGCCCAATCCGCTGCCGGTGTCGCTGGCGCTTCCCGTGTTGGCGTTTCTGTTTGGCTACAGCTATGCCAAACGATTCACGATGCTGGCCCATTTCTGGCTGGGCGCCGCGTTGATGTTGGCGCCGATCTGCGTGTGGGTCGCGTTGCGCGGCGAGGTGGTTCTGGCCGAGCCGGCCGATCTCGCACCGGCCGGCGTGGTGGGCCTGGCTGTCCTGGCGTGGGTGGCCGGATTCGATATCATTTACGCCTGTCAGGATGTGGAGTTCGACGTGACGGCTCGGCTCCATAGCGTGCCCGCACGGTTCGGCGTCCAAGCGGCCCTGAGGCTGGCGGCCGGCTGTCACGCGGGCATGATCGCCGCGCTCGCCGCGCTGCCGTGGCTGGCTCCCCAGTTGCCGTTCGGTCCGGTGTATTGGTCCGGGGTCGTCGGGGTCGCCGTGCTGTTGGCGTATGAACATGCGATCGTGCGACCCGACGATCTGAGCCGTGTCAACGTGGCGTTTTTCCACGTCAATTGGATTGTCAGCGTGGCGCTGCTGACGATTGTGGCCATCGAGTTGTTCGGCTAACGCGTTGCCCAATGATTGTTTATGGGCAGCCGCGCGCCAGAGCGCGGGATTTCTGCGGCTTGGAGAGCACGGCTACCTCGAGGTTTCGTCTTGAGCACGGGCAAGCTGTGTTCGGGCTGTGCCATGTTCGAGCCGCCACAGTTCGAACCGTTGCGGTTCGGGAAGACAGGCCGAGACGGAAGGGGGAGGGACGGACGATGAGGCGACGCACAACGGGTTTTCCAGCAATCGTAGATTTTGCGGCGCGTCGCCGTCCGAGCGAGCGCATTGTTGAGCCAGACGCCCGTCGGCGCGAGTCATGCGATTCGAAATGCGCGGCCGAGCACTGCGGCCCCGTGATTCTAGTCATCTGTGCGTGGGTCGGCTTGGTTGTCGGGTGCAGTTCGTCGCATCCGACTCAGCCCGACTCGCCATCTGGCAACGGCCCGTCGGTGACTCGATCGTCTGGCGGCACAGCGACGTCGGACAGCGCAGTCCCGGAATCCACAACGCCAGCGCCTGCAACGGCTCCGTCAGCAGAAGCCACCGCTTCAGCGGACGGCCCGTCCACGCGACCGGCCAAGGAAGACTCGTCGGCACGCATGACGGAGACACTGGCGCCGGCTGTGATCGCAAACACGGCCCAGGCCGACAGTGGATCCGACGCGCCGACCGACGCGCCCCGCGCGGCGATGGGCGAGGCCGACGCGACAGCGTCGACTGCCCAATTACGGGCCTGGGCGACAGCGCTGGCCGGCGACGAGCTGCGCGCGCGAGAGACGGCTTCCGCGGGTTTGGACCGCGCGGCCGCGACGGCGCCGCAGCGGATTTGGGCACTGCTCGAAGACGCCGCTCCCGACGTGCGCCGCGGCGCCGTGTTCTATTGGCTGGACCGCTTCGATCCATCCGACGCGGTGGCCGTCGATGCATTGGGACGTCGCCTAGCGGATCCCGACCCGACGGTCCGCGCGATGGCCCTGTCCGCGGTTCAGCGCTTTCCGAGCGCGGCCGTGCGACATGCCTTGCCTGCGCTCAACGCGGCGCTAACCAATCGCGATGGCTCGACCGAGACGCGTGCGGCGGCGGCTCGGTTGATTGGAACGTTGGACGCCGATGGACGCGATGCGGTCGCCGCGTTGACCCAGGTCGCGACCGACGATCCCCAGCCGGCCGTCCGCTCGGCGTGTCTGGTGGCCCTATGTCGTGTCGCAACGGTCGACCAGGCGGCGCCGGTGCTGCAACACGCGCTCC
This sequence comes from Candidatus Anammoximicrobium sp., assembly GCA_032229885.1. Taxonomy (GTDB): domain Bacteria; phylum Planctomycetota; class Planctomycetia; order Pirellulales; family Pirellulaceae; genus Anammoximicrobium. The sequence continues at coordinate 1,378 of JAVYAJ010000196.1, read as the reverse complement.
AGCACGACGCCCAGCCGACCGTCCGCGGCGTGGCCGCGGTGCGGTTGGGCAAGCTCGGAGGCGCGGCCGCTGGGGCGGCTTCGGCGTTGGCCGCGGCGTTGGCCGACGCCGAACCGAGCGTGCAGCGCCGCGCGGCCGATGCGCTCGTCGAGCTGGGCCCGCTTGCCGTAGCGCCCGTGATCGCCCGGCTCGACGCGACCGAACCGACGATCCGTCGGTTGGCGGTGTTTGTCTTGGGCAAACTTGGTCCGGCCGCCAAGCCGGCGCTGGCGCCGCTTCGCGAACGGCTGCAGGACTCGGACGCGGAAGTCAAACAACTGGCCGAGTTGGCCATCCGCCGGATCGAAGCAGGCGGCCGATAGGACCGATCGAAACCGCAACTGCGGATCGGTCAGGTCGCACAACGGCTTGCGGACGGGCCGGGGTGCGTGCACTGAAGCCGTCGGCAGAACTCCGTTAGCCCATACTCCTCGACGATCCGCGCAATCGCACGATGTCCGTCGGCGTCCAGTGTTACATCAGCTGTGGTTCTTGGCGACCGCCGTGAGACCGTGTATGAGGGGACGAGGATTGCCGCCTCCCAAGCTTGGGTAGACCAGCCGAACTCGCTTAAGAAGTCCGCCACCTTCGTCCAGGACGCCATCTCCCCGGCGAGCTCTGTGTAGGAGATGACCAAAGCGTTTTGCCGGCCGCGCAGTTCTTCGCAAGCCACATAGGTCTCGATGCACCATTTGTTGGCGAGCCTCTCGACCCGACTCTCAGCGCGGACGATGGCGCGTTCAAACGGTGCGAGCCAATCGTGCATCAGGAGCTCCTGCGACAACACATCCTCCTTGTTCCAATCGAACTTTCAGCCCTCGCGGATTTTGGCCAACTGAGACGCAATGACCTGAGTCGGGTCACGAAGCACGAGCAAAATCCGGGTCGCCGGCCAGTTCGCCGCCAAATAGCCAAGGAACAAGTTTGCACGGACCTCCTTGACAACACGGCGACGGAAGACGCCGGAACGGGCCTGCATCTCGGACCAGAAGCTGCGCACCTTTCCGCGGAGGATGTGGTCTGCTTGAGTGAAACGCCGCTCTTGCGGCCCGGATCTGGCAGGGATGTAGAGCTGATAATTGCGGAGCGTGCGCCCCGGGAGTCTGCTCGCCCAGGACAAGGCAAAGTCGCCGTGACGATCGACCACTGCACTTTAGGCGAATTTGGGCTCCAAGTGGCCAAATTGATCTTGGCAAAAACAAGGCTCTCGACGATGGTTAGGTGATTTCGCAACAACACCAGAGCCACCGGGAGAGCCAAGGATGGCTAAGCATAAACGTTCTGCACGTCGTCCGCAACCCAGGCATAAGAAACAGAAGAAGTCCCAGCACGATAAGCG
>JAVYAJ010000195.1:0-10086 GCA_032229885.1 Candidatus Anammoximicrobium sp. | reverse complement strand
GTTCGGGCTTTGCTTCCGGAGCGGGTTCAGGCTTTGCCTCGGGCGCGGGTGTTGTCTCGGGCTTTGCTTCGGGCGCAGGTTCGGGCTTCGCCTCGGGTGCGGGTTCTGACTTAGCCTCGGTCTCCGGCGCGGGTTCCGGTTTCGCTTCGGAAGCCGGTTCAGGCTTTGCCTCGGTCTCCGGCGTGGTCGCGGGCATGATCTCGAGCGGCAGGTTGGGGCGATCCGGCAATTCGCTCAAATCGCTAGGCACGTTTGGCTCGGCTCCTCCCGCCGGCGTCATGCCTGCCGGAGGTTTTGGCGTTTGTTTTTCGAACCAGGCGAACCAACGATCGGCCTGTTTGCCGGCGATCTGGTCGTAGCGCCGTTGAGCAAGCCTGCCCAATGCCGAGTTGGGTTCGGCCGCCACCACTTTCTGAAAATAATCGCGAGCCTTGTCCAACTCGAACAACGACTCGTATGTCTGCGCCAACGCGAATCGCACGCGCTGCAGCAACATCGGCATACCGACCGCGCTCTGTTCGACGGCCGACAGATCCTTGGCGGCCTCGCGCAGCTTTTTCGACGCCTCGACGCGATCCTGATACAGCATGGCGGCGCCTTCGGCCAGTCTCATGTCGCCGGCATTCTGGCGAGCCCACAGTGCGGCTGTCGAATCGGCGTGCAGGCGGGCGACTTCGTCCAGCGCCTCTGGTCGTTGCTCGACCAGCGCGGTGAAATAATCTTCCCACCCGGCGGCGACCCGCGCACGTTGCTGGCTGGTCAAATACAGCACGGCGGCGACCAACACGACGATCGTGATCGCCCCGTACAGCATCTGCCTCTGGTAGGGGCGGATCATCTGCAGGTAGGCGCCGATGCGATCAGCCAATTGGTTTGTCTGCAATTCGTGTCGTCGTTGAGTTTTCATCCGCGCTACTCGCCTGTCCTACATCATCACAATCATCGTGAATGGATGGCAATGTGTTCGGGCTTCTCGGACCACGAGCCGGGGTGGCTCGCCAAGCCTTTGGCGCCGTGTGAACCGAGGCGTTCCGTCGCGTCCGCTCGTCGGGATCGCAAACGCGTCGCAAGTATAAGGGCGCAAATCGGCAAACGTCAAGAGAACTACGGGCGGGCGCCGGCCGTGCGCACGCCGGGCACTTGAGACGTTATGCGCAAGAATCGTCCGGATTTTGGGGTGGGCGGGGAACCACTGGCACGGTCAAAAAGTCGGGAGCTGCGGAGTTTAGGCGGAATTGGTTTTGCAAGGTGGCTGCACAGCACGGACGACTGGAATCGTCTTGGCTGAAGGCCATCTTCAACGTAGCCTGGGGCAACGCCCCAGGAAGCAAAGACGACAGCAACCGTCTTGGCCGCAGGCCATGATCAACGTGTCACCTCCGCCGGCATGAATAGGGCCTTCGGCCAAAAGAGGCTTGCGCGCGGCGCCAGTCCTGGGGCGTTGCCCCAGGCTACGGTGAGCGGAGGCCTTCGGCCAAACAGAATCAGCGGCGCTTCTGCGCTCAAACGGGCAACAGCCGAAACGGCCGTAGTATAAGAAATTGACCGCGCCAGAGAACCACTGTTTGCGATGGGCGCGGTGGACGTCTGGCGGATCGGCTACGGCCACCTCCCCCCTTCGGCTAAAGTTTGGCAGAACGGATTGCCAGGGTCGGATGTGGGCGACAAACTGAGGGAACGATCGTGTTTCGCCCGCGTACGTCCGCCGTCCGGCGAGTCATCCATCGGGGGCACAGTCCGACACCAGCGCGGGCGTGCCCACGCGATTTCCCGTGTGGTGGCACGTTCTCGCAGGACTCGTAGCTGCCTTGTTGGATCCGCCACTGGCTCGAGGAGCGTCTCCATGTCCACGACTCGCCCCATCTTGTCAACCGCCGGCGTCGGGCTGATGGTGGCTGTCTGCTGGCTGGAGGCTTGTGACGAGACGCGGGGCGCCGAGCGGATGATCGTCGAGAACGGCCGCCCGCGGGCCGAGATCGTCATTGCCGAGCGACCTGCGCGAACGGCGCGGCTGGCGGCGGCCGAGCTGCAAGAGTATGTCGGGAAGATCACCGGCGCGCACCTGCCGATCGTCACGCATCCCGGCGACGACGCCGTCAAACTGTTCGTCGGCCACAGCCCGGGAACCGACCGTCTGGGCATCACGGCCGCGGGGCTCGAGTACGGCGCCTATCGGTTGGTCTCGGGCGAGGATTGGTTGGTCTTTCTTGGCGACGACACCGAGTTCGTCCCCCGCGAGCCGTGGCCGCGCAGCAACGCAGACAACGCGAGCGGAAAACTGCAACGCGAGTGGCAGGCCGTGGCCGGTGGTCCTTGGGCGGCGCCCGACCCCACGATGTGGAAGGACCGCACGCGCGTTTCGGCGACCGTCGGCCTGCCCGACGCCGCGCCTCGACCCGACAAGAACGCCGTGTTCGAGGTCTGGGCCTACGACGAGCGTGGCTCGTACAACGCGGTGTGCGGATTCCTCCAGATGCTCGGCGTGCGCTGGCTGCTGCCCGGCGAGCTGGGCGAGATCGTGCCGCGGCGAGCGTCGATCGGCCTGCCGCGGATCGACCGGACGGTGCGTCCGGACTTCGAGATTCGCTGGTTCGGCTGCCATCTCGCCAGCGACATGGGGCGGTGGAGCATGCGATTGGGCGTTCGCGATCCGTACGGGTTCCATACCGAACACGGCATGTCGCGTCTGGGCCGGCGGGAGATCTTCGACGCCCACCCCGAGTGGTTTGCCATGTATGGCGGCCAGCGGCGATTCAACCCCGACGATCATAACCACCACTTCTGCTACTCGAACGCCGAGCTGTTCCAGGAGACGCTGCGCTGCGTGCGGGCCCAGTTCGATGTGTACGACTACGACGGCGTCTCGGTGATGCCGCCCGACGCCTACCTCTCGATCTGTCAGTGTCCGCTGTGCCAAGGCAAGGATGATCCGCAGCGCGGGCCGCGCGGCGCCCTGTCGAATCACGTGTGGGACTTCGTCAATCGGGTCGCACGGGAAATCGCCACAACGCATCCCGGCAAACTGCTCTACTGCTGCGCCTATGGGGCCAACAGCCTGCCGCCGACAAATATCGACAAGCTCGAACCGAACGTGCAGGTCGTGATCGTCGGCGGACGCCGCCCCAGGTCCGGGATTGCGGCCCAGGACGAGATTCGGGCCCTGCGGGCAAGCTGGCTGACGAAGACTGATCGGCCCATCCAAATCTATGAAAACTATCCACTGACGTCCCGCGGCTGGTATCTGCCCTGCTTTATGGCGCGGACCATGGGCCAAGGCATCAACGAGACCAAGGGCATCTCGCGCGGCGAAGAAGTCCACATGAGTCCGTTTCAGGAGTTCAACGGCGCCGCCGCGTTCAATGCATTCCAGTTTTATTTTACGGCCCGGATGTACTGGGGTGGCGACCAGCAGGACGTGGCGGCTCTGCTGGACGAGTATTGCCTCCTGGTGTACGGTCCGGCGGCCGACGAGATGAAGGCGTTCTTCGACTACTGCGAGCTGCATTGGCAGGAGATGGAGACGGACAAAGCGCAAGCCGACGCCGCGCTCGCCCTGTTCGATCACGCCAAGGCGCGGCTGGCGCCCGCGAGCGTCGAAGCGCGGCGGCTGGGCCCGCTCGACCAGTTCCTGAACGGTCTGCGAATCAAATCAAAGCAACTCGGGCAGAAGCGCGGCGTCGTGCCGAAGCTGCGCCTGGTCGGCGAGGCCAAAAACATCGTCATCGATGGTCGACTGGACGAACCATTCTGGGAGACGATCAACCCAGGATCCGCCGGCAGACTGCGCGAACTGCAGACCGGCCGGCCGCCCGCGCTGGGGACCACGGTCAAGGCCGGGTGGTACCGCGACAGCCTGTATTTCGCCATCCGCTGTGACGAGGTTCCCGGCGCGTCGCCGAACATCACGGCCCGTTCGACCGACGACATGGCGATCTGGTACGGCGACGCGATCGAGATCCTGCTCGACACGAACATGCGTTCCTATTACCAGATCGCCGTCAATCCGGCCGGGATCGTGGTGGATCTCGATCGCGGCGCAGACCGCACATCGGGCATCACGTGGAATAGTCAGGCCGAGGTTGCGACACGCGTCGCGGACGACCACTGGACGGTAGAAATCCGCGTCCCCGTCACCGACGACGAGAACGATCCGTTGCATTTGGTCGTGGGTCGCCAGCCGACGCAAAGCCTGCCGTGGCACGTCAATGTTTGCCGTCAACGGATCCGGGACAACGGGGCCGAATACTCGGCGTTCTCGCCCACCGGAACCACCGGTTTCCATGACCTTCTGAGCTTCGCCCATCTGTACGCCGGCTTGTCGCAGACGTTCGAGGCCGACCCAAACACAGCGGGCTATCTCGCCGCGTTTCAAGCGGCGACCAAGCTGCCGAACGATGCGGCGCTGACAGCATTGACCGCGCTGCTCGACGGATCGTCGGGCGAGCTGACGGATGTCCAACGCTCGCACGCGCTCAAACAGGCTGCCGCCGTCGCCCGTTCCCAAAAGGATTTTGGGCGCGCTGACGAATTGGCGAGTCGCATCCCGATCGCGGCCGAGCGAAAGAACGCCGAGATGCTCAACCTGCTGGCCGAACGAAAACCGCAGGAGCTGGTCGCCCGCTTCGGCGACGAAGACTTGGCCACGTGGCCGTTCTGGGCCGCGGGCGAAGGCCATGCCGCCCGGGGACGCGCCTACGCGCTTCTCGACCAACCCGCCAAGGCCAAGGCCGATTTTCAGGCCGCCCTCCCGATCACCGGCGACCAGCGCGCCCGGCAAAAGCTTCTTCGCGCTCTACAGGACTTGGAGCGTGACGAATGAGACAGGCTCGACATCAGAGACGCCGTGACCGACGAAGCCGATGGCAGACGACGGACGCGACGCCGCGCATCGTGCGAGTCGAACCGTCCTGAAGTTTACGACGATTGCGATCGGCTGCGCAGGGAACCATGCAATTGGGAGGATTCACCGATGAGACGGACGTGGAACATGCTGTGGATGTCATGGATGCTGACCGGCGCGGCCTGCGCCGGCGAACTGCTGTACAACGGCATCCGGCTGCCCGACCCGTGGCCGCCGCGAGACATCGATCCGCGCGACGCGGCCCCGATGCGCGTGCCCTATCTGGAATCGCCTCCGGAGGTGATCCCGATCGATGTCGGGCGACAACTGTTCGTCGATGACTTTCTGATCGACCACACGGATCTTCAACGGCAGTATCATCGTCCCGTAAAGTATGCAGGCAACCCCGTGCTGAAACCGGAGACCGAACTCGAGCTGAATCGCCGAGGCAATGCGATGGCCTGTCCCAAGAGCGGCGGTGTCTGGTGGGATCCCGCCGAAAAGGTTTTCAAGATGTGGTACGGGGCAGGCTGGAACCACACGATGTGCTATGCCACCAGCCGGGACGGATTGGCATGGGATCGCCCGAGCCTGGACGTGCGTCCCGGCACGAACCAGATCTTGCCTTCTGGCGTGCGACCTGCCTCGTCGGCGGTGGTGCTGGACCTCGGGGCATCGGATCCGCTGCGGCGTTATGCCCTGTTCATGACCAGCGAGCCGGTCGGCGCCAAACCGGGCTCGAGCATGACGTCGGCCGATGGGGTCCATTGGTCCGACCCGACGCCGACGGGGGTTACGCACGATCGCAGCACGATGTTCTATAACCCGTTCCGCAAAAAATGGGTCTACAGCCTGCGATCGGCATACCGCGGCCGGTCTCGCGACTACTGGGAGTGTGACGATTTTCTGGCGGGCGCCGCGTGGAAGCCGGGCGAGCCCGTGCATTGGGCGTCCGCCGACCGGCTGGATCTGCCCGATCCGGACAGTCGCGCGGCGCCTCAACTGTACAATCTCGATGCGGTGGCCTACGAGAGTCTGATGCTGGGCGTCTACGAGCTGTACCTGGCGCCGCCGAACACGAGCGCCGGGTTGCCGAAGATCACCGAGCTGAACTTTGCCTACAGCCGCGACGGCTTTCATTGGCATCGGCCTGATCGGACCGCCCACATCCGCGCCGAGCGGCGCGACGTGTGGGATCGCGGCTATGTGCAATCGGTGGGCAACGTGTGCTGCCTGCTCGGTGATCGCCTGTGTTTTTATTACACTGGTTTTCAGGGCAATCCGGAAAAGCTCGCCAAAGGTCGAGGCAACGGAGCGCTAGATCGTGGTGCGACCGGGGTGGCTTTTCTGCGCCGCGACGGCTTTGTTTCGTTGGACGCCGGCCAGCGGCCCGGGACGCTCGTCACCCGCCCCGTTCGCTTTGGCGGTTCGCATCTGTTCGTCAACCTCGATGCGCCGCACGGCGAGCTGCGCGCCGAGGTGCTCGCCGAAACGGGCCAGCCGATCGCGCCGTTTACCGCGGCCAACTGCGCGGCGGTGACCGGCGACGATACATCGCTGGCGGTCGTATGGAAAGATGGCGATCTGGCCAGCCTCCGCGGCCGCACGGTCCGGTTTCGGTTTACGCTGCGTCGCGGATCGCTGTATGCTTTTTGGGTCAGCCGAGACGCCTCGGGCCGCAGCGACGGCTACGTGGCCGGCGGCGGGCCGGGATTCACGGGGCCGACCGATACAGTTGGCCGTACGATTCGCTGAGCAGCGAGCTGTCATATTCGCCGAGCAGCGGGCAGTCACGTCGAGCGGCCGCCCCGCAACGCGGGGGGCACACCGCAGATGGGGGCCAAGCTCGGATTTCGTAATCACCTATCGAGGAAGTCACGAACACCATGATTCGGAACCTCATGCTTTCGTTGCTGGCGCTGCCGCTGGCAACTACGGTAGCGCTCGCGCAGGTCGAGGCGCTCTCGCCGGATCAAAACGCCGACTTTCGACAACGGCTTCCCGCCGCGATCGAATCGGCCACACAGCCGGCGCTGCAGGCCTATCTGCGCCGGTTGAAGGCGGATACGGCGACCGATCGCGCCATCGCCAACGGAGTGCGCGTCGCGGACGATCTCGCCGGTTGTTCGCTCGACGCCGACACGGCGTTGGTTCACTACGCCGTGCCGCTGCTCAGCCCTCTGATGCGCGTCCCGGACGCCTACCCATCGGATGGCGAACTCGGCGACCCGGTCGGCGTGGTCCTGGCGCGTGACCAATACGAGAACGGCTCGTTCGTCGTGTTTCCGTTCAAGGACATGGATCGTGTTCACCTGAAGCTGTCGGCCCTGCGCGCCGACGACGGCAGCGTGTTTCCGGCCGAAAACCTCGACCTTCGTGTGGTCAAGGTGTGGTATCAGAACGGCAACGCTTGGCTGAGCTACTTTGCCGATCCCGGCCTCAAATTGGTGCCCGAGCTGCTGCTGCATGATGAAAACCTGATTCGCGTGGACGTCGAGCGTCAGGCCAATTATGCGCGGATTCGGACCAAACAAGGAACGCGCGAAGTCTGGATCAGCGCTCCGCAGCCGATCGATGTCGGCTTTGACGCTTATCAAGACGGGTTTGCGGACGCGAAAACGTTGCAGCCGGTGCGGCTTGCGGCCGGCGAGTTCAAACAGTTCGTGCTCACCGTGCATGCGACGAACGATACGAAACCGGAGTTGTATCGCGGCAGTGTCCAGGTCGCCGCCACAGGGGAAAAGGCCTATTCCATCCCGGTCGCCGTTCGAGTGCTCGATTTTCAGCTTCCTCTTCCCAAGGCCAACTACGACGTCGACAAGGATTTCGTCGTGACCGCGTACAGCGTGTGGCCGACATTGGCGCTGGACCACAAGGCTTTCTTGCCGACGCTGAAGAACATGCGGGCACACAACTTGTTGCACGTCGGGCCGAAGGTCGCCTACGACACGCCGGCGGCCGAGGCGAAGAAAAAGGTCGAGCTGATGCGGGCCGCCGGGTTTCTCACCAAACCGATCATGAACGCCGGCGGTCTGGCCTGGGTGTCCCACGACTTCGACGGCTTGACGCTCATGAAACGCATGGCTCAGAAGTATCACGATTTTTACCTGAAGACGTTTGGCCACACCGACGTCATCGTGAATCAGGGCGACGAGCAAGGTGCGGCCTGGTTGATCGCCCAACGCCATGTGTGGCGCGTGCTGCACCAGCTCGGCCTGAAGTCCGGGTTGGCGACGAATACGAACAACAGCTTTCCCACCTCGGCGTACACGATCGACTGGCGCCCCCTGGCGATCCCTCCCGGAGACGCCGCCACGGGAAACAAATGGGCGCAAATCGGCAGCGGGCACACAGGCTTTTACGCCAACCAGCACAACGGCTCGGAGAATCCGGCCTTCGTGCGCCGCCAACACGGCATCTTGGGTTACCTGGCCAATCTCGACATGGTCGACAACTACCAATTCGCCTACGGACCGTGGAACGATCGGGAATGGAAGCTGTACAAGCCCATGGTGCTGGCCTATCCCATCAGCGATGGACTGGTTGATACGCTGGCCTGGGAAGGTTTCCGGGCCGGCATCGACGATATCCGATACGCCACGAAACTGCGCCAGCTCGCCGACGCCAGCATCGCGTCCGGCGACCTGGACCGCGTCGAGGCGGGACGCAAGGTGCGCCAATGGTTCGCCATGATCGATGGCCACACGGTCGACTTGAATCAGATGCGGATGGAAATGATCGAGAAGATCAGCGAATTGACGCGATAGCGGCTCGCGCCGGAAACAAGGGGAACATCATGCGCGGTTGTGTACTCATCCTGACGGCGATCTTGACCAGCCAAGTCGCATTGGCGGCAGCGCCAAAATCGCCGTATGACAAACAGTATAACGCGATCCGTCTGGACATCGTCAGAAAGAACTGGGCCGAAGCGGTGGCCAACGCCGAACAGGTGCTGAACCAGCAAGACTTGTCGGACCAGGATCGAATCCGCTTTCTCAGCATCGCGGCAACGGCCCATATCGGACTGGGGCCGGATCGCTATCCCATCGCCAAAGACTATTACCAGAGGATCATCGACGATCCGCGGGCCGACAATCTGGCCAAGATCCAGGCTTTCCGCGACCTTGCCGACAGTTACATCAAGAGCTGTACGGGCCAGTATCTGGATCAGATGGATCTGGCGCCGGCGCACGCGTTCCTGGATCGGGCGTTGAAGCTCGCGGATCTGAAGCCGGAAGAACAAGCCGTCGCGCTGCACAACATCGGCAACCTGTACCACCGCGAGGACAAAGACGACGCGGCGCTGGACGCCTATCACCGGATTCTGACGCTCGAACTCGACGAGCGCGCACGGCGGGACGCCTGGTCGGCGATCATCGACGTCCATATCAAACAAGCCACCTATGCGATCGACCAACAACGCGACCAAGTGATCGCCCAGGCCGTCTCGATCGCCCAGCAGCAGGGCTTTGACCTGGCGGCGCTGTACAAGCGCTTGGCCGAGTTTGACAAGGCCACCACGCTGCTCGTCAAGACGCTCGACGATCCACAAGCCACGGACGAGCAGCGTTGGGCCGCGTTTTCGCAGCTTCCCTGTCTGGCGGCCGCGAACGACGGCGGCCGAAAAGATCCTCCCCAGTTTCGAGCAGGTCTGGCCGAGCTACAGCGATTGGGCGCCAAATATCTGCCCGGCTTGATGGCCTCGGATCCAAATCGCGCGCTGGTGCTGCTGCGATCGTTTCGCGCGACGCCGGTGACGCCCAACATCTTTTACTATCAGACGAACGCCAGCCCCGCATATATCGCCTGGGCGGGAAAGTTGCTGCTGGAGGTGACGAACTTTGGGAGAAACGACCGCGGCGCGGACTATGCGTTGGTCCGGACGAAACACATCGATGCATTGGCCGCCCTGCACGACACCGAGCAGGTGATCCTCTGGGCGCGTCGGGCCCAGGACGATGACCGGCTAGACGCCGCCACCCGCTTCTGGGCCGGCTTGGTGGGCCTCGCGTTCACCGGTGCGGCGACGGATGCGGCGGCCGCCGTAGACGCCGATGCCTCACTGCCGCGCGCCGAGCGAGCACAGGCCGCGCTCGACGCAGCCAAGACGGCGTTGAGCGCCGACCGAGAGGACGTTGCGCGGGCCCTGTACGATGCCTATCAGCGGATTGTCCCGCCGCGGCCAACCGCCACGGTGGATTGCCCGTTCCTGGCGCCGGCGCCGAACGATGTGGGAAGCTGGTTGG